>NZ_FQUF01000050.1 GCF_900129085.1 Atopostipes suicloacalis DSM 15692
GAATATCGATTTATTATTCCGCAATAGCTCAGTCGGTAGAGCACGTGACTGTTAATCACGCTGTCGCAGGTTCGAGTCCTGCTTGCGGAGTTTTTTTGTGCCTTTTTTACTATTTTAAGGCTGTAAAAGGTTTTTGAGTCTTTCCTTTATGAACGAAAAATACACCTTTAGAGGCTCATTCATCAAGGGCTTCAAAGGTGTAAATCAAATATTAATAGTAATACAATACATATTTTTTATCTTTGGATATCTCTTAATACAGAGGTGTCCTTTTTTTCTAGATCCATAATGATTTATAGCTTATCTTACTCTTTAATTTAAAAAAGCAGGTTCCAATAATCAAACCTGCTTTTAAAATTATCTATATAATGATTGTTTTTAATTTAAGAAAATTCAAGTTTGCATTAAATAACCAGTTTAATCATTCATTATTATCTTCGTCATGGCCTTCAAAATGATATTTAGGTTCATTTAGCTCTTCATCTATATCTACTTCTAGATCATAACCATTAAAGAACCATTCATCTTCACGTGTTGTAAAATATTTACGACCGTTAACTTCGGTACTTGATAAGATATTGTCATGATTCTCTGGATTATCAACTTGTACACCTAGTGAGAACCCATCATGAACTTCAGTTTTTCCATAAGTTTTTCCAAAAAAACGAACCGCTTCACCTTCATTTAATGGGAATTTATCTTCAAACCATTTTGTTGCTTTCTCAGTAAGTTTTATATCCATTTTTATCGCTCCTAATTTTAATATCGAATATATTCTTGTGTCCATATAACTTTATCATGGAAACAGACAAAATAAAATGATTATGTTCTATTTCTATGAACATCTTGCACTATATTTCTCGATAAATAATAGTGCAAGATGTTTCTAATTTCTTCTAATCATGTTATTTTTAACAAATCATTTAGTAAAAATTAATCTTTTAAAAGAATCCATTTAAGCTTATACTGTGTACAGGAACAATAATAATTAGTTGGAAACCTAAAGGAGCAAATCTAATGAGAGAGAAAATACTAGTTAATCTCTTAGAAGAAAAGAAAGTTCCAGTAAGTCTGAAAGCAATATGTCATATTATGAATCTTTCGGAAAGTACAATTAGAAATTTAATTAAAGAACTTAAGCCTACCAGTGAATAGGCACAGATTGGCTGTATGCTGGCTCGATTTGAAGCTTGTCCAGATTCAAGTCACCCAGAGGATGTTTTATTGAGTGTAAAGTCAGATCAAAACAATTTATTTTATTCAGATGTTCAAATTCGTGGCTACTATCCAACGTACATGGATAAAGTTTTTGCAGACAAAGACATAACTATTGAAATGGACCCAGAAGATGCAAAAATTCTTAAAGAAGGTACTGTAGACTTTATGTCCTTTAGTTACTATATGTCAGGAGTTGTTGGACGAACTCCTAGTGATGAATCAACAGGTGAAAATATCATGGGGTCACAACCAAATCCACATTTAGAGGCGAGTGAATGGGGTTGGCCTATTGATCCAGTAGGGTTACGTACAACCCTGCATAAATTATATGACCGTTATCAAATTCCTCTGTTCATTGTAGAAAATGGACTAGGTGCAGAAGATGTTGTTGAAGAAGATGGCAGCATTCATGACCAGTATCGAATCAATTATTTACGTGAGCATATTAAACAAATGGAAATAGCCATTGAAGAAGGTGTAGACTTAATGGGGTACACACCTTGGGGTTGCATTGATTTAATCAGTGCGCCTACTTCGGAAATGTCTAAGCGTTATGGTTTTATCTATGTGGATCAAGATGATGAAGGAAGCGGAACTCTTAATCGTTCTAAAAAAGATTCTTTTTATTGGTATAAAAAACTATATGATTGCTTCGCAATCTAAGCCATGACAGAAAAGAGAG
>NZ_FQUF01000049.1 GCF_900129085.1 Atopostipes suicloacalis DSM 15692
ACGAAGTGAATACATAGCTTCGTTTAAGGTAAACGCAGTGAACTGAAACATCTCAGTAGCTGTAGGAATAGAAAGCAAATGCGATTCCCTAAGTAGCGGCGAGCGAACAGGGAAGAGGCCAAACCAACATGCTTGCATGTTGGGGTTGTAGGACTGAAATATAGGACAAGACAAGTTAACAAAAGAAGTTGGAAAGCTTCGCCACAGAAGGTGACAGCCCTGTATGTGACAACTTTTCTTGCCTTATCAGGATCCTGAGTACGGCGGAACACGAGAAATTCCGTCGGAAACCGGGAAGACCATTTCCCAAGCCTAAATACTACCTAGTGACCGATAGTGAACCAGTACCGTGAGGGAAAGGTGAAAAGAACCCCGGAAGGGGAGTGAAAAGAACCTGAAACCGTGTGCTTACAAGTAGTCAGAGCCCGTTAATGGGTGATGGCGTACCTTTTGCAGAATGGACCGGCGAGTGATGATCCCATGCAAGGTTAAACTGAAGAAGTGGAGCCGCAGCGAAAGCGAGTCTGAATAGGGCGTAGAGTATGTGGTTGTCGACCCGAAACCAGGTGACCTATCCATGTCCAGGGTGAAAGTGCGGTGAAACGCACTGGAGGCCCGAACCCACGTATGTTGAAAAATGCGGGGATGAGGTGTGGATAGCGGAGAAATACCAATCGAACCTGGAGATAGCTGGTTCTCTCCGAAATAGTTTTAGGACTAGCCTCGGATAATCATATGATGGAGGTAGAGCGACTGTTAGGACAAGGGGCCCTTATCGGGTTACCAAATCTTGATAAACTCCGAATTCCATCATTATGTATCCGGGAGTCACACTATGGGTGCTAAGATTCATAGTGGAAAGGGAAACAGCCCAGACCGTCGGCTAAGGCCCCCAAATTCTTGTTAAGTGGAAAAGGATGTGGGGCTGCATAGACAACTAGGATGTTGGCTTAGAAGCAGCCATCATTTAAAGAGTGCGTAATAGCTCACTAGTCGAGTGGCCCTGCGCCGAAAATGTACCGGGGCTAAACAAGATGCCGAAGCCACGGATAAATCCTTCGGGATTTATGGTAGGAGAGCGTTCTAAGTGCATAGAAGGTAAACCGTGAGGATTGCTGGAGCGCTTAGAAGTGAGAATGCCGGTATGAGTAGCGAGACACAGGTGAGAATCCTGTGCACCGAATGACTAAGGTTTCCAGGGGAAGGCTCGTCCGCCCTGGGTTAGTCGGGACCTAAGCTGAGGCCAAACGGCGTAAGCGATGGACAGCAGGTGGAGATTCCTGCACCAGTGATTTTTGTTTGAACGAAGGAAGGACACAGAAGGCTACGGTAACCATGCCGCTGGTTGAGCATGGCCAAGCAACGAGTCTTAGAAGGAGTCAAATGCTTCTTCTTGTACGGATGAGTTGTGATGGGGAGGGAAGTTTAGTACCGAAGTACCCAATGTCACACTGTCAAGAAAAGTTCCTAGTAAGAAAATCACTGCCCGTACCGCAAACCGACACAGGTAGTCGAGGAGAGAATCCTAAGGTGAGCGAGAGAACTTTCGTTAAGGAACTCGGCAAAATGACCCCGTAACTTCGGGAGAAGGGGTGCTGACCATTTGGTCAGCCGCAGTGAATAGGCCCAGGCGACTGTTTATCAAAAACACAGGTCTCTGCTAACTCGAAAGAGGATGTATAGGGGCTGACACCTGCCCGGTGCTGGAAGGTTAAGTGGACGCGTTAGCCGCAAGGCGAAGCGCTGAAATGAAGCCCCAGTAAACGGCGGCCGTAACTATAACGGTCCTAAGGTAGCGAAATTCCTTGTCGGGTAAGTTCCGACCCGCACGAAAGGTGCAACGATCTGGGCACTGTCTCAACGAAAGACTCGGTGAAATTATAGTACCTGTGAAGATGCAGGTTACCCGCGACAGGACGGAAAGACCCCATGGAGCTTTACTGTAACTTGATATTGAGTGTCTACATGATTTGTACAGGATAGGTAGGAGCCAATGAAACCTGGACGCTAGTCTAGGTGGAGG
>NZ_FQUF01000048.1 GCF_900129085.1 Atopostipes suicloacalis DSM 15692
CGGTTTCCAAAGAAATTGGAAGCAAGAATTTCTGAATACCAGAAGCAAAATGAGATTAGCACCTTTACACAAGCATTGTTTGAGTTAGTACGCATGCATTAGAAACGAAAGGCTTTTGAGCTGACGCTCAATCGGCATTCATCTTCCACTTTCGCTTTGCTTAGAAGTGAGAGTCTTCTGCCGAAAAACGATAAAAATAATAGCTAAATAAATTCCTTTTACTCATCTTTTAAAACGCCATATACTCGTTTTGGAGCTAAAACAATCACACTCATCGCGGGCAAAATAAGTTCCACAGAATGCTCTTGTTGATGGATAGATTTGGCTTCTGATTCAAGAACCCCTTGCCCCTCAACCCAAGTGCCCCCTAATTCTTTACGTTCCGTATTCCAAACTTCTGTGTAACTTCCCTTGTAGGGAACGCCTATACGAACATGATGCCGCTCAATGGGAGTAAAGTTACAACAAATGACCAAAAAGTCGCGCGCTTTTTTCCCTTTACGTATAAACAATAAGACTGATTCTTCTGCATTATCTGCATCTAGAATTTCAATGCCTTCTTCGTCATGATCTAATTCCCATAAGGCTCGGTGTTCTTTATAGAATATATTTAATGCTTGAGTAAAGTCCAAATGCGTTGCATTCATCTCATCTTCCAAACTTTGCCACTCTAAGCCTTCATCGTATTTCCATTCCAAAAACTGACCAAATTCATTCCCCATAAAGTTCAGCTTTTTCCCTGGATGAAACATTTGATATGATTGAAGAGTTCTTAAGGCTGAAAATTGATTATAGCGATCTCCAACCTGTTTATGCATCAATGATTTTTTCCCATGAACCACTTCATCATGTGAAAAAGGTAAGATGAAATTCTCATTAAACGTATACATAAATGAAAATGTAATCAATTGAAAGGCATCTTTACGATTCAAAGGATCCATCTCAAAAAAATTCAAGGTATCATTCATCCATCCCATATTCCATTTATAATTAAAGCCGAGCCCCCCTTCGCTGACTGGATGAGTAACTTTTTTCCAAGCCGTACTTTCTTCAGCCGCCATAATAAGTGAAGGATGTCTTTCAAAAAGGACGGTATTCAATTTTTGGATAAAAGCCACACCTTTTTTATTATCGTTACTGCCATCTTCATTCAGGGTCCAAGGCCCTTCATCGTAATCTAAATAAAGCATATTACTGACAGCATCCACACGAATTCCATCTAAATGAAAGGTTTCAATCCAAAATAGTGCATTTGAAATCAGAAAACTTTGCACTTGATTCTTTCCTAAATCAAAATTGAGCGTTCCCCATCGATTATTGTTGGCTAAATTAGGATCAGAATATTCGTATTGAGCTGTTCCATCATAATAAGCCATCCCATAATCATTTCGGTTAAAATGTCCAGGGACCCAATCCATCAATACGCCAATCCCTGCTTTATGAGCAGCTTCTACAAAATTTTGAAATTCTTCGATTGTTCCAAATTTTGACGATATAGCAAAAAAGCCAGTTGATTGGTAACCCCAGCTAGCATCAAGTGGATGTTCCATCAACGGCATAAATTCAATGTGCGTATAGTTCATTTTTTTAACATATGGAATAAGTTCTTCTTGAAGTTCAGGAATGGTATACCAAGACCCATCCTCATGATGTCGCCAAGAGCTTAGATGAACTTCATAAATATTTAATGGTCGCTGGTAAATGGGCCAGCGATTACGAGACGCTAACCAGCTATTATCGCCCCACTTTTTCTCTGGAAGTTCTTTAATAATAGAAGCATCTTTTGGACGAACTTCAAATTCCAAAGCATAAGGATCTATTTTAAACACAACAGCGTCATCATACTGAGTGACTTTATATTTATAACATTGCCCTTCTTCGGCCTCGGGAACAACAATCGACCACGCTCCGGTGTCCCCTACTTTTTCCATCTGATGATTTTCTTCCCAGTGATTAAAATCGCCGACGACAGCGATATTCTTCGCATTAGGTGCCCAAACAGTAAAACGCACGCCACCGTCTACCCTTTTATTGCCGAATGTGTGATAACTATCAAAATATTGACCATGATTAAATAAGTATAGTTCTTGATTGAGCTTTTCGATTGCATCCACCTTTGAATGTTTTTCCATAGTTATCTTCCCCTATTTTGAATAAAATATTTTACTCTATTATTTTCTCATTTATTTTTAATTTAACAGACATTTCTGTACTTAATAAAATGTTTTGATTAGTTTCATTGTACAGGATTCTGTTTTGAAACTCAAAATATATGATGAGGAACATTTCTCTATTATTATATAAATGAATCTAACTACAATAAAGAAATCGTTTTTTTAAAACTGATAATTTTTATAGTTCAACTTATTTTTCGAGCAATAAATATTAAGCTTCTAAAAATTAAACTAAAACCTTAAAATTAGAAAATGATTAGAAGTTATCCTTTGCTTTTTTCTTGATTGAACGATATAGAAGATTTTTATTTGAAAAGAAAATGCTAAAAAGAGACAAAAAAGCA
>NZ_FQUF01000047.1 GCF_900129085.1 Atopostipes suicloacalis DSM 15692
AAGAAGCTACACAAGAAGAAGTTCAATCAGCTTTAAGAGACTTACGTCTAGCAGAAATTACATTAGAAAAAGTAGAAGAACCAGAAGAAGTTGATAAAAACGAACTAGCAGAAGCAGTAGCACTGGCTAAAAAACGAAATGAAGCGAATTATACTGACGAAAGTTGGAAATCTTTTGTAACAGCTCTTAAAGAAGCTGAAAAAACTTTAGCAGATGAAACAGCTACTCAAAAAGATATTCAAAAGTCTCTAAATAATTTACTTGCTACAGAAAATAATCTAGTTGAGAAAGTTACAATGGATGAAGAAAAAGATGAATCCCAAGAGGGTTCTGGAAATGAGAATTCTGGAAGTGATTCACTACCTTTAGATAAAGAGGTTGAAGATGACACAAAGAATTCAATAAATGGAGAAAACGAGGGAACTTTACCTAAAACTGGAGAAAACTCTTCGTTATTTATTACAATAGTTGGTTTAGTATCCTTGATTATCGGTGGATTAGTTTTTAGAAAAAGAAAATCAATCGATTAAGAAATCAGGGTTGAAAATAAATAAATAATTATAAAATCAAGCGCCTTTATCAGATAAGATTAAAAAGGTGCTTGATTTTTAGCGTTCATAATATGTGATATTGACGGATGCTTTTTAAGAAATATTCACTGGTGTCTCATCTTATACACTCAAAGAATGTATAAATGATGATATTGCTATCACTATCACTCTCATACATATATCGTAAAGAAAAATAGGGTACTCTAACAATATAATTTTAATTCAATTTATTTGAATTTAAAGAAAATTTTACTTTTATAGGAATATTAAAAGAGTATTTTTAGAATTGGGAAAAAGCGACCTATGACGCGTATTTTAAATTGTTTTACCCACACTATTTGACGTATAGTCAATGAAAAAAGCATACTAGTGGGATTTAGCTCCCAAAAGTATGCTTTCTTTATTATTATGGACCTTGCTGGGCTCGAACCAGCGACCCCCAGCTTGTCGAGCTGGTGCTCTCCCTACTGAGCTAAAGATCCGACACTCAAGTTCTATTATATCAAATTAATTTATAAAGACAACTCTTTTCTTAATTTTTCCATTTGTGTATACTTCACAAAAAAATATTTTGAAAATGATAAATGTTTTCGAGAATATATAGGCTGAGTTTCTCAATTATACCAAGGAATTACATGGTATAAGATTAACAAATTAGAACAATTCTAATTTGCATATTTTTAAAAATAGACTATAATATGAGATAGATTGATCATTAAATGAAAGAAGGTTTTTTTATTGAAATATGTTATTGTTGGATCTTCTCACTTTGGCTATGAAGCCGTTGAAACTATTCTGGAAGCACAATCGGATGCAGAAATCCATTTATATGAGCGTGGAGATAAAGCATCGTTTATGAGTTGTGGTGCACAATCTTATCTGGAAGGGATTTCAAAATCCCCAGATGAAATTCACTACGCAAATGAAGCATCTTATAAAGAACAAGGAATTAATGTACACTTAAATAGTGATGTTATTGGTCTTGATCCAGAAGCTAAAACGATTACGGTCAAAACGGAACAAGGTGAAGAACAAGCAAATTATGATAAATTATTACTTTCTCCAGGTGGATATGCTCCTAAATTAAATGTACCTGGAAAAGACTTAGAACATGTTTATACTTTCCGTGGACGTGATGATGCCGAAACCGTTAAGGCACGTATGTCTGATGCGAAAAAGGTTGCTGTGATTGGTGGAGGCTACATTGGAGTTGAAGTAGCTGAAGCCTACGTTCGTAATGGTCAAGACGTAACACTTATTGATGCGATTGATCGTTTCTTACCTACCTACCTTGATGAAGAATTTTACCCAACGCTTATCGAAGAAGCGAAAGAAAAAGGGTTAACTTTTAAAGGAAATGAATTTGTTCAAGAAATTAAAGGCGAAAATGGTGAAGTTACAGGTGTTGTAACGGATCAAGGTGAATACGAAGTAGATACGGTTATTATGGCAGTTGGAGTAAGACCAGATACTGCTTGGTTAAAAGATACACTTGCAGTAGATGAAAAAGGCTTTGTTAAAGTAAACGAATACTTAGAAACATCTGCTGAAGATGTTTATGCGGGTGGAGATGCAACATATGTTCATTTCAATCCAACAGGCAAAGAAGTTTGTATTGGTCTAGCAACAAACGCACGAAAGCAAGGTGTGACGGCAGCTAAAAATGCGCTTGGAGAAAAAGTGAAAGCTCCAGGTGTAAATGGTACGTCAGGTTTAGCCTTTTTCGATCTCAAATTTGCAACAACAGGTCTAAAAGATGCGCTTGTTGATTCGTATGATGGTGAAGTAAAATCTTACTACTGTGAAGAAAAAGTTCGTCCTGCCTTTATGCGAGATGAAGATAATACAGTAGAAATGAAAATCTTCTTTGACGCAGAAACTGAAGTAATTCTTGGTGCTCAGTTCCTATCAACTAAAGATATCACTCAAGCAGCTAATACTTTATCTTTAGCGATTACTGCGAAAATGACATTGACAGATTTAGCGCAAGCTGATTTCTTCTTCCAACCAGGATTTAGTCGTCCATGGAACTTCTTGAATGTTTTAGCTATGAAAGCTCAAGGGAAGACATATGGTTCAACTAAAATGTTATTCTAAAAACATATAATTCACTTATAAAGAAGGTCTTGGTAAAAACTAAGGCCTTCTTTTTTTACCCCTTTAGTGAAATATGACAAAGATTGAACTACTCCACCTTAAATCCTTTGGATTTTGAAGATAGAGATTCCTAAGAACTCCAACCTACTGGTCGGATTTTGATTAGGCTAACCCCGTA
>NZ_FQUF01000021.1 GCF_900129085.1 Atopostipes suicloacalis DSM 15692
ATTTATAAGATTCTAGATGACAAAGTACCATATGACGAAAAAAGAGCACTAGGTCTGCGGCAACAGAAACTAGTACTCAATTAAGTAAATATTTTTAAAATTTTCATGATTTAATTATACCATGAGAGATGCTTTTTTGTCTCTTTTTAGCATTTTCTTTTCAAATAAAATTATATGTGCTAATGATTTCAAAAAAGTATTAGATAAAAAAATTCTCTCGTCGTCGTATTTTACTGGAAAGATTCCTGAATACGATGGAGAGAGAATTTATTAATAGAGATTAGTTTGACTACTCAGGCACGACTTTTCCTGGGTTTTTTGGTTTTTCTCGTTTTTGTTCCATTTTCATATCGTCGTTGTAACCCCAGAAATAGGTGATGAGGCAAGAAACGACTAAGGTGAGAATGGTAATCATTACGGCGTACCAGAAATTTGAATTAATTCCTGCGTCGGGATCGATGTAAGAGGGGAGGCCAATAATTGAGCCGATAATGCTCCACATATTGACTCGAAGAAGTCCTGTGAAAAATCCGCCAACTGCACTCCCAATACTCGCGGCGATAAAAGGCCTTCTAAAGCGCAAGTTTATTCCGTAAATTGCAGGTTCTGTAATTCCACAAAAGGCAGAAATCGTTCCGGCGTATCCTAATTCTTTGATTTTAGGTTTTTTAGATTTTACAGCGACACCTAAAGCGGCACCGGCTTGTCCGACGATAGAAAAACTGACGATGGCGGACAAATAACTATAGCCTAGCAAAGCAAAGTCGTTGACGTAAATGGGAATAATTCCCCAATGGAGACCAAAAATAACCAAAATTTGATAGAGTCCTGCAATAATTCCCCCAAAAATTGCTGCATTCCAGCTTAATAAAACTTGTAGACCTTCAGCTAAGCCAAGAGAAATCCACGTAATTACCGGTCCTGTAAAGAGGAAAGTAACGGCGACGACAATACTCATCACAATAATTGGTGTAAATATCGACTGGATATAAGAAGGCAGCCATTTTCTCACTCGATCTTCCAAAATTTTTACTAACCAAGCCGCTAAAATCATGGGGAAAATGGAATAAGTATAAGCCACATAAGGGAAATCCACCGGTCCCACGGATAAAATAAGTAATTCTTCCTCGGCCGCTTCGAGAATCGATGGGTACATGATCACTCCGCCAATTACCGCGGTCAAAACAGGGTTTCCCCCCAACCGTTTTGCTGCATTGTATCCTATCAAAATGGGCAGAAAATAAAAAACAGTATCCGCCATCGCATTGATGATGAGATAAGCACTGCCACTTTCCGTAATCCAACCCGAAGTTGTCCCAATCGCAAGCACACTTTTAATAATCCCAGACGCTGCCAAAATATGAATAATCGGCATCACCGCACCTGTGATCACTCCAATCACCTGATTGAACCCATAGCGCACTTTGCCCATGAAGGTTTTTTGATCCTTGAAACGCGATGGAGATTCTGCTTCTTTTTCTTCTTGTTGATTAGGAAGAAGAGCCGTGAGCTCTTTATAAATTTCATCGACTGCTTGTCCCACAATAACTTGGAATTGATTATTGGCTTCGACAATTCCCATAACCCCAGAAAGGTCTTCCAAACTTTCTTTATCTGCTTTTGAGTCATCTTTTAGGTAGAAACGTAAACGCGTAATACAATGAATCACATTATCGATATTTTCTTCTCCACCGACGAGTGCAAGAATTTCTTCAGCTAACTGTTTATAATCCGTTTCTTTCTTTGCCATCGCATTCCATTCCCTTCTATAGAAACTTTTATAAAATAAGTTTCCCATATGAAAGGGTTTTATTCTAGTAAAAGAGCTTGAGGAGTCAACACGCTTTAGTTATTGAAACAAGATAAATGTATTAAAGTAAGATTGTATACAACCTCCACTTTTTCTATGATCTAATTTTTATATTATATCTTCTTAAGGGCATGGGTATCTATTATTTACTGAATAACTCATGTAGATTTTAATGTGAAAGATTTACTAGCAAGCATTGTTTAGCGTCCTCCTTGATGGATTATAATATTATCAGTATCTAAATAACTATATTAATTTTTTAGGTTATATAACCTAAATTGCAATCTTTAAAATTCATTATCTTCCTGAATAATTCACAATTTTTCTATTAATAGTAGCTAGCTTTGATTTAACAGCTTTTTTTAGTTATCTTATCACCTATTAGGTAATAAAATAATTAACTATAAATATTGTAACTACAACGTTTATTAATTTTTTTAAAATATATGAATTATTCAGAGTATATTTTATTGACAAATATTGAAAGCGCCTATATAATATTACTACTGGTTACAACCAGTTAGGTTCTGTAAATAAGAAAGGGAGTGGAAAGCGCATTCTTTAGCCCACAACTAAAGAAATTTGTAAAACAGCCTCTTAAATTGGAGGTATGAATTGAACCTAAATTGAGTCGTATAATTAATTGTTTCTATGTAATATTAAAATAAAGGGGATTAAAATCAATGAATAATAAAAGACTTTTAAACTATAATGCTTCAGATTTTCTTACTGCTAAACCTTTAGAGTTAAAACAAGCCATTTTAGCTTCAGAAGGAAGAACTATAATGGTAGAAAATGTACCGACTGAAGGTTTGTTTCTAAATGGTGTATCTAATGCTGAGGTTGAAAGAGCTGCGGGAGCAGATATGATTATGTTTAATGCAATGGACTTATTTGATCCATATATATTAGGTGTACCTGAAGATATCCCAAATTCCGAACATTTAAAATGGATAAAAGAAGCCACTGGACGTTCTATTGGTGTAAATCTTGAACCAATAGATATGGAAGCTGATATGGCGGAAAATCGAGATGAGATTTCACTAGGTCGACATGCAACTCCTGAAACATATGAAAAAGCTAATGAATTAGGTTTTGATTTTATTACTTTAACCGGTAACCCAGGAACAGGTGTAACTAATAACACTATTTATACCGCAATAAAAGAGGCTAAAAATCATTTCAAGGGTTTAATTATTGCTGGAAAAATGCATGGGGCTGGTGTGGATGAAAAAGTAATGGATTTAAATATTGCAAAAAAATTCATAGACGAAGGAATAGACATACTCTTAGTTCCTGCACCTTACACTATTCCTCATTATCAAGAAAAAGATTTACGAGAAATAGCAGACTACGTAAGAGAATTTAATGAAGGTAAAGATATTAAAGATAAAGTATTAATTATGACTGCTAATGGTACTAGTCAAGATTCATCAGACACTGAGACGATTAAAAAAATTGGTTTAGCCTCTAAAGCAGGCGGGGCACATCTACAACATATAGGAGATTCTTTTAGTGGAATCTGTTTACCAGAAAATATATGGGCATTAGGACAAGCAATTCGTGGTTATCGTCACCAAATGATAATGTTAGCAAAATCTAATAAAAGATAAGGAGTTATAAAAAATGGAAGAAAAAGTTCAAAAAATAGCTTCAAAAATAAGTGCACAGCCTCATTTATTAGCATTGAGAGACGGTATGGCTTCAGCTTTACCTTTAATTATTATAGGATCTGTCTTTATGTTAATTGCAAATTTTCCTGCGGAAATTGTTACAAATTGGCTTGATAGTTTTGGAATAGTTGATTCTTTTAATAATGCATCTGACGCTACTTTTGGAATTGTAGGTTTAGCTGTTACTTTTACTGTTGCTTTTATGTTAGCAAAAGGTTATAAAGTAGACTCTCTATCAGCTGGATTAATATCAACAGCATCTTATGTACTGGTAACGCCTTTAGTTACGAGTGAAGCCGGATCAGGTTTTCCAACACAATATTTAGGCACAGCTGGAATGTTTGTAGGAATTATTGTAGCTTTGGTTTCTACTGAGATTTTTAGATTATTAGTCCAACAAGAAATAACTATTAAAATGCCAGATACTGTACCACCGAATGTTAGTCGTGCTTTTAGTGCAATTATTCCAGGCTTCGCTGTTATTTTTATATGGACTGCAACGCTGATGCTTTTAAATAGTTTAGGTGTGGATAACATTCATCAATTGGTTGCGGATTTAATTGCAACTCCATTAAGTAAAGTCACTGGGACCCTTCCAGGAATTATTGTAGTAATTCTTTTACAATGTTTCTTCTGGTTTTTTGGAATTCACGGTGCTCAAATTACAGGACCAATTATTGAACCATTACTTTTTGCAGCTTCTGATCAAAATAGAGTTGCTTTACAAGCAGGCAAAGAATTACCAAACATCATTACTTATGAATTTTTATATAACTTTGTTTTTCCAGGAGGTGCGGGAGCTATAATTGCTCTAGCAATTTTATTATTTATTGCTTCGAGAAGTGAAGCTAATAAAACACTTGGAAAATTATCTATAGTTCCAGTGTCTTTTCAGATAGCAGAACCAGTAATTTTTGGGTTTCCTACAGTATTAAATCCTAGTATTGTTATCCCTTTTGTAGCTGCGCCTGTAATAAATGCAATTATAATCTATTTTGCAATGGATTTGGGTTGGGTTGCAAAACCAATAGGAGCGGTTGTACCGTGGACAACACCGCCTGTTATTGCTGGGTTTTTAGCAACAGGTGGTCGAATTAGTGGAGCCGTTATGAATATCATTACCATTATGATAAGTATGGCGATATACTATCCTTTCTTCAGAGCAGATGATAAGTTAAAATTAAATCAAGAAATGTCAGAACATTAAAAATTTGTTCCTATAAACTATATACAAGATCATTTTTAAGATTTATTTTATTGTAAATCAGTAAATAATGAGGAAGAGAGTAATTAAAACAAGATAAATCTAATTTTTGAAGAGTTAGAATTGGATGGCCTGGAATTTATATCATCCAACATTTAAATAACCACGAAACTTATTTATTGAGAGAATAGAATAAGTTTCGTGGTTTTTCTGTATATATCTATTTGATATATAGTTTATTTTGTAAACAAAACAGAATCTAGATGGAAAAAAGGTAAGCGATGAATAGGTGGATAACCTTAATTATCCGTAAAACGTTTCAATATAATTTTTAATATGGACGAAATTAAATGATTATAAGGAGTGATCATGTGAAGTACTGCGAAAATTGTGGAGCATGGATAGATTATACTTAGTTGGACAGAAAAGATAAGGTGTGTATAAAAATATACAGGAAGAATTTATTATGTCCACACGTCGTAAGCGTCGAACTTTTAGAGAAGACTTTAAAAAATAAATCATCGATTTATACAAATTTGGTTAATCCAGAAAAGAAAATATAGTGGATTACAATTTGATGCCTTCGGCCTTTGATAAATGGACTCGTCAATATAGTTAATCCGGTTCTTTTAAAGAGAAAGATAACCTAACATCTGAGCAAAAAGAATTACATGAATTACGAAAAGAAAATACACAGCTTAAAATGGAAAACGATATTTTAAAGTAAGCAGCCAAAATCATGGGGAAAATGGAATAATTATAAGCTACATAAGGGAAATCTAACGGGGCGATTGATAAAATAAGTTTCCCATATGAAAGGGTTTTATTCTAGTAAAAGAGCTTGAGGAGAGGGACAGGAGATTAAGATTAATTAATGTTTTTAGATAAAAAATCGGGGTTTTTGTTTTTTAATTGTTAATGAAAACGATGCTTCTTTCTGATATGCTTTAATTATTAAATTAGCAACAGGATATGGAATCGTTAAGAAAATAGGAATATATTGTAGACAAACATTAAAAAATTAATAGAATAGAGGATATAAAATGGATGATTATTCTTTTCTTCATAACGGAGAGATGTATGATCCGAATATTGAAGAATTAATGGATGAACAACAAGAATACAAGATGAGACTTTTTAAATTTAACCAAACAGAACCTATTGAAAAGAATAAACGAAAAAAACTGTTAGAAGAAATGTTTGCAGAATTTGGCGAAAATTCGTATATAGAACCTCCTTTAAATGCAAACTGGGGTGGGAAGTTTGTACATATTGGGAAAAATGTTTATGCGAACTTTAATCTTACGCTTGTGGATGATACTCACATTTATATTGGGGACTATGTAATGATGGGTCCTAATGTTGTGATTATCAGTGGTAACCATCCCACTTCTATAGCCCTTCGAAAAAAAGGATTGCAGTATAATCAATCGGTCAAAATTGGTGATAATGTATGGATAGGTACGGGGACTCAAATTTTACCTGGGGTTGAAATAGGTGAAAATAGTGTAATAGGAGCCGGCAGTGTGGTCACAAAGAGTATTCCTGCGAATGTTGTAGCTGCAGGCGTTCCATGTAAGGTTATTCGTGAAGTGGAAGATTAAGTGAGATAAAAATAATATCATCCTAATAAAATACATTAGAATGATATTATTTTTATCTATTTTTATTGTGTTTAGCGGACCAAATGAGCTTAAAATATACTTTCTTCAAAGCCAAAACAATAATAAAGGCTGGTAAACTAGCGAGAAAGAAGATAAATATAAATGGCCAATGAAGAATTAGATTATAATGTAAAACAAGAAATAAAATAATTAATAAAGATCGTAGAGGACTTGAAAAAGAAAGTAGCAAACTATTTTCAATTTTTTTAAATGTAGTTAAATTAAAATTAGTATAAAAGACAAAGAAATAAAGAATTGTTATGGTGACAATAGAGACAAGAAGAATAAATAATGGGCAAACAATTTTAAAAATTAAAGTGTTAGAACTAAAAAGTACTATTAGACGGTAATCTATCCAAAAAAACAAAACCATAGCATATAATAAGATCATCCATTTATTTATTACTCGCCATTGTTTTTTATATATTTTAATAAAGTGCTTTGTGAGTGGGACTTCGTTATTCTTCCAAGATACTTCTTTTAATGTTTCAAATAAACTTATAGTAGCAGGGCCAATCCCAGCTACTATAAGACCTAGTAAGCAACCGACCAACCATAGAATGTTAAGGTAAAATAATCTAGTGACCCACTGAAATATATCCATTAAAAAATTGTTTTTTTCTTCAGCTGAATGTTTCATAAAGCGGTTTACCTCCTTTTAAAATTATAGTATCAAAAAAGATCCTGGAATGCATGCTTTATTTTTAATGGATAAAATCATGTGTTTTTTTATACAGTAAATAAAAAAATAGAAAACCTTATAGTCAAGCGGTTTCCAATGTTAAAAAAACAGAAAATTATTGAATTTTGAATATCAAAAAATGAGTTAAAATAAAAATAGTGTTGACAAATAAATAAGGATATTATATATTACCCATATAGAAAGCGCTTTACTAACCGTAGAAGGAGTGATGTGGATGAAGGCTACAATCTATGATATTGCTGAATTATCGGGTTATTCTATATCCACGGTATCAAAAGTTATAAATAACAATCCGAATGTTAGTGATAAAGCTAAAACAAAAGTATTAGATGCTATTAATCAATTAGCTTATCTACCAAGCTCTTCAGCAAGAGCTTTAGCTACAAATAAATCACAAATGATAGGGGTGGTATTTACTGAAGATTTAGGGGTAGGGTTAGCTCATCCGTTTTTTGGTCCTGTGATTGAATCGTTTAGAAAATTTGTAGATTTATATAATTATGATCTTCTCTTTGTTTCAAGAAATATAAAAGAAGAAAAAGACTATGTTAATCAATTAATACGACGTGGTGTTGATGGAATTATTGTTTTTAGCACAGATACAGAAAAATCAAGCACTTCTGTTTATCAAAACTTTAAAATACCAACAGTATTTATTGATATGAATTTTGAAAATAGTAATGTGGTGTATAGTGATAATCTCCAAGGTGTTCGCTTAGCTGTTGACCACTTAGTATCTTTAGGACATAAAAAGATTGCTCATATCCATGGCGAAAGAGAAATATTTACATCCGAAGAAAGAATCAAAGGATTTAATTTAGCAATGAATGAACATAACTTAAATCTACCTGAAGAATATATTGAAAATGGAGGTTATTATTCAATTGAAGGCGGAAGAACAGCAATGATGAAGTTATTAAAGTTGGACGATCAACCAACTGCTGTATTCGTATCAGGAGATAAGATGGCGATAGGAGCAATCCAAGCAATTAAAGAGGTTGGAAAATCAGTCCCAGAAGATTATTCAATTATAGGCTATGATGATATAGAAATTGTTCAATATATAGAACCAGCACTCACAACAATAGCTCAAGATAAAGAGTCCATTGGAAGACAAGCAGGTAAAATGTTAGTAGACAATATTCAAAATGAGAATGTTCCATATTCCACTAAGATTATACCTGTTCGATTAATTAAGAGAGAATCAGTAGCTAGACCAAAGGGAGTAGTAAAAAGGTTAGAAATATAATCAATATTAAATAAAAGTAAAGCGCTTTACTTTAACGTTTATGAAAGCGCTTAAAAAGGAGAAGTTATACTATGAAATATTTAAAAAATGGGTTTAAATTAGCCTCTATAGCAAGTCTAAGTTTATTATTAGGAGCATGTGGAGAAGATAAACCTGATTTAACTATTATGTCCTTTACAGATGAACTCCAAAGACCAATTGATAAATTTGAAGAATTACATGATGTCAATGTTGAATTGCAAATTATTCCTAATGAAAGCTACAGAGAAACCTTGCAACCTATCCTAGAAAGCGGAGAAGGAGCACCTGATGTTTTTACAGGTGAAATTGTGTTTATGCAACAATGGTTAGACGCAAATTACTGGGAAGATCTTTCAAGTGATCCTTACAACGTAGACGAATGGTCTGATGATTATGTAGATTATGTTTGGGATTTAGGCAAAGACAGTGATGGCAATGTTCGTGCAGTTTCATGGCAAGTTACTCCTGGTGGAATTTACTACCGCAGAAGCATTGCAGAAGAAGTTTTAGGCACAGATGATCCTAAAGAAGTGGGAGATATGATGTCTACCATGGAAGGGTTAATGGATGTTGGAGCTAAAATGAGTGAAGCTGGTTATGCACTATTCCCAGACGAAGGATCCATTTCTAAATTTACATCGGCATTTGGTGCAAACGAAGAACCATGGTTTGATGAAGAAACAATGGAATTAAATATGAATGAACAAAGACTTTCATACTTTGATTATGCAAAAGAGCTAAGAGATAATCAATATTCTGCTTTAGCTCCTGCTTGGTCACCAGCTTGGTATCAATCTTTTGATGGACCTATTCCTTATAACTTAGGGTGGGATGAATTAGAAGACGCTGAAGGCGAATCTACGATTGAAGTCTTTGGAGTTGCCTTACCAACATGGGCTTTAGATGCTGTTTTCAAGCAAGAAGCTAGTGAAAATGCCGGAGATTGGGCAGTTACTAATGGGCCTACTTCTTATTTTGAAGGAGGTACTTGGTTAGGAGTCTATGAAGGTTCTGAAAACAAAGATCTAGCCTTTGAATTTGTCAAAATGATGACTCATGATGAAGAATTCTTGACAGAATGGGTAGATGAAACTGGTGATGTTTTAAGCTATAGTCCTGTCACAGATAAAGTAAAAGAAGACATTTCAGATGATTTCTTAGGTGGCCAAAATCATTATGAGTTTTTCTTAGATGAAGCTGACACAATTGATGCTTCAACTGTTACGCCATATGATCAACAATTAAACGACTTATTTGGTACACAAGTTGGACTATATGTAGACGGTGAAATTACTAAAGAAGAAGGAATTCAGGCGTTTTATGATGAAGTGAATAATAGCTTCCCAGAGATAATTACACCAGATAATTAAAGATTCTAAAATCAAATCTGGGGTTTTCTAGCAGAATTAGCCCCAGATTTCTTTTTATATTTAATCAAAGAAGGGAGAAACCTATGTTAAGACAGAGAAAGTTACAGCCATATGCTTTTATAGCACCATTCCTTATTGTTTTTTTAATTTTTAATATTTATCCAATCTTTCTGACTTTTTATTTTAGTCTAACAAATTATAGTGGAATGGGAGGAATAGATAATGCTACTTTTATAGGTTTGGATAATTACAGACGTTTAATTACTGATGGATATTTTTATAAATCCATACTTAATACAATTATTATTTGGGTGGGAGGATTTGCTGTTCAATTATTAATTGCTTTAGGTCTTGCTTTAGTTTTTTCAGATATTCAATTAAAACTAAAAGGCCTTGGGTTCTTTAGGACACTATTCTATCTACCAAATATTGTTACTGTTGCATCTGTATCTATTTTATTCAGTCTGATTTTAGATTGGAACTATGGTTCATTAAATCAATTGCTTATGCAGATAGGAATTTTAAATCAGCCAATTAATTGGTTAAATAATCCTGCTTATGCACAAGGATCTGTGTCTGTAATTAATACATGGATGTGGTTTGGTCAAACCTTTATTATTTTATATGCAGGAATCGCTGGTATAGATAATGATTTACTTGAAGCATCATTCATAGATGGAGCAAATTGGTGGCAACGGTTCAGATACATTACATTGCCACAGATTAAACCAATTATGTTATATGTGATGATTACTTCTTTAATTGGTGGCTTACAGATGTTCGAATTGCCTCAATTATTAACGGATGGAACTGGCTCACCTCAAGGATCCTTAAGAACAATAGTCTTGTATTTATATAATCAATCCTTTTTATATAATAACTTTGGATACGGTTCAACAATTGCATATGGATTATTCTTTATCACAGTTATTTTCTCGATTATTATATTTAAAACAATGTATGCTGATCAAGTAAAGGAAGGTGAAAGACGATGAGCGCTAGAGATAAAACTATCTCTGATGATGCAATCTCATTATCAGAGAAGGGACATAGACAAGTTATTCAAGTAAATATTGTTCGCCTAGTTATTTACGTTTTATTAGGTCTATTAGCGATTGTCAGTTTAATACCGTTTGCGATGATGATTATAAATGCAACAAGAACAAATGGCGAAATACTACAAGGGTTCACTTTAATTCCAAGTAACGCTTTAATGGAAAATTATGATATTTTAATTAGCTATGTGGATGTATGGAGAGGTTTTTTAAATAGTCTTATGATTGCTGTGCTGGTAACTTTATTAAATTCATACTTTAGTGCATTAACTGCGTTTGCTTTCTGGGCCTATAATTTTAAAGGAAAAACTTTCATTTTTGGTTTTTCTTTGTTGCTGATGATGGTGCCAGGACAATTAAGTATGTTAGGTCAATATGAGCTGGCAAGTAACTTAGGAATACTCAATACTTATTGGCCACTAATATTACCTGCTATTGCTGCTCCTTTTACTGTATTTTTCTTTAGACAATATCTATATACTTCAATGCCTTATTCTATTGTTGAAGCAGCTAGAATTGATGGTGCGAGAGATTTACTTATTTTCCATCGAATAGTCTTACCTGTTTTAAAACCAGCTATTGCTACACAAGGAATCTTTACTTTTATTGGATCATGGAATAATTATATGGGACCGTTAATTATGATTCGTACTCCAAGTAAATTCACCTTGCCAGTTATGATGGGTGCACTTAGTGGCTCACCTGTTGCTAATAACCTTGGAGCTATGTATCTAGGAATTGCAATTTCTGTTGTTCCTATTATGATTGCATTCATGTTCTTTTCTAAAAATATTATTAGTAGCATTTCTAGTGGAGCAGTCAAATAATTTTATTTTAATGTATTTAAATATAAAGAGGTGGTGTAATCTTTGTTTGAGTTAAATGAGAAAGACAGCTTTATAATAGAAGATTTTCAAAATTCGAAATCATTTGCAAGTTTTCTTCCTGGAATAGTAGGTGAAAAAGGAATCCCTATATGGGCTTTTTATATTAATCGTGGTCAGGCTATTAGTAGTTTTGGTATCGAAAATAAAGATTCGGCAATAAGTGAGTTTTATCCAGCAGATAAAGCATATCAATATACGCCTTACCAGTCCTTTCGAACTTTTATTAAATATAAAAGCAAAGAAAAAGTTTCTTTGCTTGAACCTTTTTCTAAACATTTGGAAAAAGAAACGATTAAAGAAAAAATGATCATTCATAAAAATTCTATTGAACTAGTCTATTGGAATGAAAAATATGGGATTGAATTTTCTGTTCTTTATTATATTCTTCCAGAGTCACCTGTTGGCGCACTTGTTCGTGAAGTAAAAATAATTAATAAAAATAAAGAACCTATAAATATTGAATTAGCGGATGGTATTGCTTCTATATTTCCGGTAGGTATATCGAATATTGCCTATAAAGATATTGGGAATACTTTAAAAAGCTGGTTCGATGTAGAACACAACAATGAGTTATATAACTTCTATTTCTTACGAGGATCTACTGAAGACACAGAACATGTCGTAGAAATCAATGAGGGAAATTTTTATGCTTCTTTAGTAGTTGATTCTGATGGAGAAAAAATTGGAGATATTATCTATGACCGAGAAATTATTTTTGGAAATGATGAGTCATTAACTGTGCCTAAATCATTTTTAGAACATTCTGTATTGGAGTTATTAAATAAAGAACAACATGGAACGAATAAAGTTTCTAGTGGTTTTACATTATGGGATGGAACGATTAAAAGCCAAGAAGAGATAAAATTATATACATTAATCGGAAATGGTACGTCAAGAGAGATTGTAAAAAATTATTTAGAAACGAATTTTAGCGAAGAGATTTTTAACAAAAAATCTTACCAAGCACATATGCTCGCTGAAGAGCTAGTAGAAGATGTAAAAACAAAAACTGGAAGAGTAAACTTTGACGGGTATGTTTCTCAAATGTATTTTGATAATGGTTTACGTGGAGGATTTCCAAAAACATACAGTTATGATGAAAAGAAAAAGACTTATTATATGTATTCTAGAAAACATGGAGATTTAGAAAGAGATTATAACTTTTTTTCTACGTCACCTACTTATTATTCACAAGGAAATGGGAATTATCGTGATATTAATCAAAATCGAAGAATGGATGTTGTTATCCATCCAGAAGTAGAAGATTATAATATTTCTCATTTTATTAATTTAATTCAATTAGATGGTTATAATCCTTTAGAGATTAACAAAGTAACCTACAACTTTAAAGAAAATCTAGTAATTATAAAAGAGTTTATAAAAACAACAAAAGATTGTAAAAAAGTGGAACAGTTTTTTTTGAAGGAATTTGAGCCTGGTAGCTTATTAGACTTTATCCTAACAGAAAATATAGAACTTTCTGTTTCGTTTGATGAATTTTTAGGTGTGGTTTTAAATAATAGTGAAGAAAATTTAAATTCTAACTTTAGTGAAGGATATTGGATTGACCATTGGACATATAATCTTGATTTAATAGATAGCTATTTAGAGGTCTATCCTGATAGAATCAAAGAATTATTTTTTGAAAAGCATTATAAATTTTATAATAACGAAGCTTATGTTAAACCAAGAGCTGAAAAATACCAATATAAAGAAGGAAAATTAGGACAATATGATGCTTTAACTCCTGCAAATATAAAGACGGGCGAGAGTAAGTGGATAAAGACAAATGAGGGAGATCTCCTTCAAGTAAACTTGTTTTCTAAATTATTATTATTAGCTGCAATAAAAACAGCAACCATAGCGCCATATGGTTATGGTATTCAAATGGAAGCGGGGCGACCGGGTTGGAATGATGCTCTAAATGGTCTTCCTGGATTATTTGGCTCAAGTACTTCTGAACTGTACGAACTTAAACGTTTATTACGGCTATTGAATGCTCAAGAAATAGAAGAACAAGACCTTGTTGCAGTGCCTACGGAAGCCCACTATTTCATTGAAAAATTATGTAACACTATAAAGGAATATTTTAATCTTTCTATGGATAAAGACCAACTAGTAAATTATTGGGATAAAGCGTCTACTGAACTAGAAGTATATAGAGAAACAATTTATAAAGAATTATCAAGTGAAACTTCTCAATTTAATAAAGATGAAGTAACCAATATTTTAAATCTGTTACAAAAAGTAGTTGATTATTCCATTCAAGAGGTAGAGAAGACAGGAAATAATGACATTGTTCCTACTTATTTTTATTTTGAAATTGAGCAGGATAAGGAAAACTATCAAATTAAAGCTATTGATGTAGCACCGTTTTTAGAAGGTAACGTTAAAAAGATGAAGCTCTCTCAATCATTAGAGGAATCAAAACAGCTATACAGAGATATACGTAACTCTGAAATATTTGATGAAAAATTAAAGATGTATAAAACAAGTGTGTCAACAATCAATGAACCACAAGAACTAGGAAGAATCCGTTCTTTTACACGTGGTTGGTTAGAAAACGAGTCCGTATTTTTGCATATGGAGTATAAATATTTACTCGAAATTTTAAAAGCAGGTCTGTATGAAGAGTTTTATGAAGATATTGAAACAATGCTGATTCCTTTCTTGGATCCAAAAATATATGGAAGAAATATTTTAGAGAATTCTACGTTTATAGCAAGTAGTGCAAATCCAGATCCTTTAACGCATGGAAGAGGATATGTCGCAAGATTAAGTGGCTCTACTGTTGAATTTTTAAATATTTGGAAAGAGATGTTTATTGGTTCCGGTCCATATAAGTATGATTCGAATAAAAATGAATTGATCTTCTTTTTATCTCCTAGATTAAAACATGAGTTTTTTGATGAGGAAGGAAATATCCAATTTAAATTATTTAGTCAAATAGAGGTTACCTATAAGAACCCAATGAAATCTAATACATTTGGAATAAATGGCGTTTCACCTAAGAAGTTTATTGTCACTTATAATAATGGGAACCGAAAAATTATAAAAAACCATGAGATTCAAGGCCAGATAGCTAAAGATATTCGAGATTTATTCGTTCGTTCTATTGAAGTAGAGTTAGCTTAAGAAATATGTTGAAATCCTATAATTATTTAAGGAGGGGAAAAATGCATTACTATGTAGGAATAGATATCGGAGGATCAAGCATAAAATATGGCTTAATAGATGAGGCGGGCCATTTGTTAAAAAAAGATCAATTAAAGACGGAAAAAGAAGGCACGAAGATTATAGAATCAATAGAAAAAATAGTCAATGAGTTTCAAAAAGAATACGAAATATCTGCTATAGGTGTCAGTGTTCCAGGTATTGTAGAAGAAGATGGATTCTTGACAACTGCAGGAGCCATTTATGATCTATATGGCACGCATTTAAAAAATGTTTTACAAGAGAAACTTTTGCTTCCTGTTTTTGTCGAAAATGATGCTGTTAGCTCTGCTCTAGCAGAAAAGTGGTTAGGAGCCGGAAAAGATTATGCAAACTTTTTTACAACAGTGATAGGCACTGGTGTAGGTGGAGCTATTATTATAGATGGTAAAGTTGTAAGAGGTGCTCATGCTACAGCAGGAGAGTTTGGCTTTATGATTGTAGATGAGATTGTAAAAAATGACACTCGGAAAGCTACTTTAAGCTTAAATGGTTCCGTTCAATATGGTTTAGTTAATTATTATTATGAAAGTCAAAAAGGTTCTTATAAATTGAGCGAATTGAATGGAGAAAAAATATATCAGCTTGCTAAAGAAGAGGATGAAGTAGCACAACAAGTCATTGAGCGATTGTATCAAAAGTTATCCATGGCGTTATTTAATGTCTTAACTTTCTTAGACCCTGAAGTTATATTAGTTGGTGGAGGCATTAGTGCTAATAAAGAATTTATAGAGGAACTTAATCATAGAGTAGAAAAATTAAAAAGAGATCATAAAGATATGTCAAACATGACATTGGCTGAGATTCGTCCATGCTACTTTTTAAATGATGCAGGAATTTATGGAGCTGTTTATAAAGCAATCCAAAATTCATAATGATAAATTTTATTTTATTAAGGAGAATAATTATGGCAGAGATAAAATTAAAACACATTCATAAGCGTTATGAGAACGCTGAAGATTTTGCGGTAACGGATTTTAACTTGGACATACAAGATAATGAATTTATTGTTTTTGTAGGTCCTTCAGGTTGCGGAAAATCAACCACTCTTCGGATGATTGCAGGACTTGAAGAAATTACCGAAGGCGATTTATATATTGATGCCGACGTTGTAAACGATGTGGCGCCGAAAGATCGGGATATTGCGATGGTATTCCAAAACTATGCTTTATATCCACATATGACAGTCTTTGATAACATGGCCTTTGGTTTGAAATTACGTAAAATGCCAAAAGACGAAATTAAAGAACGGGTTGATCATGCGGCAGAAATGTTAGGTTTAACCGATTTATTGGATCGAAAACCGGCTGCATTATCCGGTGGACAAAGACAGCGTGTGGCTTTAGGGCGAGCGGTCGTTCGAAGTCCAAAAGTTTTCTTGATGGATGAGCCGTTATCGAACTTAGATGCAAAATTGCGTGTACATATGCGTACAGAGATCGCTAAATTGCATGAAGAACTCGAAACAACGATGATCTACGTTACGCATGATCAAACGGAAGCCATGACCTTAGCAGACCGTATTGTCATTATGGAAGCCGGAGTCATTCAACAAGTGGGTTCACCTTTTGAAGTCTATAACTCACCGAATAATGCCTTTGTCGCCAGCTTTATTGGCTCGCCTGCGATGAATTTACACGAAGTGACTTATAGTCAGGGGCGCATTACAGGAAAAGGTATTGATCTTGCGGTCAGTGAACCTTCAAGAAAAGAATTAGATGAAAAAGGTTATGAAGGTAAAACCGTAATTTTTGGTATTCGTCCAGAAGATATTCATTCGGAACAAATTGCTTTAGATACCACACCAGAAACAGTCGTGGAAACCACAATTACCGTGGCAGAATTAACTGGAGCCGAATCGATTTTATATATTGATGTCGGTGGAACAGAGATGGTCGCCGTTGTTGATGCGAGAGATTTCCACCAAGCCGGTGAGACAATGGAAGTTGCTTTTAATATGAACAAAGCGCATTTCTTTGATGTAGAGACTGAAGAAGTTATTCGTAAAAAGCCGATTGAAGAAGTAGTAGAAACAACAATCTAAAAAATAAATTCTTAACAATAAAAGAAAGAAGTTAAAAATATGTAGAGTAGTTTAATTTATAAAAATGTAAAATAAGGAGTACTTTAAAGTGAAGAAAAAAATAATGGCGATAGTTATTCCGTTAATCACTATATTCTCAATAGTATCTTTTAAAAATATCGATTTTAAAGAAGTAAATGCAGAAGTCGACGAAGGAAACAGAATAATTAATGGGAATTTTACTGATGAAACCAATCACTGGACTACTCTACATGAATTTGATGGAGAAGCCAATTTTACTGTGGAAAATGGACAAGCAAAAGTTGAAATAATAGATTTGGGTGTAAAGATACATCCAGAATGGAATGTTCCTATAAGTTGGTCTACACAGTTAGTTCAAGAAGATATTTCTATTTCAAATGGATACACTTATGAATTAATTTTTGACGCTTATTCATCACAACCCAGACCGATTGAAATTGAATTCACTGGCTTATCCGGAATTGAAAATAAAAAATTTAATTTAAATGACGAACTCCAAACCTTTTCTTATGAATTTGATTATAATTTTCAATCTACTAATTTTGATTTTAAATTTTTATTAGGAAATGTTTCTAGCGAAAATGCCATTGAAACTCCTGAATCTAATCACTCTGTTTATATTGATAATATTTCACTTAAACCAATTAAAGAATTAGATAACTCTTCAGACAATGAAATTAATTGGACTCTTTCATGGAGTGATGAATTTGATAGTGATACGTTAGATTTATCTAAATGGAAGTATGATACTGGAAATTATATGCAAAGTAATGATGGTGAGTGGGTACAAGGTTGGGGAAATAATGAATTACAAAATTACCAACCTGATAATGTTTATTTGCAAGATGGAAAACTAATTATCGAGGCTAGAGAAGAAATAACTACCGATGAACATGATACTTATAATTACACCTCGGGAAAAATCACAACGGATAATCTGTTTAGTCAAACATATGGTCGATTTGAAGCGAGAATGAAACTACCAGAAGGACAAGGATTTTGGCCAGCTTTTTGGCTAATGCCTCAAGAGGATGTTTATGGCGGATGGGCTTCTTCTGGCGAAATTGATATTATGGAAAATAGAGGGGACCAACTGGATATTGTTGGAGCGGCCGTCCATTATGGTGGCGGATGGCCTAATAATGTTCATACAACAGGAGAATATCGCTTCCCAAGTAATTCGTCAATTACAGACTTTAATGTATATAGTTTAGAATGGGAACCTGGAGAATTAAGATGGTATGTTAATGATGAACTTTATTATAAAACAAATGAATGGCATAGTGACCAAGGCGAATATCCTGCTCCATTTGATCAAGAGTTTTATATTATTTTAAATTTAGCTGTTGGTGGATGGTATGGTTTGGAACCTAATGAAGAAACACTTTTTCCAAGTCAAGTAGAGGTTGACTATGTAAGAGTCTATGAAGGAGAGTATAATAATCCTGTTACTCCTCCTGAAGAAGAACAGCCTGGGGAAGATGATCAAAAAGAGCCTATACAACAAGTGAATCCAGATGATTTTCGTTCAATCAGTGAAAATTATATTCTTAATGGAGATTTCGATGAAATAGATACAGAAAAACTATTAAATGGAATCACAGCGTGGTCTCTTCATAATCAAGGGGAGTATGAGGAATGGGCTGGTTTAGCTGCTTTTGACATAGTAGATGATGTATTGAATATTCAGATCCAACAGAATGGTTGGGAATGGTGGCATATACAGCTTTTCCAAGATTTATCCATACCAAGCGGAATGTATCTCTTTAGTTTTGATGGAAAATCAGATCTACCAAGAGATTTATTTGTAGAATTTGTAAATTCAGAACATGAAATTGTTGAAATCCAATTGAATGAAACAATGAATTCGTATCATTATTTGTTTACCTTTGAAGAAAATATTGAGGATTTACAATTGTTATTTGGGCTTGGACGAAAAACAGGAGAAGAGGAACTGGAGGTTCCCTATAGTATATATTTGGATGATATTAGTTTAATAGAAGTTGAAGAAAATGAAAAGCCTGAAGAAAATAATTTATCTAAACTTGAGGAAGAATTAGCTGAGTTAGAAAATAAAGTTGCGATGCTTGAACGAAGACAGAGTATAAAAGAGAGCGAATTAACTTTATTAAAAGAATCCTTACAAACGCTACATCAAGAGATGAACGATTTAAATATTGAGTCCAATCTACTAAAAGAGCGAATAACTAATTTAGAAATGAAAATTGCTCAGTTAGAAGAGAAGGTCAATGAACAAAATAATGGCAATAATTCTAGTAATAAGATACCAAAAGATGAAGTTTACCCTGAAGGTGAAAGCGTAAATAAAGAGCAAGATAATTCTTCGGAAAATGATGATGTACTACCAAAGACTGGAGAAACTCGAACTATTATTATTTATATTTTTGGAGCTATCTTCATGATTAGTGGAACATGGTTATTCATGAGAGTTAAAAAAGTAGCAAACAAATAAATAACTAAGAATATTGACCATAAAAAGTCTCGTCAGAAAGGAACAACTCTCTGTCTGTTTAACAGAGCTGTTCAATATCGTGTTCTGACGAGACTTTTTTAATTATCCATAGGAATTAAACTTTTTCAATTTCTCCAACACCGATTGGTAGTGTAGTGTGGGGTCCGTATTCTTTGACGGTTCCTTCTACGGTGTCTGGAAGATCAAGTGAATCTGGAACACCGTGGATTAGAACGGTCCGTTTATCTAATTGTAAATCTTCCGAACCGAATTTTTCTTTGAATTTCCCTTTTAATTTTCCAATTGGAACTTCAAATTCATAATTCCAGTTGCCGTCTTCGTCCGCATGTGGATAGTTATCATGGGGAATGTTCATATCCTGAGGTGCGTCATCAAAAGGAACCATTGTTTGGCCAGCGACCGCATAAAGTTCTGGTAAATCAATCACACCATCACCGTTTGTATCAGCTTCCATTGTAGGCACGCGTCCTTTTAGATTATCTGGAAAACCGTGGAAGTGACTCCAGTGCATCATATTTGGCGGTGTACCCGTTGCTTCGATTTTGATTTTTAGCGTATCGCCATCTTCGATGAGTTCTGCTTTTCCAGTAACCGAAGTTCCAATCACATCAGCGTTGATTGGTTTAATTTCTGCAACATATCTTTGTACCATTTTATATGACCTCCTTGAATTGAGAGGGGTGATGTTTTCAACAGGTTTATTATAGATAATAAGTAGAAAAATTACAAAAAATTAAATTGTATTTTTTGAATAAAGGATTGTTTGATTGCAATTAATCTTTGAAAAGCTCACTTCGATTGATAAAAAAATAGATAATATGGATACAATGTAGTAGAGGATAATATAGTTCACAGCTATGGCTGAAGTTTCATTTAGACTGAGAACTAGTGGAATATAAATATTACAACTTTTCTTAAGGTGATTGAGCTTAGGCGGAGTTTTTGATGAAATATTCCTTGAAACACAGCAAACGAGTTGGATTGGATAAAGTGTGTAGATTATGAATAATTGATAAAATAATAGTTTGTTAGATATTCAAAAAATATCAATAATTTATATTTTCCACTTCTAGTCATTCCATGCTCGCCAAGAGGAATAATATAATCAAATAAAGAGCCCAATTTCATTTCGGGATTATGCGTGATTAGTACACTTGTTGCTTCAGATTCAGTTACTGCTAAAGTTAAATCCCGGTTCATAACATGTGAACCTTCTAAGGATATAAAAAGAACTAAATCATTTTTATTTAATTGTTTGACAGATTTAAATTGTTGTAAGGTTGTAGGGTAGCATTCAACAAATTTACCAGCAGTAAGCAGCGTATTTTGTAATAACAAACTTATATTACCTGGTATAGAAGTAGCATAAAGTCCAATTTTATCAGATGTATGAATTAATTGGCTCAAATTTTTAATTAATTCTAAATCAAAATCATTAATAAACGTATCTATATCCTTAATAACGGACTGAAATTCTGATGTTATTGAGGATTCGTTTTTAGAGTCTGGTAAATAATTAGCTTTATTAGTTGTTAAAAAGTCAATTTCCATTTCATGTTTCTCAGATTTTAATAAATCATAATCTTTCTTTAATTCGGTAAAACCTTGATAGCCAAGATTTTGAGCAAATCTTGTTACACTAGCGGTTGAAATATGACAGTCTTCTGAAATTGTGTTTATCGTTAGATTATCTTGGTATAAGTTGTTTAATAAATATTTTGCAATTGTATGGTCAATATCGGATGTTTTGTTGAATTGATTAATAATTTGTTGTAATGAAATAATAAGTCCACCATATACACTCAATGTTCTCCAACTTTCTTAAGTTTTAATAGCTATTTAACGGATATACTCGCTTATATGCTTTTAAAGGTAATATTTTCATAATATGTAAATTTTTTATAAAAATGAAAGAATTCTAATATTTGTAAAACGCTTACAAATAGAGGTCGTTCATAAACGGAAAACTCTGATATGATGATTATAACATATTGAAGGAGGAATAAAATGGTATTAAAAAAAGGCTTTTATTGGGGAAATTCGGTTTCGAGCATGCAGACAGAAGGGGCATGGAATGAAGGAGGAAAAGGGAAGTCCGTTTATGATATTCGGGAAGCTTCCGAATTTGCTTCGGATTGGACAGTCGCCACCGATTCTTACCATCGTTATAAAGAAGATTTTGACTTCATGGAAGATTTAGGGATGAATATGTATCGATTCCAAATTTCATGGAGTCGTGTGAATCCTGGTGGGGATGGAGAATTTAATGAAGAAGGTATTGCGTTTTATAATCAATTTATTGATGATTTAATTGAACGTGGTATCGAACCTATGATTTGTTTATATCATTTTGATATGCCATTAAATTTAGCTGAAAAATATAATGGCTTTTTATCTAGAGAAGTGACAGATGCCTTCGCAAGATATGGAATTGAAATGGTGAAACGCTTTGGCCATAAAGTGAAACATTGGATTACATTTAATGAACAGAATGTTTATCACATGGAAACTCAAGCATTTCAACCAGCCGGATATTTAACAGGTAATAAGACATTAGATGAATTATATCAAATCCAGCATAATGTAATGATAGCTCATGCTTATGTGGCCAATTACATCCATGAAGAGACCGATTGTCAAATTAGTGGGATGTTAGCTTATCAGGAAGTTTATCCAGCTACAAGCCATCCTAAAGATGTTTTTGTTGCGAGACAAGCGGATGAATTTCTAAATAATAATTTACTAGAAGTTTTTGTGTATGGAAGATATTTAGATTCATTTTGGACTTTTGTAGAAAATGAAGGAATAGATTTAAAATTACAAGAAGGAGACTTAGATGTTTTAAGTAAAGTAAGGAGTGATTATTTAACATTTAGTTATTACCAAAGCTTAGTCATTGACCATAGAAATATACCTGAAGATACTCCACCCAATGGTTTTTTAGAGCAAGGCCAAGTTGATAATGAATATTTAGAAGCTTCTGAGTGGAATTGGCAAATTGATCCTTTAGGTTTTCGTAACGTCTTGAATAAAATATACTCTCGTTATCATTTACCTGTATTTCCAATAGAAAATGGAATTGGAGTCATTGAGGAATGGGATGGAAAGAATCCAATCCAAGATGATTATAGAATAGAATATTTAAAAGATCATTTACAAGCAATGAAAGATGCTGTTGAATTAGATGGTGTTGATGTAATGGGCTATCTGGGTTGGGGAATGATTGATATTTTAAGTTCCCAAGGGGATATGCGTAAGCGTTATGGGGTTGTTTATGTAAATCGCGAAAATCATGATTTAAAGGATTTAAAGCGTGTCCCGAAAAAAAGTTATGATTGGTTGAAGAAAGTTATAGAATCTAATGCAGAAAATATAGATTAATATATACTCGTAAATTTATATAATAAAAATTAATAGGAGTGACTACAATGGATATTTCTGAAAATAAGTTTATAAATAGTTTTATAAACTTTGCAACTAAAATTGGAAATCAAGTACATCTACGTTCTTTGCGAGATGCATTCTCTACTCTATCGCCACTATTTATCATGGCAGGTTTGGCTGTATTGATAAATAATGTATTATTTCCTTGGATATTTTCTGGAGCAACGTTAGAAACCGCTCAGCTATTTGGAACAAATATATCTCAAGGAACACTGAATATTGCAGGTTTACTTTTGTGTCCAGCGATTTCATTTTTCTTAGCTAGAAATAAAAAGTATAGCAGTCCGATTTCTATATCTATTGCTGTATTAGCAACTTATATTGTAATGATGCCAAATACTGTTGTGGCTACTACTGTAGAAGGAGCAGAAGTAGAAGTAACAGGCGTTTTGAGTTTAGCTAATTTAGGTACGGAGTCAATGTTCGGTGGTATTATAATCGGGTTGCTTGCAACGGAAATCATATTAAAATTAAGTGAAGTGAAAGCATTAAGGATTAATTTAGGAGATCAGGTACCTCCAGCTGTAGGCGCAGCTTTTAGTTTATTAATCCCTGTTGTTATCACAATTTCTTTATTTTCACTCATCTCAGTACTATTAAAAGTAACAATGGGGACAGATTTGATAAGTTTAATTATTAAATTTATTCAAGCACCTTTACGTGGTATTGGAACGAGTTTAGTGGGGTATTTATTTCTATACAGTTTAGGTAATTTTCTCTATACTTTAGGAATTCACCAGTCTGTTATAAATGGTCCCTTTACCGAACCATTTATGACACAAAATATTAATGAAAATACTTTGGCCTTTGAGAGTGGCAGAGAAGCTCCTAATATTTTAACTGTTAGTTTTCAAACAGCTTTTGCACAAATGGGTGGAACAGGTGCAACAATGTCATTAATTATTGCTATTTTAATTTTTTCAAAAGTTAAGCAATATAACCAAGTAGCTAAACTAGGATTAGCTTCAGGTATTTTTGAAATTAATGAACCAGTTATTTATGGTTTACCAATTGTGTTTAATTTGCCAATGATGATTCCTTTTGTACTATTGCCTATTTTACAGACTTTAATTGCTTATTTTGCAACTGTGATAGGATTAGTTAGCAGAACAGTCGTATTAGTTCCTTGGATTACTCCACCAATTATCAGTGGTTATCTCGCTACAGCAGGAGATTGGCGAGCAAGTGTACTACAGGTGTTTTTATTGATATTAGGAGTGATAATCTATTTGCCATTCTTAAAAATTAGTGAGGCTGTTTTACACAAACAAGCCACCCAAGAGTAGCGATGTAAATATAAAGTGTATAAAAAAACACATCGATATAAGAAAGTGTTGTTATCCCATCCCCCTAATGTAAAGACTAAAAAAGCTTAGGGGGATTTTATATACCTTCAAATAATAAACATACCGTTTAAGATTTGGTTAGTGGTCAATAATATAGGACCTAAAAATTAATAAGAACCTTTTACTGTTTTTTCTGTTTTAAAGATAGAAAAATATGATGTTGGAAAATAAAAGGGATATATACATGGGTTCAAAGAAATTACTTACGCTTTAGTATATATTTCTCGTAATGTTGTAGGAAATGTATTACCTGAAGCAATTTGTTTAATCGAAGACCTCAAGCCATTATCGACCTTTAGATTTGTAGAGAAAGACTAAAGAAATAAGAATAAAACAATAAATATAAAAGTGGTAGGAGCTAATTAAAAAAAGCGACTATCACTTTTTTTGGGAGAAATAATAATTAGCATCACAATTGAGACAAATAATAGAAGAAATTTCGTTGGAAGAACCTTTAACCCACCTCCCAACTATGCTAAACTTAAGAGAATAAAACATACGTTTGGAGGGTGACAGTGATGCCATTAAGAAAGGTGAAAGAAGCAGCATATTTAACAGCGGATAATCATTTGCGATACCGAATGATTTTGCGCTATTTTTTTATACAACATGAAAGAATGCGAGAATTCATATTTCCTGAAGAAATTTATCAGTATTTGAAAGAACAAGAAAGCTTTGAAACATATGAAGAAGAAAGTTTGCATTTAGACTTGGATCAATTAGTCAAATGGGGGAACCTATTCCCAAGACAAGAGATGGGCAGTTCCAAAACAATCGAAGAATATAAGAAAAAAAGATTTCGCTATCAACCCACTCCCTATACGATTGAATTTGAACGAATGCTGTCCGAGATGGAAAACAAAGAAGAAGCCTTTGGTGGGGCCTTGGAGCGCACTCAGTTTGATCGCCTGTATCAACTACTTCAAGAACTGGAAGAAGTTGTCCATCGTCAAAACACGATAAAGAATGAAGAAGCCAATCAATTGTGGGAAGATTTACAGACATACTTTCGACAAATTGTTCAAAATACCTCAGATTATATTGCCTATATTAACAGTGAAGAGGTCGAAGAACGCATGCAAACGGAAGCGTTTTTAATGTATAAAGATCAATTCACGAAATATCTACGAGAATTTATTCGAGCCATGCAGTCGACTTCTGAACAGATTAAATCGGTGTTAAAGGAGTTACCAGTTGAAAAATTATATGACTTTTTTGACCAAGTATGGAAACATAAAGCGCAATCTCGCTTAGAAGAAGTGGAGGTAACAGAAGAGACAAAACAGTTTGAAGATTATACTGGAAAGTGGGAAGCGATCCAATCTTGGTTTAGAGGGACGTCTGGATATGGAAAAAGCGAGTCAGAGATGCTGTTGGAGCGAACGTCAGAAGCAATTCGTAAAATTACGCAAGTCGTACAACGGATGGGCGAGCGGCATCAAAATTTTAGAAGTCGACGAGAAGACTATCTACATTTAGGTAAATGGTTTAGTGAACTGGAAGAGGTTGAAGAAGCACATAAATTATTCTCGGTAGCCTTTGGGGTCGCTCATACGCGTCATTATTTGATTGACCAAAACCCAACGGATGATATTTATACGGAGATTTGGGATTTTGAGCCAAAGATACATGTAACCAAACCGATGATTCGCCAATATAGTGAAAAGACCAAAGCTCACGCGGTAATTGATCGAACAGAGAAACGCCGTAAAGCAAAAGCAGAGTTCTTGAAACAGAAACAATTAGAAGAAAAATGGCTTGAAAAATACATGGATAATCAGCGAATTGAATTAGATCAAATTGAACGAGTTGAACCAAAAGTCCGCCAGATTTTCTTGTCTTGGATGGGAAAAGCAATAGGTCAAAAAGATCAAATCATCCAATCAGATTTTGGAGTACGAGTGAAAGTGAAGTGGAAGAAGGATCGGATTATTTTACATGCGGATGATGGTGATTTAGAAATGCCAAATGTTTCCTTTGAATTGTTAGAAGAAAGGGGAGAGGATCATGCTTGAAACAGGCTTTGAATTGGAGCAACAAGAAGCCCTTGCTTTATTGTTTGAGAATTTTTGGATTATTCGTGAGCAGGATCCAGCTAACTATCAGTTAATTCGTGAAAATGAGAAAGCTTTAAGGCGTTATATTTCAGAAAAATTTGGATTCTCTCTTATAATTCATAAAGATTTTATTAAACTAGAAAAAGTTCCCTTTCAACCGAGAAACTGGATGGGAATTCAAGAGTTTCAAAATCCAAGAGACTATGCAATTTTTTGTTGTGGTTTGGCCTATCTTGAAAGACGTTCGGTGGATGATCAATTTTTACTTTCCGAGTTTGCTACAGCATTAGAAGAACTTTATTCGGGATTGATTCCTCTGGATTGGACCAATTACCAGCATCGTCAATCGCTTGTTCGAGCGATGAAGAAGTTAATTGAGTTTGAGTGTATCCATGAAGTGGATAGTACTGCTGGGGGCTTGGAACAATTTGCTTATTCTGAAGATCAGGAAGTGCTTTATCAAGCAACGGTTTTGTCGCGTTATTTTATGAGAAATCATATGCGTTCCCTGAAAGAATGTACAAAGATAGAAGATATTTTACAAATGGAATGGGAAGAGAATCAAGAAAACGCACGTCAAAAAAGAACTTACCGCAAGCTGATGTTTGAGCCGGTGATGTACCGAGAAGATGAAGAAGATCTAGACTTTGATTATATTCGGCGCTATCGTAATCGTGTTCGCGAAGATTTTGAGACGCATACGCCTTTTGAGCTACAAGTGTCCAAAAATGCTGCGATGTTGACTTTACCGGAACAAAGCCAATTGTATCAAGTGTTTCCTGATCGTAAGGGAATTACTTTAGTCTCTTTGCATGTGCAGGCGTATATTCGTCAAAATCAGACGAATTATTCTAAGAATGCCTTTGGCGAAATACAATTTACTCGACCTCAATTTGAACAGATGATCGAACAGGTAAAAGAGGATTATCATCAGGGGTGGAGTGTTGAGTATCGAGAAAAAAGTAGCTTAAATAAAATAACAGAAGATGTTTTGAATCATTTTATTGAATGGTCTTTTGCAAAGATAGAAGAGGGAACGAAGCTGATTATTTTACTACCTGCAGTGGGTCGAATGATGGGCGAATACCCAAACGATTTTGAGAGAGAGGATTAACGGGATTTGAGTAAATCAGTGAATAAATGGCAAGTGAATCGAGCAGGTTTATTTAATTATTGGTATTACGAAGACGAAGTGTTTGATTTTGTGGGTGGAAAACTATTACTTAGGGGGAATAATGGATCAGGAAAATCAGTGACGATGCAAAGTTTTCTTCCAGTTTTATTGGATGGATCGACGCGGCCAGAACGGTTGGACCCATTTGGTTCTAGAGCACGAAAAATGGAAGATTATTTACTGGGTGAAAAAGACGTTACGGGCTATGAAGAACGTACGGGTTATTTGTACATGGAATTTAAAAGGAAAGAAACTGATCAGTATCTCACGATTGGGATTGGTTTGCAGGCACGTAGAGGCAAGCAATTAAATTTCTGGGGCTTTGTATTGACAGATAATCGAAGAATTGGGCAAGACTTTCTTTTATATAAAAATGAAACACATGACGGCAAAAAAGTTAAAATTCCTTTATCCAAAATCCAATTACGAAATCGAATAGGAGAAGGCGGACATGTCGTGGACACCCGCAATGAATATGCACAACTAGTGAACCAATATGTATTTGGTTATGAAACGATTGAAGAATATGAAGATTTAATCAAGTTGTTGATTCAATTGCGCAGTCCAAAACTATCAAAAGATTATAGACCAACTGTCATTCACGAAATTCTAAAAGCCGCCTTAGCTCCGCTTTCGGATGAAGATTTGCGCTACCTTTCAGACACCATCGAACAGATGGATCAATCCAAGCAACAACTGGAACAAATCGAAATGGAAACGCAAGCTCTAACAGAAATTACGCGTGCTTACACAGCCTATAACGAAAAAGTTCTGTACAATCAAGCAAGTGGCTACCTTCAAGCTTCAAAGGACCTAGAAAAAGAAGAAAAAACCTATCATATGGAAGCTAAACAAGCGAAAGATTTACAAGAATCGATCACTCGCCTAGAAACCGATCTTCGAGAATACGATTTAGATTATGAAACGACCGATAAAAGACGACAACGTTTAGAACAGCATAAGATATGGAATTTGCAACAAGAGCTTCATGAAAAAGAAGAAGATTTAGAAGAAACGAAAAGTCGACTTCAAGAAATAGAAGCGCGTTTATTATCGACACAAACGAAAGAATTTCATGCTCGAGAATCGCTCGATCGTGTGCAAATGAATCTTTATGAACAGCAAAAAAATATTGAGAGTCATTTAGAAGATTTAGCGGCGGATGCTTTGGAAGCCAGCTTTTCCGAAATAAATGCCATGCATAGTGAAGATTTCTCGGATAATTCAGAGACCGACTTTTCTTTTGCGGTTTGGAATAAGCAAACGAATGATTATATGAAGCATTTAGAAACTATTTCTGAAGAACTGCGTGTATTTGAAGGGTTAAAGACCCAGTATGCAAAAAAAGATCAAGAACTTGGCCAAGTTAACCAGGAACTTGATCAACTACGTCATCATGCCCAAAAATGGACGGAATTATTTAATGAAGAAAAGAATCGGCAGCTTAATTTAATCCATCAATGGATTAAAGAGGCGGATTATTTAACCATCACTGAGGCAGCGATTCAAGAAATGTCACGTGCACTAGAACAATTATATGAAACTACGCGTTATGAGCAAGTGCGTGAGCCGTTGCGGATGGCAGTTTCAGATTATGAAACCTCTAAACGGGGACAATTGGCTGAAAAGCAGATAGCGATGAATGCAAAGAAAGAAGAGCTTGATCAGTTGAAAATAGAGTTGGAGGAATGGAAAAAGAAAAAAGACCCAAATCCAGATACACATCCTTTAACGATTGACGCACGAAAAGAGTTAGAGAAAAAGGGAATTCAAGCAGCTCCTTTGTACAGTGTGGTTGAGTTTCGTGAACAGGTGAATGAAGAAACACAAAAACGAATTGAAGCGGCTTTGATTGATTCAGGGCTTTTAGATGCTTTGATTGCAGAAAAAGATTTTTCAATCAAGCATGATCGATTGTTAAAACCTAATCCCCAACTTATGGCGTACACGCTTGCTGATCTTTTAAAACCGGATGTGGACGAAGAGTTAAATCTTTCTGAAGAACTTGTGGATCAAGTTTTGCGTAGTATCATAATTGATGAATCCACGGAGGAAGTATTGTCTATTTCAGAAGAGGGACATTATTCGATAGGGTTAATGAAAGGTCATGCGATTCCAATTGAGTCTGTTCGATTTATCGGCCGAAATGCCCGCAAGCGTTATAAAGAAGAACAAATCCAACGACTTCAGCAAGAAATTCAATTAAAAGAAGCTGAAATCACACAAGGATTCAAAGATAAAGAAAAATTAGAACAAGCCATTAGCCAGGCGAAAGAGCATTTTATAACGTTCCCTGATGACGAAGATTTAGCGGAAGGTTATCATACTATCCATGAAATTCGCTTTGAAATCTCTCAATTAAGTGACCGAATTTTTCAGCTATCTGAAGAGGTTAAAAAAATTGGGAATGCCTTGCGTACACAAAAAAGAGGATTAGATCAAAAAACAAAAAAAGAAGACATAGTATTAGAGCTTTCGGCTTATCTTGAAGCGATGCAATCTATGCGTCATTATGAAAGATTGTTGGGAGAATTACGATTTGAACATGGTAAACAGTTTAATGAATTTCAACGGAAAGCGGATATTTTATCGCGTTTGGATGAGCTGGAAGAAGAGATTTTACAGTTAAAGGGCGATACAAATCGCTTTGAGTATGAAATACGTCATTTAGGTAAAGAAATTCTACAGATTGAGCAACAAATGGAACAAGAAGGTGTAAAAGATATTCAAGAACAGATTAAAGAAGTTCAAGAAAAAATACAGAGTCTAAATCGTTTAATACAAGAGAAAAGAGAGCGACATGCAATAGAAAAACGAGATTTATACCATGTTAAAAAAACAATTGAAGAGAAAGAGGAATTTTTAGATTTTCGCAAACAATTAAAAGAGGCTTGGGCTGTATCTTTTACCAATGAATATCGAAAAGGTTATCTTGTACTTGATTTAGAAGGGGTGACTTTGGAGGAGAAAGCCAAAGAACTGCAAAAAAGATTTAAATATCGATCAGATCAGGAATCTTCTTATTTATTGGGGCGCTTATCAAAGGTTAAAAATGAACAACAAGATTATTTGATAGAATACAGTCCTGCACAACGCACAGTATCGATAGAAGTTCCGGATTGGATGGCAGGAGTGCATCATGCGATGTATCGCCCGCTAATGGATGAATGGAAAGCAGCACGTTCTAGAGATTTAGTGGAATTAAGCTACCAAGGAAAAACAGTCAGCCCTTATATTGTAGAAAAAGATTTGAAGCAGGAACAAGAACGTCAAAAAGTATATTTAGATGAACAAGATAAACAACTTTACGAAGAGATTCTCTTTCAATCGGTTGGAAATAAATTACGCTCAAGAATTGGCCGTGCTGAAAGATGGGTTGAAGAGATGAAAAATTTAATGGAGTCCAGAAATGATTCTTCAGGACTGAAACTTTCTATTCGTTGGAAACCAAAAACGGCCGAAACTGAAGAAGAACTGGATACGGAAGATTTGGTGAGTCTGTTACGTCAAGATCCGCGTTTATTAAAGGATGACGATATTGATCGAGTGACTACCCATTTTCGAACACGGATTGAACGTGCGAAAGCTTTAATGGATGAATCAACTGAAATGCAAACCTTGTTACAAGTATTGAAGCAAGTCCTGGATTATAGACAATGGTTTACCTTTGAATTAAGCTTTCAACGGGCGGGAAGCAATAGAAAACGTCCATTGACCGATAATCAATTTTATACGTTTAGTGGAGGAGAAAAGGCGCGCACAATGTATATTCCTTTATTTATTGCAACATATTCAAGATATTTAGAAGCTAATGAAGAAGCTCCGTATTTAATCTCTTTAGATGAAGCTTTTGCTGGAGTGGATGATGAGAATATTGCCGATCTCTTTGAAGTCATTGAAGAATTAGATCTAAATTACATTATCAACTCGCAAGTTTTATGGGGAGATTATCCAACGGTTTCTGAATTAGGGATTAGTGAATTGTATCGTCCACAGAATGCTGACCATGTTGCCGTTATTCGGTATGTTTGGGATGGAAATAAAAGAAAACTCTTAACAAATGATGAAGAATAAGGTTGGATAAAATGAAGCAAATGATAAAAGAAGCCGTTACATTTTTTAAATCCGAATCTGTGTATGACATTTTGTTTTTTGAATTCAAAAAGAAGTATGAGTCATTGGGGAGAATTGGTGGAAATGTCTCCTTGAGTGAATATTCGATGGAGGATATTAATGAATTATCCCGTTTTTTAGGAGTACGTAGGGATCAGCTGTTAGATAAAGGGAGCATTACTTTACGGCAATTTGAGAATCAATTGAATCGTTATAAGTTTGATGGGTTATCTTTAAAACAATTACTTGAAGCTTATTTTGAGACGCCTTTGATTTCAAAAAAAGAACAAGCGGCCTCTAATCTTCAAAGAAATCAAGCGTTTTTTGAAGAGTTAAAAAGTAACTATCCTTATGTAAACGATTGGTTAAGTTATATTGAACAGAAGCCGGCAGATAGTCATTGGATTTATCGCTTCCTTGAAAAATCTTTCAAGAATTTTGAACAATCCGTAGCAATTTTGAATCAAGTGGTGAAATATGCGCCAAGTGTTCCCATCCGCTTGCCTGTCTTTGCACAACAGATGACGAAAAATCCTCATGGGTTTGACCGCAATCAAAAACTAGGAAAACTGTTGGTTCATTTACTTGCTGTAGAGAAAGCTCAATCTTTTAATGAACCAGTTAAAGTTCCAACAACCAATGAAGGCATTACAGAATTGTTATTTGAGTATAATGTTTTGCGTGATGATATTACCAATTATGTATCCGTCGCGAATATTTTGGCTTATACAGAAGGACATAAAAAGAAAGTTTGGGAAGCGGCTTATCAATCACATAGTGTACTGAATGTTCCAATTCGTGAATTAGTGGATGTACAAAAATTGTATCCAGCAAGTTCTATGAATGAAGTGTGGATTGTTGAAAATTCTGGAGTGTTTTCCAGCTTATTAGATAAAATTGCAGATGTGCCTCTGATTTGTACACATGGGCAATTTACATTAGCCGTTTGGCGTTGTTTAGATTTGCTGGTGAAGCAAGATTGTACGCTGTATTATAGTGGAGATTTCGATCCGGAAGGGATAGGTATGGCAAATCGACTGCTCCGTCGCTATCCGCATCATGTTCAATTATGGAAAATGGATGTCCGCTCATACGAAAAATCCTTATCTAAAGAAGAGAAAATATCTTCCCAGCGATTGAGTCAATTTTCTAACATTAACCATTCAGAACTGAAAGAGATAAAAAATCAGGTTTTAAAACTTCAAGTTCCTGGTTACCAAGAAGCCTTGTTGGATGAAATGATCGAAGAGTTAAAGAAGAAAGATTAATCATAGAGACGACAGGTCAAAGTCATACCCAAATTTCACGTTCCTCAATGACTTCAAGTCGACTACTCATTATTAAGGCTGTTGTAACATATCATAGAGTGATAGGATGCGGACAGATTTTAAAGATGGAAATAAATAATATGTGTTAATATAAAGATACAAAAAAACGGAGGCGAAAGAATGAAGGGCACAATGGATAAATTAAGATATTTTAATGAAGAGTTTCCTCGCGAAGCTCTTGAACAAGCGATAGAAAATCAAGAAGAAACGACAAAAATTTTACTAAATGAATTAGATGAAATGATTGAATATCCTGAATCCACGGTAGAAGATGATGACTATTTTTTGTATTTTTATGTGTTTTATTTATTGGCTCAATTTAGAGAAAAAGAAGGTTTTCCACGCATTCTTAAATTAATTTCTATGCCACCTGATAGAGTAGACGCTATGTTTGGAGACCTTATTACAGAAGATTTAAATTCAATTATTTATAGCACTTTTGACGGTCGTTTAGAACAATTAGAAACGGTCATCGAAAATCCAAAGGTTGATTTGTTTGTTCGTGGGGCTGTTTTAGATGCTTATGGAAAATTATATACTGATGGAAGGGTAAGTAAAGAAGCATTCATACAATATTTACGAAAATTATTAGCCACCGAGCCTGACAATTCAGAAAACGACATAGCGATATTAATTCAAGGCATTATTATAGATAGAAAGTTATTTGAGCTCATCGACGATGTTCAAGCTCTTTATGATGTCGGTCGAATTGATGAAAACTTTTTTGGCCTGTATGATAGCTTTATTGATTATATGTATGATTATTCCAATGATCAAGAACAAGTTTATTTTATTGATAATATTGTAGATGAGATTTACCAATGGGCAATGTTTGAAAAAACAAAAGAAGAAGAAATAAAAAACGAAAAACACTTTCAAAAAGCAAGAGAAAAACTAGAACAAGAGAACCAAAATGTACCGAAAGATAAAAAAATTGGTCGAAATGAACCTTGCCCATGTGGGAGTGGCAAGAAATATAAAAAATGCTGCCTGAAGAAAGAGAATATTTATAAAGAAAAACAGCAAGAGCCCATAGCGGTACAAGAACGTTGGTTGAAAAAATACCCAATAATTGAAGGGGATGGCAAAGAAGAGAATGTACGACTTTCAGATAAATTTGATCAAGAAGCGATCCAAATTGATCGTTTAGTCTATCTTGCTTTACATCGCCGAACGCGTCCAATGGAGGAACCCATCAATTATTCGAAGGAAGAGATCGCTAAAGCTTCTTATCTTATTGATGCCTTCGAACACTTTAAAGCAAAAAGTGAGAAGGAAACTATTCAATCCTTTGAAGAGTATGACCAGTCCTACAAAATTCATTATCGAAGCAAAGATTGGGTTGAAGAACTTCACAAAAAACTTGCAAGTGAAGAGGTTATTTCTATATTTGGCGATCGAACAGAAGAAGTAGAAGCCTTCATTTCTCAATTTGTAGACTAGGAATTTAAAGGAGGAGAATTAAATGGAATTTATTATAGAAAAAGAATGGCTGGTTAAACATTTAAAAAATGAAGAGGTTATCATTATAGATTGTCGCTTTGACTTAAGCCAGCCCGAATTAGGAAGAGACCAGTATAGCGAAAGTCATATCCCTGGTGCTTTTTATTTCGATTTGAAAGAACAGCTTTCAGGGCCTGTATCAAAACATGGAGGTAGACATCCACTTCCAGAGCTCGATTCATTTAAAAAAGATATTGAAAAGGTGGGAATCGATAACGCAAAAACAGTAATTGCCTATGATGCGGGCGGTGGACAGTACGCTTCTCGTTTTTGGTGGCTACTGAAATATATTGGACATGAAAAGATCTATCTATTAAACGAAGGATTTAGCGGATGGAGTGCAGCCAATTTTCCTGTAACCACAAAAATACCTAAAGCGCATCCTGCGAAATATGAAATCAACATTCAAAAAGAAATGCTGGCATCATTTGAGGAAGTCAAAGAAATCGTCGAAAACGCGACGGATGAATCTGTTTTAATCGATTCAAGAGCTTCAGAACGTTATTTAGGAAAAGTAGAGCCGATGGATAAAATTCCAGGACATATCCCGGGAGCTTTGAATAAGGTTTGGGATGAAAGTCTGAGTGAAGGTTCGTTTAAAAATGAGAAAGAACAAGAAGAAAGATTTTCCGAAATAAATAAAGACGAACCGGTTGTTGTTTATTGTGGCTCTGGAGTCACTGCTACACCCAATTATATTGCACTAAAAATGGCTGGCTATACTGATGTTAAGCTTTATGCCGGAGGGTATAGTGACTGGGTTTCTTATGAGGGCAATGCGATAGAAAAAGGGGAAACGTCTAAAGAAGAATAAAGAAGAATAAAAAAAGCCTCCCAAAAAATGGGAGGTTTTAACTTATTCAATTCAATGCGCACAAGAAGACTCGAACTTCCACAGGGAAATCTCCCCACCAGCCCCTCAAGCTGGCGCGTCTACCATTCCGCCATGTGCGCTTAATCAAACTGCAATAGTTATTTTAGCAATTATTATGCGCTGTGTCAATTTCATTTTACGTGTTTCTATTAAAAGGTGTTGCTACAAAAAAATAACCCTACTGTTTAAATTGAAGTAGGGTTATTTCTGTTCGAATAAAAGTTGAACAATTTCTATCTATTTACGTTTGTTCTGTTGATATTTCCGAAAAATTTCAAGCAGTAAAGTGCACTAAGACCTACAAGAACATAGACGATTTTAGCTAAGAGTGCGGTTTGACCACCAAAAATAGAAGCAACTAAATCAAATTCAAAAAGACCGACCAATAGCCAGTTCAATCCACCAATGATTGTAAGAGCTAAGGCAATATTATCTAATGTTTTCATAAGATTCATCTCCTTTCTTATTTGGTGAGTTAAATATAGCATGGAGATAAAACGCTTACTAACCATAAGCCCTAAAAATAAAACAAAAGAACCATTATTATCAAAAATCCCTTGTGTTCTACGAATGACCATGCTATACTAGCAATTGCTTATGCGATGAGCCGACCGAACGTTTGATTTATTTCAGATAGGTCATTTGCACATCACTGCATGAGATTTGAATAGTGATGAAGAGACCGTGCTGTGAACACATCTCTTGTCTGATTAAATGAAAATTTAATAGATTGCCAGCTAGCGTAGACGAGACCTGTCTACGTTTTTTTGTTTTCCCAGCACTTTTTCAATCATTTTAAATTAAAGATAAAAGAATTAACGTCTTGTTTATAGCTAAAAATATTGTTTAAAAATCTATTTATCAAAAAAAAGATTCTTTCAAGGCTAATTGCTTTATTAATAAAAAAATTATTCCTATACTAGACTTATCATTAGATAAATAAATTATTAGAGGAGAGGATATTTATGAACCAATTGCAGAATACATGGAATTATTTTGCAGGAGCCTTGCCGAGTTTGCTTGGCGGAATTGTATTAATATTAGTTGCTTGGCTGATTGCTACTTTAGTAAAGAAAGGAACTACTAAAGGATTAAGAGCAGCCGATATGGATAACCGATTAGTTGGATGGGGGGCTGCACAATCCGAAGAACAAGGTGCTCATATGATCGACATGCTAGGACAAGTTTTATATTACTTAGTATGGGTGTTGTTCTTACCAGGAATCTTTGAAACCTTTGGCTTAACTTCTGTAGCACAACCGATTCAAAATATGATGCATACGGCATTAGCTTTTGTACCGAATCTGTTAGCCGCTATAGTTTTAGTTGTGATTGCTGTAGTCGTTGGTAAATTTGTTCGAAATTTAGTGTATAACTTAGCTTTAACCTTAAACATTGATCGTTGGATCTCTAAATTAACAGGACAAACTGATCGTTCAACATCAGGTAGAACTGCGCAAGGTGAAGCAACTGATGCAGCCTCTACATACAAAGAGAATAAAGATTCAATCGCTAAAGTATTAGCTAACATTGTTTACGTCCTAATTCTGATTCCTATTTTAACGGTAGCTTTAGAAGTATTAGGTATTCGTTCCATTTCAGAACCAATTATTCTTGTTCTAAACTCTATTATGGCAGCTATTCCTAATATCCTAGTCGCTGTTATTCTTTTAGCGGTAGGTATGGCAGTTGCAAAATTTGTAGGGGATATGGTTAAGAATTTACTACAAGGAACTGGAATTAATAATCTAACAGATAGTGTCGATGTTTCTGGAGTAGAAAAACTAGATCTTGCCAAAGTTATCGGTCAAGTCGTTTCTGGTTTAATCGGTTTATTCTTCTTCGTTGAAGCTTTAAATGCACTAAACTTACAAGTCTTAAATGCAATTGGTGCAGCAATTATTGCCTACTTACCAAATGTGATCTTTGCTTTAATTATTCTAGGCTTAGGACTCATTGGAGGACAATGGATAGGTAATCTATTTACTCGTTCATCCGGAAGCCGTTGGGCAGGTCGACTTGTTCAATACCTCCTAGTTGCTTTCTCACTATTTATGGTATTAGATCAACTAAACTTTGCAAGTAGCATTGTAAATACCGCCTTTATCTTTATTATCGGAGGAGTGGCCGTTGCCTTTGCTCTAGCCTTTGGATTAGGTGGACGTGACTTTGCTCGAAAACAACTTGAAAAATTAGATGACAAAGTAGACAAAGAAAAAAAGAAAGATGAGTCACCAGGTGCTGACCAAAAAGAACCTTCTGACTTTGACATGTAAGCTAAGATAAAAAAAAAATAAATCCCAAATAAAAACGGTGAAGTCCTTTTAAAGGCTTCACCGTTTGTTTTTCTTATTCTTTTGGTTTAGGCGTTTTCTTTTCTTGGAGCGATCCATCCTGCTTATAAATATGAACCGAACTCTTTTTATTTCTAGCCAAATCCTCAGCACGACCCACCGCATCTTCTTTATACTCAAAGGTCTGATCCGGTCGTTTCGCACCTACCGTCTGTACCTTCCATTTATCGTCGTCATACTTCACTTCCACATCATTATCCACTAAATCTGGGTTTCCACTCTCATCATGCTTATCTCCCTTAGAAGGATCCGGCTCCTTTTCGTACGCCTTTTTCTCCTTCTCAGAAGCATTATCAAACCAATCCCCCGCTTGCGACTGAGCAATCGGAATCAAACGGTCCTCATCATAACCCTCTTCTTCCAGTGCATTCGCAATATCAATCGCTTTTTTTCGCACAAGAGGATCCATATTTTTCATTGACGCTGGGTAATCATTCATATCCCATGGCATAAAAACTCCTCCTATTTCTTTCTACTATTAACTAAATTAAAACACGCCCACACAAAATATGCGAATACAACGCTTAGTCATTTCGGAAAGAGGGCAAATCTGATAGAATAAATCAGAAGAACCAAAGAAAACTCAAGGGCAAGGAGCACATAAAATGACAAAGATTCTAGTAATAGGTGGAACTCGCTTTTTTGGAAAGAAGGCAGTAGAACGACTCATTGAGCACGGCCATGAGGTTACGATTGCGACTCGAGGGAATACGGAGCACGACTTTGGTGATCGCGTGCATCACGTTTTACTCGACGCTCACGATCGTAACCATCCAGGCTGGAAAGAGGTTGTGAATCAAAAATGGGAAGCCGTATTTAATAATGTGTGTTATACAAAAGAAGAGGCAAAGCTTTTAATTGATAAATTTACAAACGTCACACAGCAGCTGCATTTTACTTCTTCTATGGCCGTTTATTCAGGGGCGAAAGACGGCTATCAAGAAAGTGACTTTGATCCTTATACCTATAAAATTGATCCAACCATTGAAGTGGACTATGGAGAAGGTAAACGACAAGCAGAACAAGTGCTGTTTACTGAAGCGCCTTTTGAAGTGACAGCCTATCGTTTTCCGATTGTATTGGATCTTGATGATTATACAGAACGCCTCCATTACTACGTTCAAAAAGCTCTAAATAATGAGACCATTCTTTTTGAAAAAGCAGAAGCTAAAATAAATTACATCAAAGGAACCACTGCTGCAGAATCCATTGTGTGGGCAATAGAAAATAAAAAAGAAGGAATTTATAACGTTAGTACAAGGGATGCCGTTACCATTCAAACCTTAATGGACTGGCTAGAAGAAGCCGTAGGGAAAGAGTTAACGGTAGATTATTCTGCAGAAAACAAAGCCGCTTCGCCATTTAGCGTCTCACACGATCAATATTTAATTTCTGATAAAATTGCTAACGAAGGCTTTAACTTAAAGAGTCTAGAAGAGTGGATGAAACCTTTAATGCAAGACTTAGTCGAAGAGCTGCGCGTCTAATCATTTTATTTAGAAACTGAATCAACTATTTTATAAAATACGAGACATAATCCTAGAAAATGTCTCATAAGTCAAAAATACGAGACATAATCCTAGAAAAAGTCCCGCAAATCAAAAATACGAGACATAATCTTAGAAAAAGTCCAGTAAATCAAAAATACGAGACATAATCTTAGAAAAAGTCTCATAAGTCAAAAATACGAGACATAATCCTAGAAAATGTCTCGTAAGTCAGAATGTCAAAATAATTTTGAATGAAAAAAGACTGAAAGTCATTAGACTTCCAGTCTTTTTGGATTTGAGGCTATCCTCTAATAATGTATGAAAAATTATGCAGTCTCAACTTCTTCAAGACGTTCGTGGATTTCAGCTAGTTCAATCTCACGAATTTCTCTAGGTAAGAACATGCGAATTTCCTCTTCATTATAGCCAATTTGTAATCGACGATCGTCCATAATAATAGGGCGACGGATTAAACTCGGCTCTTCAATAAATAAATTTAATAATTCATTCATTGAAAGACTATCAATATCCACTTCCAAGTCTTGGTAGGCTTGAGAGCGATAGGAAATAATTTCTTCGGTACCTTCATCCGTTAACATCAAGATTTCTTTAATCTCGTCTTTAGATAATGGTTCATGATAGATGTTCTTTTCTTCATACCCTAGATTGTGTTCTTCCAACCAACTTTTCGCTTTCCTACATGAGGTACAACTAGGTGATACATAAAGTTTTATCATCAATATCTACTCCTTTGTTGAAAAGATCTCGCCCGATCATTTTGCTGAGTAGAAGAAGCCCGAGTATACAAAATTATTAAGTTATATGTACGTCAAACTCCTTAAAATGCGAACGATTATTTCCAATTCTTATTATACCCTGTAAAATAAGCGATATCAAGCCCTCATTAGGGGATATACAATTTTTCATCAAACATTCATACTTGTAACTAGTATGTAATAAATGTCAAGATAGGTAGAATTCTGTTTTAGGGGATGAAATATGATAAACTATAACGAACAAAGAAAAATTATTTGAGGTGCTTTATGAATCCATTATTTAAGTTTGTATTGAAATTAGCTTCTTCACCCAGAATTGATATGCAAGAGGATTATATCTGGATTAGAAAGATGCAAAGTTTCTTTTCTAAAGATGTCAGCAATAAATATCGTGTTTTAGACGAAAAAATTTATTCGCTTGAAGAAGAGCACGAAATTCCTGTACGTGTATTTTTCCCAGATAAAATACTGCACGAAGAAAATATCATTTATATTCATGGAGGTGGCTGGGCGCTTGGGGATATTGATACCTATACGCGAGCGTGTATGAATTTAGCCAATCATTTAGGGCGCCCTGTTTATTCTATAAATTATCGCTTAGCCCCTGAACATCCTTACCCTGCTGGTTTTAATGACTGCCTTCGGGTGGTAAAAGTCTTGTTAAATTCAAAGAAAAATAATGAAAAAAGAAAATGGGTTCTGATGGGAGATTCAGCTGGAGGAAATCTGGTAGCTGCGGTAACTTTAAAATTGAAAGAAGAAAATGAAAAATTACCGGACAAACAAATCCTTTTATATCCACTGACTTATTGGGATCACTCTAGCGAGTCGCCTTTTAAATCGATGGCAACAAATGGTTATGATTATGGTTTGACGATTAAAAAAGTTCAAGAATATATGGAAATGTATGAACCGGATAAGGAAACGCGAAAAAGCCCTTTTATTGCGCCACTTATGGCTGAGGATTTGAGTGGACAGCCGGATGCATTAGTGATTACTTCTGAGTTTGATCCTTTACGGGATGAAGGCGAAGCGTATGGAAAAGCACTGAAAGAAGCAGGAAATCAAGTGGAGATTCATCGGTTATTGGACACGGTACATGGATTTATCAAATATCCGCCTTATTTAGAACCTGTCGAAAAAACCTATGCGTTTATCAATGAGTTTTTAAGTCATTAAGGAAGGAAGATTCTTTTGAACGAGAGAGAATGGTATCGATTAGACAATGCTTCAAATATCTTCTTGGCTACTCAAAATGAAATTGACACAAAAGTTTTTAGACTATCCGCAGAAATGACAGAAAAAGTAGAGCCCGAACTTCTTCAAATGGCTTTGAATACCACGTACGAAGAATATACGTTATTCCATAGCACCTTAAGACGAGGGTATTTTTGGTATTATTTGGAAAGGAGTGAGGTCAATCCAAGAGTAAAATTCGAAACAGATCCTCCTGTTTCTCCAATTTATCAATCTGGAAGAAGAAATTTTTTATTTAGAGTATTGTATAGAGAAAATAGGATTCATTTAGAAGTCTTTCATGCTTTAACGGATGGAACGGGTGCATTATGGTTTTTTGAAGATTTATTAACGGAGTATGTAAAATTAAAACATCTAGAAAATGAAGAACACCCCTCTTTAAAAATAAAAAGAGAAAAAGAAAATTTAGAGGATAGTTTTAATCGTTATTTTAGAAAAGAAGATAGTCTAGCTTTGGATCGATTTACACGTCCGTTTAAACTTTTTTCTCATTCGAATGTAGAAGAAAAAGCTTCCGCGCAGAAATTTTTCCCACGCCCGCTTGAGCAACAGATTGATGAGAAAGTCTATCAGATTAAAGGAACTAAAACAGCAGATCATCGACCGAGAATTATCAACCTTGATCTGCCATTGAAGAAAACGCTTGAACTTGCTCGAGCCGAGAATGTTTCCTTAACAATTTATTTAACGGCTTTGTATGTTCTTTCTGTTTATATGACGAGTAAAGAACAGCGTAAGGAGACAACGATTAGTGTATCTATCCCCATTAATTTGCGACAGTTTTTTCCTTCAGTGACGGTTCGAAATTTTTTTAGTACAACTAAAGTGGCTTATACGTTTAAAAAAACGGAAGAACCCTCACTAAGTAAGATCTGTCAAGAGCTGGATCAGCAATTTCAAAAGAAACTAGAAAAAGAAGCTTTGGAGAACCGTTTGCGAAAGCTGATTGATTATGAATATAATCCTGCGGCCCGGATTATCTTGCGCCCGATTAAGGATTTAGTTTTAAAAGTAATCAATCAATTAAATAATCGAAAAATTACTGGAGCGATGTCAAATTTAGGAAGAGTGGACTTACCTAAACAGATTAGTCCTTATGTAAAAGATTTTAATTTTTATACCTCTGTTATTCGCCCTCAATTTTGCATGATTAGTTACCGAAATCAGTTAAATGTAACTTTTACAAGCCCTTATACGGAGACGAATATTGTTCAATGGTTTGTTCGCTATCTTACGCAAAAAGGATTAGAGGTAAGTATAGATGTTAATAAAGTGACACGAGAGGAGCTGCAGGAATTATGAGTTATTGTTCTCATTGTGAAGCGACTGTAAAAGGAGATTGGTCACATTGTCCGTTATGTCAGACAACTTTGGTTCAGAAAGATTCAAAAGATTCAACGAAAGAACAAAACACCTCTTTTCCAAATATTCCTTTACGGTTTAATCGTGAAAAAGCACTCCAATCTTTTTTGAGATATTCTTTAGTGATTGTTTTATTCTATTTTATTGTTCAATATTTTTGGACATTTGAATTCTTTGGCTTGGAATACGTGATATTAGGGCTGATGGTCACTTGGACAAATATTGTTTTCCTAGTGAGAAAAAGAAGGAATCTTGCAAAAGCGATTAATTATATCCTGTTTTTTGTTTCGATAGTGAGTATTTATATGGACTATCTCAGAGGATGGAGAGGCTGGTCGATTACCTTTGTTGTTCCGATTTTAAGTATATCTTCTCTAATTGCAATATCGATTTCGATTCGAGTAGTTCGTTTAAAAGTGGAAGATTATGTATTGTATCTTCAATTAGCAGCGATGGTCGGGATTGTGCCTTTAATATTTTTACTGATGGGGTGGACGGGAGATCCATTACCCAGTATCGTTTCGGTGGTTTTCAGTTTCAGTTTGTTTGTTTTTATATTGATACGATACCGAAGAAAAGTGATGAAGGAACTTCAAAAAAGAATGCATATTTAATTTAAAACTTGTCTCTGTAATCTTTTCTTTATAAATTCGTTTATTTGTCTCTGCCTTATTACTGTTATTTCATAATGTTTGGTTTATAATTATCATAGAAGGAAAAATACGAGGAGGAATGTAAAATGTTTGAACAACTTAAGAAATTAGCGATGATTGGTATTGGCGGAACTGCGTTAGCAATGGATAAGGTTTCAGAGTATGTTGATGAGCTAGTCAGTCAAGGAAAATTAACCGTTGAAGAAGGAAAGAAACTAACAGAAGAACTGATCCAAAGTAAGAAAGAAGAAGTTAGTGAAAAAGATCGTGCAGAGATTGAATCTGTTCTTTTAGAAATGAATATTGCTCAAAGAAAAGATATAGAACAATTGGAACAACGAATTCAAGAATTAGAAACAGAATTAAGTAAAGATAAAGAAGACTAAATTGAACCATTGATTTTATCGAGAGGGCTTGTAAAGTTTTCTTAAAGGAGGCGGCAATGACTGACAAGAAAAAAAAGACCGGACGGGGACGGCTAACTGAAATTGCAACCGTACTTGCGTCTTATGGTTTTGGTCATATTTATCGAACTAAAATAGGGAAAAGGAGCGGTTCTCAGGATGCAGTAAGTTTACGACATGCTTTTGAAGAGCTAGGTCCGACCTTTATTAAATTTGGCCAAATACTATCCACTCGTCCGGATTTGTTGCCTCCTGATTATATTGAAGAATTAGCGAAGCTTCGAGATCAAGCCCCTCCTTTTTCATTTGATAAAATTGAAGAGAGTTTTGAAGAAGAATTTGATCGAAAAATTGAAAATGAATTTGAATGGGTGGATGAAAAACCTCTCGCTAGTGCTTCGATTGCCCAAGTCCATCGGGCACGTACCTTAGATGGACGAGAAGTGATTATTAAAGTACAAAGACCCGATATGGAAGAAGATTTGTTGCGAGATATTCGGTTGTTTTCACGCATTATTTCTATGGCCCCAGAGACGATAAAAAGCTTTGTAGTTGATGCGGAAGTGGCCTTGGCGGAAGTAGAAAAAGCCACGAGAATTGAATTAGATTTTCGAAATGAAGTGAATGCTTTAATTCGCTTTAGGAGAAATAATAAAAAGCGACCAGTTATCTCAGCGCCGGAACCTTTTCTTGAATATGTATCAAAAAGGGTATTGGTAGAAGAATATGTTTCTGGGATTAACGGCTTAGATATGGATAAAATTGTTCAAGCAGGTTATGACAAAGAGGATTTTGTAGAAAAATTTGTTTATACGTTTTTAACCCAAGTCTTTGAAGATGGTTTTTTTCATGGGGATCCTCATCCGGGAAATATTATTATTAGTGATAAACAGATTATTTATATTGACTTTGGTTTATATGGTGAGCTGTCGGAACAAAATAGAGAGCGTCTCCTAGAGATATTAGATGCAATTGTTTTTGAGGACATTGATGGTTTGATGAACTTATTGCTGCAGATGGCGATTGTAAAGTCAGAGGTGGATCGTTTTGTCCTTTATGAAGATTTAGAAAATTTCTTCTACATCTATGTAGCTAAAGATCTTTCACAAATTGATATTGGTTCTTTATTTAATGATATTTTAAAAATTACACATAAACATAGTTTGATCATGCCTAATGATTTTATTATGTTAGCCAAATCTATGGGGGTTATTGAAGGAATTGTAAGTGACTTTCATACAAAAGTGAACGTCATGGATATTGCTAAAACCTATCTCAAAGAGAGCAAGGGTTTCTCGCCGTTTAAGCACCTCACCGATGAGCACCTGGGTCTAAAAGCAGTCCAATTATCTTCAGATACCTTAGAATTACCGACTTCCCTTAGAAAAGGGCTAGACACTCTCGTGAAGGGTAGAACACGACTCAATTTGGAAATTTTAAACTGGGATAAGAAAAGTGTCGAAATAAATAAAATGGTGAACCGTTTAGTGTTTGCGATTATTATTGCCGCCTTGATTCTAGCCTCGGCTTTTATTATTGTAAGTGCTAGCAGTCCTAGCTTATCGAATCTAGCGATTTTGATTTTCTTAGGAGCAGGTTTAATGGGCTTGTGGTTACTGATTTCAATTATTCGCTCAGGAACTCTGTGACTTTTAAAAGAACGATTAAAAAAACGATGGTGCCCATCAATTGATGAGCATCATCGTTTTTTATTATGCATATGTTATGTTCAGATTAATTGATTAACGAGTCTTTCCAGCAATCCAGCTGAATAAGAAGACGACGATTACAGCGCCCAGTATTGCAGGGATAATTGCAAAGTCTTGAATAACTGGACCCCAGTCATTAAAGATTAATGAACCGACCCAAGAACCAATAAAACCTAAGATAATATTTCCTAAAATACCACCTGGAACTTCACGATTCATTAAACTCTCGGCAATCGCACCAATAATTCCTCCGACAACTAGTGAAAGTAAAAAACCTATCATAATATATCTCCTCCATTCGATTAATACATTAATAGTTTACCAATATCTATTTCTGAGTGCAACTGGTTTGCTCAGAATCTCGCTTAAAATTATAGCATCCGCGAGTTGATCACCATCTGACAACTTTTCAATAAGGCGGTTTTTGCTTTGCTGTTTTGATTGAGTTGACTGTTTGGTCGTAGCATATTGTCCCGGATAAGAAGTTGATTTCCTTGAGGGCTCTCTTTTCTTCGATTGAGTCAGTTGTTTTCGTTTTTGAGCACTTGGTGTAGACGATTGCTTCGTTTTCCTTGTAGGACGCTGTTGTTTATTTCGATTCCGTTTCTGCGAGTCTTGTTGTTCAAGACTTCGCTTTTCTTTGGTTCTATCTGGAGTTGCTTTTTGCGTCTCTTGCATGTTTCGCTTCCGTCTAATTTCTTCCAATCGTTTAACTAATTTTTCTTGTTTAGGGTTTAAGTTTGGATTGTTTGAGTCCATCTAAGCACATCCATTTCTTAAAAATCAAACTTAATTTTTATAGTTGTTTCGATTTTTGTTTTCATTCCTATTATTTGAGTCATCATCATTCATTTCACGCGAAATTGATTTTCTCATGTCAGAATCAGCCTGTACATTTTTCATATTGTAGTAATCCATAATTCCTAAGTTTCCACTTCTAAAGGCTTCAGCAATGGCAAGAGGAACTTCCGCTTCCGCTTCGGTAACTTTCGCACGCATTTCTTGTTCACGGGCAATAGCCATTGCTCTTTGTTCTTCGGCTTTTGCTTGCGCAATGTTTTTATCGGCTTCTGCTTGATCTGTTTGTAATTTTGCACCAATATTTCGGCCAACGTCTACGTCAGCAATATCAATAGAAAGAATTTCAAAAGCTGTCCCTGCATCTAAACCTTTATTTAATACAGTCTGAGAAATCATATCAGGGTTTTCTAATACTTTGGAATGTTTATGAGCCGATCCAACAGTTGTAACAATTCCTTCACCGACACGCGCAATAATGGTGTCTTCACCCGCACCACCCACTAAGCGGTCAATGTTTGCACGAACAGTTACTTTTGCTTTTGCAATAATTTCAATACCGTTCTTAGCAACAGCAGCAATATTTGGTGTTTCGATGACTTTAGGGTTAACAGAGACTTGAACGGCTTCAAAAACACTTCGTCCCGCTAAGTCGATTGCTGCAGCTTTTTCAAAACTTAGCGCAATATTTGCTCGTTCTGAAGCGATTAAGGCATCGATAATGTCATTAATGTTTCCACCTGCTAAATAATGAGCTTCTAATTCATCAATCGATAAATCTAGACCTGCTTTCGTTGCCTTGATTTGAGGACGGATAATCTCATGTGGACTTACTCGACGTAAACGCATCCCCACAAGCGTAAATAAACCAACTCGTACTCCTGAAAAGTAAGCAGTCACCCATAAACCAATAGGGATAAACCGCAAAACTAAACTAATAATTCCAAGTAGGAGTATCGCGATAATAATAAAATTGATAAAATTTCCTGTTAAAAATGTATCCATATCATCTACCTCTGTTCTTTTTTATTTTTTTCTGCGAACAACAACTTTTGTACCATTAATTTCTTGAATAATTACATTGGTGCCTGTATCTATATGTCCTTCTGAGCTTAATACATCATATATGTGTGTGTTCTCATCAAAAGCAACTTTTCCTGATGGTCGTAGTGGAGTAACCGCTTCTCCTACCATTCCTACCTTGAGTGGAGTCTGTTCTTCGGCGTCCTCAACATCTTTTGTTTGTTGGCTGCTCGTATTTAAGACAAGTCTACTTAAATTTGAAAGTGAATAACCATTTTTTATTAAAACAAACATTAATGTTGTTGATGCAATGAGTGCAAGACTCAAATCTCGAATCATTATTCCAAAATCGCCTACTGTATAATAAATACCTAATGCAACCGAGCCTATTCCTAATAATCCCAATAAACCAAAGCCGGGGATTAAAATCTCTAGAATAAATAAAACAAGTCCAACGACAAATAAAATCAAAGGAGCCCAACTCGTAATTCCCGCAAAATAAAAATAAGCGACTAGGCTTCCAACTGAAACGATAATTCCTGTTTTAGTCCAAGGAGTCAATATTAAAAAAACAATTCCCATAAAGCCGATGGTTAAAAGTAAAGTTTCCACATGTTTAACCCCCTCCAAATATGTGCCTATATTCAAAGTATATCATCTTTAGGTAGTGTAAAGAAATTAAAACAATATTTTTCCAGGCTTTTATCTATAAAAAACTATATGATTGCTTCGCAATCTAAGCCATGACAGAAAAGAGAGAGTATCCTATAATTAACATAGGAAACATTAATCCGAAGGTTTAATGGGTTTTGCCGAACCTGTATAAAAAACTGGATGAACATTTTATCTTTTGCGATAAGCCGAATACATCTTAGAATGTGAAAATAAAATTACAATATTTTATAGAATGTTCTGTTTCCTAAATTATTTGATGGAGGTTTTCATCATGGAAGTTATGATTGAGACATGTTGTGGAATCGACGTTCATCAGAAGACAATTGTATGTTGTATATTAGATGGTCCTTTGGACACGAATAAACCTAAA
>NZ_FQUF01000018.1 GCF_900129085.1 Atopostipes suicloacalis DSM 15692
GAAGTGCGACGCCGTGAAAATATCATTCGTATTTTTCCTAACCAAGACTCTGCCAATCGTTTGATTGGTGCTGTTTTAATGGATAAACATGAGGAATGGGTAGGGTCTAATAGAAAATATATTTCATTGGAAGATTAATCCCATGAGGCCTTGACAACGAGCCTCCTTCGGTCTGCCTTTTTGTCTGTGCGGCCGATCAGGCCAGCCTGTCACAAGACTAGCAGACCGAAGCTCATTATCAAGGCTCATTACTTTGTTAGATTATTGAACAACCAGCGTTAATCACATTGTCTACTATTTTACACAAGATTATGGACTTGACACATGGTTTCCAATTACTAATTTAGTTTTCTTTGAATTAACTTTAAAATCATATTTCTCAATAATTTTTATTATATCTCGACGTCGATTAGGATGAATAAAATTATTAGATGAAAAAGTGAAATCATCGTAATAAGCTGAAAAAGTAAAACAATTATGTAAAGAATATTCATATAACTCTTGATACATTCTATGATATGAAAGAAAACTTAATACTGGACTAGTCGAATATCCTTGAGGTAAATGTCGATGATTATTAACTTTTGCTGTTACTAAATTAACTAGTATTTTTGCAATATCTGATGGTTGAGACATAGAATTATAAAAGAAGTCATAAATGTAAGAATCTCTCGTACTAGGAAAAAAATTAGCAATATCAAGTAATAACATGTAATCTTTATTTAAGTGACGACTAGCATTATCAACATAGCTTACATTTTGTATGCCTCCACAAAGATAACTAGGAAATTTTATTTTATTTAGCATTCCTGTCATCCTTTTTAATGCTCTTTTATGCTCATTTGAAGGATTATATAGTTCTCGTGTTTTACCATTAGTTTTTTTCTCGAAGGGATAAACAGTATAATACTTATCTACATTTTTTAAAGTTTTCAACTCAAGATGCAACAATTCTGACAGATATTTTTTATTTGACACCCCATAAAGCACTGATTGAGTAAAATCCATAAAAAAACTCCTTCTTTTATAAGAAAAAGTAGAAGCCAAGGTTTCTATGAATTCGATGAATTCAATTAGATATGGTAATAAAATATATGACAGTCTTAAAAAACACTTTATAACAAGAGCTATTATGCTGATCACTTTAATAAAATCACATAAACGTACAATTATTAATATAAATTGTAACCAAATGTAATTATCAGCTTTAGCTTCTAGACTATCTAACCACTGTTTAATCTGAACAATTTTTTGCTTGAATTTTTCTTTAAATTCCATAGCAGTATACCCCCCTATAATTATTTAGGTCATAAGACCCACCCCTGCGTAATAATTATAGATTTTTAGAAATTAAACAGCCTTGTTTAGTGCTTCAACTTTACTTAGCAAACTATATTAAGTTAGTTTGTAAATTGCCCCTGCTTTAGTAAGTACCTATACTATAGATATTCATGCACGTATCAATGGCTCGATACAAGGCGAGATATCATAGGACTCATTAGGACGCATAACATACCGTCAACATTAGTTATTGACAAATTGAACTGCAAGGAAATCTTGGTATCGTTGTTCATAAACAAATTATATCAGTAAAACGCTTACAATTCTACACAATATATAAATTTAATTATCTTTTGTTTTTATTGTACTTAGTCAACTTATCTACTCAGTTCTTCCTAAACTCGGATTTCCATTCACCAAATCATGAGTTAAATATCTCTTCACTTCTTTATCCACAATCGAAAAAAACATAGCTTTTATAGAAAAGTAGATGAGATTCGAATAAATATCTAATAGCACTGGCCATTAGACAAAAATCGGAATAAACGTCCAATAGAATCAGAAAAACGCGAGGCAGCTCTCGTCCTACTTCGCGTTCTCTATCTTTCTAATTAAAAACCGTTATTTTCACTCAACTCTTTAAACCAATGTCCGGATTTCTTGATGGTTCGTTTTTCAGTTTCTAAATCTAATTCAACTAAGCCGTATCGATTTTTATAAGCATTCAACCAAGACCAGCAGTCGATAAATGTCCATAAGAGGTAACCATGACAGTTCGCGCCATCTTCAATCGCTCGATGTAATTCTCGGAGATGACCTTGAATATATTCAATTCGATAATCATCTTGAATCATTCCATCTTCCCGATACTGCGCTTCCCCTTCAACACCCATTCCATTTTCAGTTAAAATCCATTCAATATTTCCATAATCTTCTTTAATGGTCATAGCCAAGTCATAAACACCTTTTTCGTAAATTTCCCATCCACGATAAGGGTTCATTTTCTTACCTGGCATATCATGTGGTTCATAATAATACTCAGGTAAAAATGGACTTTCCGGATTCCATTGATACTGTGGGGCTTTTACACGTAAAGGCTGATAATAATTTACACCTAAAAAATCAACCGTATTTTCACGAATAATCGCCAACTCTTCTTCCGTATATTCAGGCAATAAGTCGTGTTCCTTCAGAATCGAAACTAACTCTTCAGGATATTCACCTTTTACAGAAGGATCTAAAAAGCTCTTCGCCTGAAACAACTCAGCCACACGAGCCGCCTTCTGATCAGCTGGATGCTCACTACGTGGATAAGCCGGTGTCAGATTTAAAATAATACTAATGCGATAATTCGCATCCACTTCATGACAAGCTTTCACCGCCATCGAACTCGCCAACTGTGTATAATAAGCCACCTGAGCAGCTGCCTTTGCATCTACCTTCATCGGATAATGAAATTGGTAAAGATACCCACACTCCACATGAACAATCGGCTCATTAAACGTCACCCACGAATCCACATACTCACCAAACAACTCAAAACAAGTACGCGCATAATTCTCATAAGCGTAAACCGTCTCTTTTGACTCCCAGCCACCCATTTTTTGGAGTTCTAGCGGCATATCAAAATGATACAGATTTACGATCAATTCGATTCCTTTTTCTTTAACACGTTTAAAAACATCTTCGTAAAACGCGACTCCGTCTGGATTAATATCCCCTGTGCCTTTTGGAAATAAGCGAGCCCATTGAATGGAGGTACGGAATACATTATGTCCTGTCTGCTCCAACAGCTCAATATCTTCTTTATAATTTTTATAAAAACCGGATGTCTTTTCAGGGCCTATTTCATTATGAAATTTTTCGGGTTCAATCTCATACCAATAATCCCAAATGTTTTCGCCTTTGCCGTCACCTTCTACGCGACCTTCACTTTGAGGAGCTGAGGTCGAACTTCCCCATAAAAAGCCTTGTGGAAATTTCAACATTTTTCTAATCTCTCCTTCAATCTATTACTGCTTAAATTTACGATTATTTACTTTGATCAAAATAATGAAAAACTAATTGACAAAATGTCATATTTGACCAAGAGAACCACTCTCTTGTGTATTGAGAAGGATCGTCTACATGAACACCTTCATGACATTGCAAAGTATCTGCATCGGTTGCCACAATTTTATCCATTTTTTCTTTCGTCACTTCTACATCATTTGTTGTTAGACCTTCCATGGCAATAGCAATTGGCCAAACATGTTCAGGTGGCGTGTGCGGACTGCCCACACCTGCTAAATATTTACCTGAATAATAGTACTTATTGTACTCACTTAAAACATATTTTCTTGTCGTTAGATATAACGGATCACTCGGTTCACAGTAATTTAAGAAAGGCAATGAAAGCAAACTTGGAACATTCGCATCATCCATAAATAATTGGTTGCCCAAACCATCTACTTCATAGGCATATATTTCTTCGCCCGTCTCTTCAACCGTCATTGTACCGTATTCTTTAACGCCTTTTTCAATCTCTGAAATGAGAGTTTCCATCCGCTCTTTTAATTCTACATGTGTGTCAGGAACAATTGGCAATAACTGTCTTAATGAAGCGACTATAAATAGGTTTCCTGGAACAAAATAACCGTACACACAAGCATCATCACTTGGACGGAAGGCACTCCAAACCATTCCCGTATAACCAACCGGAGCGCCTCGGCCTCCATCCGACAAGGTGTCTTGCGAGACACAGTCTGGTCGATTGAAATAATAAGGGGATTCCATGTGATGTTGTTCTGTAACGAAGGTATTTATAATTAAATCAACTGTTTCCCAGAATTCCTCATCTAAGTGTGCATCATAACCTGTTTTCTCATATAAATTGTAAGCAAGATGCAAAGGGGTACATAACGAATCAATCTCAAATTTACGTTCCCAAACTAAATCAGAAACCGGAATATCCGTCTCATCCCCACTGTTATAATGTGCACCCGTAGCTGTTTTATTGAAAGAGTTGGAATAAGGATCATGCTGGATATAAGCTAATTGCTGTTTAATTACCCCATGGATCAAGTCTTTCACTGCCGGTACATCTTCTGCAATTTCTAAATAAGGGAGAACTTGAAAGCTAGAATCACGTAACCACATAGCTGGAATATCTCCAGTTGACACAAATATTTTACCATCTTCTTGAACAGAAACCGTATTTGTAATCGTATCGACCAGCGAATTGCGAAATAGTTTTGTTGCTTTTTCTGTAGGTAAACTTATCGTCTCCGCATAATTTGTTATATCTTTTATTAATTGTTCTTGATTAATCATCTATCTCTTCCTTAAGCTTTTTTATTTGGAAATATTCCGTAAGTTCGGATTTCACCAGGATTAAAGGGTTCTAAGGCATATTCTTTAATGTTATTCGCTAAAGTTTCGCCTAGCTCACCACGAAGATTTAACAACATCAGATTACTATCTCGCTCTAATTTTAATTTTCCAGGATTTTCAATGACTGAATCTGTTGCATTATAGAAACGTAATTCATAACCTGATCCATCCACTTTTGTTTGTAGACTACTAAATGTAACCTGTAGATCTTCTACTTCGATTAAAGCAGAATGTTCAATTTTTTGTGGTAACTTGTTGACTTTAAAATATTGGATCGCTGTCGTAAATTCATTTAAGTCTTGGTTTTGATAGAACAATTGATCCTGAGTGGTTAAGACATATTTGCGTTGAATACGATTTGGATCAAATTCATCTTCCACTAACAAGGTTCCTTCAAATGTATACTCACCCATTAATTGACTATCTGGTGTTTCAACATAGCGCGTCTGTAAACCAGAGGCATCTCCAGGACGACGAAGCATATCTGGGCGGCCTAAATATCCAACACCACGTAAGATAGTTACAGCCATTCGGTCGAAATCTTCACCAATCAATTGGAAGACTTTAGCTCCCTTACCTAGGAACGTCCAGCTTGTTTCATTCGAGTGCGTATTTGCAAAATGAATCATAGGACGTAAACTGGTCGGCTCTTCTTTATAGCCAATTTCTTTCCAAGTCGCTAATTTTTCCTCTTCCACAGGACGATCGATTACCCCAAAAGGAGTATCTGCATAAGAATAATCGGCTTTTACATCTGTATTAAATACTAAACGCAAGCGGTGGTCTTTTGCTTGATTATCCACTTTTAATGAAATTTTGATTCCTGGTTTATCTTTGACTAGCTCTAAAGTTAATTCATAAGGAATTTCTGTATTTAATAATTTTTCTTTTCTCGCTTCTAAATCGTAAGGTAAATCCCACTGACCTTTTAGATGAAATGAACTAATTAATTCTCCTCGAACAGCTTCAACTGCCGCATCCGTAAAGTTTAAATCTAAAATCCAATCATGATAAGCCGGTGAAAAGTCATAGTTATCTCCTTCATCTCCACCATCTTCAACAGTTAAGAAGCTTTCATAAGTTTTATCTTTCTTTTTGTCGTATAAAGCAAGTCCACTATCTTCCATAGAAATCGCAAATAAATCATTTTCAATCTGACGATCTTCTCTACGATCGATTTCCACAGCTTCATCACATTCAACAACCTGATACTGAACCCAATCCATCGCTGGAATATTCACTGGACAAGCAATCGTCGTTACATAATAATGTTCCTTTGTCATCTCTTCTTCATTACGGCGCAATACCGCAGCATTTTTTTCTTTTTGTTCCAAAATGTCAAAGTTTACTGGTTTATTCTCATCATCACGTAATTCAAAGCTTACTTCTTTGGTCGTAAGTTCAAATTCACGAATTTCATCTACAGCAAACGGTAGTGGATTCCACATAAATAAATCGTCCGCTCTATCTTCAGCCACTGAAATGCTCATTTTTCTTAAAAGGTAATTGCGTAAAGATTCAGCTTGTTGCAAAGCATTAATTCCCCGTTGACGAATATCTGCATTTGTTTTGTCACTGTTACAAGCTCCAGAACTATCGTGGGCTTGACCTAATGCAATAATTTCCCAGACTTCATCGATTAATCCTTCTTTCGTTTCTAATCCCTTTTCATTAGCAACAGCATGTAAAGGTTCCACTTGATAAGTCATCATACGTTCCAATTGGTCGTATAATAATTTTAAATCCGCACGTGAAGAGTAAATTCCTCGGTGTATTTTTGAAACAGAAGGTTCAACAAACTCACCAGAAAAGGTAGGCAACTCTTCATCTTTTATTTCCGTAAAGAAGTTTTCATAGTTGCTTTCAACAAACTCCGCACGATCTTGTGCTTGATTCGCTAGCGCAATTCTTTCTTTTAGATTAAAGTCAACCGGTCTTTGATCGCCACCGGTTGGTAAAACAGTGTGTTCAAGGTTCGAATTCTTTTCAGTTTTCTTCACTAGATCCATAAAGTTATCTTCATCAATTAATTCAGAACCCGCTACATAACCGTCATGAATATTCGCGGTTAAAACTTTTGATCCATCATTAGACGTCCAATAAAAATAACGGGCATCTATTTCTGTTGGAATTCCGCGCCAGAATATCGCTTTTTCAATGCCAAGTCCTTTATAAATCTTTGGCATATCTTGAGATTGACCAAAGGTATCAGGTAGATAACCAATATCCATCACTCCACCTAATTGATGAGCTGAATCCATCCCAAAACGGAGATTTCGGATAATCGATTCTCCACTTGTCACCATCTCATCCACCTGCGTATACCATGGCCCAATAAACAGTCTTTTTTGTGTCACAAACTTCCGGACCAGTGCTTCTTTTTCGGGAAATAAAGTAAGGTAATCCTCTAAAATTGACATCTGGCCGTCTAATACGTAATAGTTTAAATCATTACTTTCCAAAGCGGCAAAGACCTCATCCATATGAAAAGCAAATTGAACTTTCGCTTCTTGACGCGTAAAATACCACTCAAAATCCCAATGTGTATGGGCAACAACATGTATTTGTTTCACAACTACACTCCTTATATCTTCGATAGTAATTAATTTTTCCTTAATTATGCAACATCTTTCTCAGCATTTCTCTGATTAATAATAACAAATGGTGCGTAAATGATTGTATCGATAATGACTAAAACAAGTGTTAATACAACTGGACTTAAGTGGAATGCACCTGTAATCCAAGTACTTACAAAGATTGGTTCATTTCCTGCATTCAATACCACAAGAGGAACGACCCAACCGATTTTTGTGACAACATAAGCGACAATTGCGTTTAACATTGGAACTAAAATCCATGGAATGAACATGACTGGATTTAGTACGATTGGTAAACCGAAGATTACTGGCTCATTAATTCCAAATAATCCTGGCACAAATGAAAGTTTTGCTAATTCATACTCCGTTTGTCCTTTTTTTGCAAAAATTAACATCGCTAAAATTAAACCAAATGTTGCTCCTGATCCACCAATCATTGCATAAACGTTTGTCATAGTGTTTGGTGCAATAGGAATTCCTTCAAAACTTTGAGTTTCCGCAAAGCGAGCACCAATTTCTAAATAAAGTGGTAACCAAAATGAAGAAACAACTCCCCACACAATATTAAATCCATGCAAACCAACAAACCATAAAATTTGTTGAATAAGAATAACCAATAGAATAGCTGGTAACCCTGTTCCTACAGTTAACAATGGTTCAATTAAGATTTCAGAAATCAATTGTAGAAGTGATGCATAACCTAATGTTTCAATAAGGATACGAACAAGTCCAAATGATAAAAGTACCCCTGTAATTGGAATTAATGAAAAGAATGAGTCAAAAACATTTGGTGGCACATTTCCAGGCATTTTAATCGTCAATTTACTACGAGTAAAGCGTGAGAATAAAAAGACCGCTAGCATCCCAACAATTAAACCAGTAAACATTCCTTCAAAACTGAAGAAAGAGTTTGAAAATCCTTCAATCACTTCTGCAGCCGGGTCATCAAAATTAACATTATTAGGTACCATAATAAAATAAGATGAGAAGGCAAGTAGAGTTGCGATAATCGGATTCATGTTTTCATTCTTTTTATCTTTCTTTAACTCCATCGCTAGAGAATAAGCGGATGAAAACACAACAATTAATCCAACAATTCCTAGCGTTGCCGTATTTAAATAACCAAATAATTGACTTAGTTTTACAATAAGTTCATTCGTAACTCCTCTATTTTCAATTAACGCATTTAATTGCATTTGAATAAGGTTTGAAAAAGACCCTACGACTGTAAACGGAATAATACGAATAAATGCATTTTTAACCGTTTGCAAAATGACGTTGCTCTCTACCCATGCAGATACCTTCAGCAAAGGCTCTTGTAACTTTTCCATATCAAAATTCATTTTTTTTGCTCCTTTTTTAAGTTGTTTGAAACGTTTCTAAGATTATATTAGCTGAAAAATGAAGAGTTGTAAACCATAAAATTAAATTACCCTTTACAATTTTACTATTTTATATATAATTAGTATATACTATTTAATATTAGGAGGTATACAACTTGTCAAAATACCGTGATGTCTATTCAGACATCAAAAGAAATATATTAACTAACCACTATCGTGCCGGCACTCAGTTACCAACTCAAGAATATTTTTCTGAAAAATATGATATTTCTCGTATCACGTTAAAAAAAGCATTAAATTTATTAGAAAATGAAGGATTAATTTATAGTAAACAAGGATCTGGAACTTTTGTACGCAATCGAATTGATACTCCTTCTGAAGAAATGTTACCTTTAGATCTACCAGTAGGCGTTACACATTCTCATCGTGATCAAAAAATAAAAAGTAAAATATTACATTTCGATGCTCGACTTCCAAATAAAAAGGAACAAAAAGAATTACTCCTTGATCAACATTCTCCGGTATATGAATATAAAAGAGTACGAATTATTAATAACCAGGTGCATAGTTTTGAGCATTCTATTATGCCTGTTGAGGTCGCTCCACTGAACGAAGACATTTTAATGAAATCCGTTTACGATTATTTGGGGACAGAGATGAATCTTCAGTTAACAGATGCCCGAAGAATTATTTATGCCGCTAAAGCAGATAGAGAGATTAGCAAAGCACTAGAAGTTGAAGAAGACGAAGCCATTTTTGTCATTGAACAAGTCGCTTATGACCAAAATGGTAAAGCCTTTGAATTATCAAAATCAGCCTTCAAAAGCGAACAAACAAAATTTGTTCTAGATGTTCATATTAGTGAACATTAATTTTTGAAATTCAAAAGGTGCTATTGATTTTTACTCAATAGCACCTTTTTTATTAAAAACAAATAAATTATTATTTATCTATTTTAATTGTACAAAACTGGTTGTGTTTTAACTTATTATTAATTTTAGAATTTGTATGTTCATCTAATTCTACTGTTTCGTTATTTTTCAGTTCTTTTGGTATACGCACTTCTTTATCAAAAAACGGATTATATAATCGTACTAAATAATTTTCATTATTTTCCGATTTTTTAATTGCACTTACCCCAATATTCTTTGAATCAAATTCCAATAAATTGTAATTGTCTTTCAATGCTTTTTCTTCTCTTTTTTGACTAAAAATCATGCGTCCATTTAGGAAATCAGAATTTTGGTAACTCGGTAGTATAGTTAAATATTCTTTAGAAATTTTAGCGAGATTTACATTTCTCAAACCTTTACAAGAATTAATGTAAACTGCAAAACTACATTCGATTTTTCCTAATAACTGTGCATCAGGTGTCTCAACAATTGTTTCTCCAGAAGCTCTTCCAGGTCTATAAAGCAGATTTTCTCTTCCCATATGACTAAATGTTCTAAACAATGTAAGTTGAATTGTACTAAAATCTTCGCCAACAATTTCATACTCACGAACACCTTCAGTTAATACTGAAAACAAAGCTGATTCTTCTGATAATGCTACATAACTTTGCATTGGCTCAATAGAAATAGGTGTTTCATCCCAATTTTCTTCTTCCCATATATCCATCTCATCTAATCTTGTAGGTCTTTTTATTGGACCAAATAAATGATCAGCGAAAGAAAATTTACTTGCGATTCCCGAATCAAATTGAACTGATAATTTATGACTTAGAATATTATTATCAATTTCAACATTAAAATTAATAGTTTCTGATTCTTTTTCTAAATCAATAGTTACAGTAACGGGGAGATTTTTTGATGCACTATTGTTTGCTCTCTCATCTAAATCATAAGGAACTCGCATGTCGAACGAATAAATTAATTTTTCGTTTACAGGATTCTTATAAACATTTATTTCTGTTCTTTCTGCGTTAATAGATTTTACATGCATATCTTTTTGTGGCGGTGAAAAATTATAAGAATCTCCATCATCACCTGAGTTAATAAACACCATTTGATTTTTATAAATTCTATCAGAGGATTTATCTGTAATATCAATTGTATTATCGTCATTTAACTCAATTAAATATTTTGAGTTTTCAATAAACTGATTATCATCAATTTTGTATTTATTTAATTGACTATTCTTTTTATTGGAATCAATATATAATGATTTATAACCTAATCCCTTTAGGTCTTTCATATAGACTTTCATTTTAATTAAATAAACTTTCTCTGGTATATATATGTCTTTACTTGAATCTATTTTTATTGTTTGTTTCAGTACGTACTCTGTGAGTTCTTGCGATTCTTCAATCACATATTCATACTCTTCCCCAGAGTTTATATCATACAATGCATATTCTAGATTAGGCACATAGGCCTCAACTTCTATTACTCCTTCATAATTATATGGCAGTGGATTAAAAGAAATAATATTTAAATTATTATCATATTTAATTTTGTTAGAAATTGTTCTCATGGTTATTTCTAATAAATTAGTTGCTAAATCTCCTGCAACTTTATAGCGATATAAGATATCTCTATTTGTAGAATCGCTGTTACAACCACCAATACTATCATGTGCGGCATTTTCAAACATTAATTTCCAAATTTTTTCTAGTATAGTATGAGGATATTCTAATCCAAGACTATCTGCCACAACTAAAATTGGTTCAAGTACATTCACTATGAAGTTTTCAATCTCATTATTCAACTGTTTCATGTCAGCTCTTGTCGAAAATATAGTTTTATGAACTCTACTATGCTTTGCTTGAGTTAATTCTCCTTTAAAAATGTTCAGTTCATTTTTGCTGCTCTCAAGCATCTCCAAGAAATAATCTTCTGGATTGTTTAATTTGTACTCTCTCTCGGAGTCAATTCGATTAAAATCACTAATTAATTCTGGGAGATTTTCCCTAACAGGAGCTTGATCATGACCATAAGGGAAGTAAACATGATTTGTGTTAGATTCTTTATCTAATTTCCCTATAAAATCATCAATATAATCTTTCTTTTTTGAATTATTCTCAGGAATTCCGTATTCCCCACCAAAATGATAGCCATTCCTCATGATAGTTGAATATACTTTACTGCCATCTGTACCTTCCCAAATAAATTGAGTATCTTCAAAGGTCGTATCAGCGACTCCACGCCAAAATATAGCAGTATCAATTCCAAAACTTTTATAAATTTGTGGCATATTTCCACCTTGGCCAAATGCATCTGGTACATAACCCACATTAAATGAATGGCCAAGTTCTTCAGCTTTATTGATTCCATAGAGAAGATTTCTGACTATTGATTCTTGAGAGATAACTAGCTGGTCTGTTTGAGTATACCAAGGTCCGATAAATAACCTTTTGTTTCTAACAAGATTTTCAATTCTTGATTTATCTTCGGGATGATACTCAAGGTAATCTTCCACTAATGAGGTTTGTGCATCTAAAACAAATGAACTAAAATCTGAGTTTTCTTCCAAAATTTCTAGAACTTCTTTAACTTGTTTAATCAAATAGATAGTAGAACGAGATGTATTAAAGTACCATTCTCTATCCCAATGAGTGTGTGGAACTAAATGAACTGTCTTCTTTGCCATTAATTAAATTCCTCCAATTTATTGTGTTTCTTTAACAGTCTTTTTGTTTTTTGATTTCAAGAAATTAACCATTAATGCAGTTACTAAACCACCGATTAAGACCGAAATAATATATCCTATAATATTTGTAGTAAATGGAATAGCCATAAATGTAGACAACATTGTAGCATGTGTTGATCCAAAGAACCCGTTTACACCAGCACCTACCGCTGTACCTACAACAATACTTGGAATAACTCTACCTGGATCTGCAACTGCAAATGGAATTGTTCCTTCAGTTATTCCTACTAGTCCCATAATCAATGCTGACTTGCCATTTTCTTGTTCTGCTTCAGAATATAATTTTTTGTTTAATATAGTTGCTAACCACATTCCGAAATTTGGCAATCCAATACCTATCAACATAGCTGTACTTGCAATATAACTGCCTTCAGCAAAAGCAGCTGTTCCAAATGCATAAGCAATTTTATTGATAGGTCCACCCATATCTAATGCCATCATACCTCCGAGAAGTGCAGATAATAGAACTGCATTTGTGCCTGATAAGCTTTCTAACCATCCTGAAATTCCTATAGTTAAAGCGGTTATCGGAGGTCCTATGATGTACCACATTCCTAACCCAATTACTGTAGTTGCAATGAATGGGATGAGAATAATTGATTTCAAAGATTGAACCTTTGGTGACATAGGCATTTTCTTTAACCACTCAACTAAATAACCTACAGCTAACCCGGTAATCATCCCACCTAAGAACCCTGTACCCATCTCATTTGCAACCAACCCAGTAATAAAACCTGGAGCTAATCCTGGTCGATCGGCTATAGAATATGCTATATACGCTGAAATCATTGGTACAATGAAATTAAGACCCGACTGTCCAATAAAGCGAATTACACCCCAAATTGTTTCAGTTTGATCCCAAACATCTTGACCTCCAAAAATAACTGCAATTGACGTAAGAAGTCCTGATGCCGTTACTAGAGGAATAATATACGACACTCCTCCTTGAAAATGTTTCATTATTTCTTTTCCTATATTTTTATTATTCTTATTCATTTATAGACCCCTCTTCTTTCACCATGTTTTCTGCTTCTTTAATAACTTCTTGCCCCTCTCGCATTGCTTTTTGTGTGGGGACTTCTAGAATAACTTTCCCCTCAAATCTATCACGATTTGTTACATTAGTATCTACAGCAAAAATAACTATATCAGCCTCATCAATTTCTTCCTGAGTCAATCGATTTTCAATACCCATTGCACCCTGTAGTTCAATCTTGATATCATGTCCTGCTGCTTCTGCATATTCATCTAAACTAGATTTAGCCATATAAGTATGTGCTAATCCAGCTATACAAGCACTAACTCCTACAATTTTCATAATCTTTCCTCCTAAATATTATTTATAATTTTAAATAATTCATTTTTTGTTTTAGCATTTTTGAATTTCCTTACAAATTCTTTGTCCATTAATTTACTTGATAAGTTAGCCAACATTCTTAAGTGTTTTTCGCCTTTGTCTACATCCTTTATTGCTAATAAAAATATATATTTCACCTCATCCTCAGTTTTCTCTCCCCACTTAATCTTTTCTTTTAAAACACATAAAGCCACTGTAGATTGAGTAACGCTATTGCTTTTACCATGCGGGATTGCAATTTCATTTCCAATACTTGTTGGAATTTCATTCTCTCTCTCTTTAACTGCTTTTATAAATTCCTTTTTGTTATCGATGTAACCACTGGTATACAATTTGTTTGATAATTCACTGATAACATCCTCTATATTTCTTAAATCTAAATCAAAAATTATATTTTCTTTTTTTATTGTCAGTCCATTGTCTGTCATTTTTTGACCTCTTTCTTTAATATATGAATAAACTCTTCATAGCTATCAACATTTATTAAGCTATGTAAAATAACTTCTGAAGAAATTAAATCGTAAAAAAAACTATATATATTATTTAATTCATCTTTTACACTTTCATTCAACAAAAATAAAAATACGATTGAAACTTTATCTTTTCCCCATTGAATACCATTTTTATTAATATAAACGTATATTATAGGTTCGTCGCTATTCGGTATTTCCGCGTGGGGCATGGCAAAATTCCTTATTGCAGTAGTTGAAAGTTTTTCTCTTTCCATGATCCGTTCATAAACTTCTGAAGTAACAATATCTTTACTCGTCAATTCACCTGCCATATATTTAATAATCTCTGTCTGAGTTAAGTTGTTACTATCTATCTTGAAAAAATTCTTAGATAACAAATTAATGAAACTATTATTTTTTGTAGTTTTAGAAGATAATTTTTTTTCAATTCTCAAAATATCCTTCTCATTTAATAGTGGGCTAACATACACACTGTTTTGAATATTAGCTTCTATTGGAACAGTAGTAATAATCAACTCATTATTTTTTGAAATTTCGCTTAATTTATTTATGCCAATACGATCGATTATATTAACTCTATTTTTAAATACACTCAATATCCTTTGCTCTAAAAGTTTAGCTGTTCCATAACCACTTCCACAAACTAATAATAAATCTGTTTTTGTTATGGTTTTTTCTCTTTCTAGAAATGATTGTATATGCATAGATACATAAGCAATCTCATCTTCATCAAATTTTATATTATATTTTTTTTCTATATGAAAAATAATTCTTTTACTATACTCAAAAGCTTGAATAAAATTTGTTTTGATTTCATCTAGATATGGATTCGCTATACTGATATTATTACTTAATCTATTAACAGCACTTTTTAAATGTAAAGATAATCCATTCATTAATTCTTGATCAGGATTAAGACCACTAAGAGCTTCTTCTAGGATTTCATCTAAATTTTTAAATTTTAAATCATTATCAGTAATTTTTAATTCATCTGCATAATCACTTCTGTTATAGGTGTTTGATTGAATTGAATTAATATGAACATTCATATATTCTTTCTCATATTTAGGTAAATTAACATCAAACTTATCTTCCAGTTCTTTTATAAGTGTCAAAGTATTTAATTCAAGTTCTGAATTATCCTTTGCACCTTCTACTACGAATTCTTTATCAATTCGCTCTAATGAAATAGCTATATGAATTGCTAAGGTATTAAATTCATATTCAGTTAAATATAAATTAGTCATTTTTGAGAATTTTATCAATACATCTGCTACTTGGTTAATAATATCGTAGTTAATAAATTGCTTGATATCATCGGACATTTTTATAGAAATCTCTAATTCCTCTTTAGGATTACTGTATGCAACAAGCTTATTCTTGTAGGTACTAATAATTTTTGCTATTAACTTTCTTTTATTTTCTTCAGTCGCATCTAGCTTAATACCTTTTTTTGAACCCTCTATTTCTAATCCATAATTTTCTAGTAGATTTCTAACTTCTTTTAATATATTTTCAAATGTCGATTTACTAACAAATAAATCATCTGCTAGCTTTTGAATAGTTAGCCATCCTTTAGCATCTAACAATGCAGATAAGGTTTGGATGATTCTTCTATCATTATTTGTATTTTCAATATATTCCATTGAGCTTATAATTTTATCTTTTTCAGTGATTTCTCCTTCTAATGAGATTCCCATTCTTGGATGAATAACTATTTCGAGGTTATAGTCCATCTTTTCGAAAAAATCATTTATTTCATTAATATATTTATTTATTCTGTATCTTGACCAACCAATTAAATCTATAATTTCATTGTATGACATTATATTTTTTTCAGTTATAATTTTTATTAACTTTATATGATTGGGTTTCATTCTCATACCTCCTGAATACACTTACATCATAATTGATATTGCTACTGACAAAAACCTTAATTATTTTTATTCATGTGAAATAAATTAAGTCGATGGACTTTTCAACATTACTTTATATTACTGTTTATGCAGTAAACTTTACAGTTAAGTGATAATCCAATAAAAAAAATCCCCTGAAAATTTTCTGTATAATTAAAATAATAAAATCAAAAAATACAGAAGGATTTCTTAAGGGGTAAATTATTTTACCAATATTAATCACAAAGTAAAAGAGAAACATATAGAACATGAAAAGTGAATCAAAAGCTAATGTTTAGAAAAAAATTTATATTGCCAATAAGAAATAGATACTATTGAATCAAGAAAGAAAGAAGTTCATAGAATACTGAATTTCCTAAAAAAATTAGTGTTGAAGATTTTTCTTAATCGTTCAAAATAATTATTGTAGACAATAGGGATGAATTTCTCGATTTAGAACTCTTAACATAATTCATTGAAGAAACCGAAGAAACTCGTACAAATTTCTGTTTTGTTATCCTTATGCTTCTTTTGAAAGATGTAGTAAAGAGCATATAGACACATTGATTCGTAAGTTTATTTCAATAGGATATTAAATTAGTGCGTATTAAATAATTACATATACGAAATTGGTACTGAATAAATTACTGACAAAAATTACTTAAAAACAAAAAAGCACTACCCCTGTTTTAACAAGGCTAGTGCTCCTTCATTTATGATGACACATTGTTATATTATAATTTGTTCAAACTCAATTTTCTCTTAAATGCTATTCCCAAAGATACTGAAAACGATACTTACTACAACAATGAGAGCTACATAAGAAATTAACACTTGGTAATAACGGTCCAATTTTTTGTTGCTTTGTGGTTGAGTATTGAAGATATACAAATTAAATATATTCAACTGATTAATTAAAGTAACAGTAAAAATTAAAACACCTAGAAAGGAATCAAGCCCTATAATTCTTAGTGCCAAGCTTAAAATAACTTGAGTATTCATTAGTCCACCATATTTGCTTAAGACTTCTAAGTAGGTATCTTTGCCTGATAGAAAATATTTGTTTAACATAAATAACAAACTTACAATAGCTAATTGAAGAATCACATTAACAAAAAAGGCTAGCCAAAAATCTTGATCCACTGGGAACGGGTAAAATAATGAAAATAAAATTAGACTGATTGTTCCAAACACCCATGAATGAGTTTCAAACTCAAAAACGGATGAAGGTTTCATTAAGGTTTCTTTCAAAAAATCTAAGTAGCTAAAGAAATAATGCTCAATACGATCTAAATCAATACTGGATGCAGCCGTCGTTTCATCCGTTGAAATGTTTTCTACGACTTCTTCACCTTGGTCGATCTCCTTTACACGATCAATCTCTGTTTCTTCAACCATCACCACATTTTCTGGGTCAACCTTTGTTCCACAATTTTTACAAAACTTTGCGGTACTGCGAAGCTTGTTACCACATTCATTACATATCATCATTTGCTTTTCTTCTACCATCCGTAGCCACCTCCATAATTACTGATTTGATCAATTAATGTAATCACCGGTTCGATCTGTATGTAAACTAAAAGGAAAAGCAGTAAAAGAACAAAAAGATTACTAATCAATAAAACATACAACTTATCTAAACCCTCTACACTTGCGCGACTATACAAATAAAAATTATAAGACATAAAACAAAGTAGAAAAGATAAAGCAATCAGAAAGAAAGCTATTCCTATACTTACGGGAGATGCAAATAGAAAAGCTAATATAATAGCTACAAATAAAAGAAGAATATTTGGTGTAAACAAGCCTCCAATTTCTGTAACCAATTGATTAAAAGGTCGTTTTGATTTAGCAGTTATTTTTAAAAGAACAAATACAGAAACGATAAACGTAAGATAAACCACTAAACTTGCTAAAAACATCCTAGAAACCAATTCATTTCTTATGGCATTTGGGATATTAAGTTCCACACCAAAGTAAGAAGTAATTCCCATTTCATTAAATCCGAGACGGATCGTGCTTTTTACCGCTGCATAAACACTCAAAGCTGTCATAGCAGCAAACACCACTAATTGAATCCACCCATGCGAAGTTGAGTTCGAGCCAATGGAGCTCATTGGACGTTTAAGAGTTTCTACAAAGTAATTAAAATAAGGGCTTCTTTGTACCGTTTCTTTGGCATTCGAAAAGGTATGGGTTAATTTTTCTGCAACTTCTTCACCCGTTACCGGTTCATTCTTTATATTTTCATCTACAGGATCCACTGATTGAGTATCTGAGACATTCACACTTCCAACTTTTGTCCCACACTTGGGACAAAAAGCGGCATTTTCTAGCAATTCACTTCCACAAGACGTACAATAATTCATTTCATCTCTCCTACTATTCAATTTAATCTATTTCGTGTTTTGAATAAAGCATCGGACCTTGTTCATCTAATCGATGGATAAACTGGTGATTAAATAATCTCCATCGACTTTTTTCAATTGGTAAACAGCTGTATATTCCATTTCCTTTTCAGAACCTTCATTGACAATCGTAAAGGCTTCAGAGGTTTTAACTTGAGCAGATCCATCCTCTAGAGTCGTTTCTAAAATTTCTACATGATCTAAAGTTTCTGTTATCCCGCGTTCATACGTGTTTGTTACAAATGCTGACTGCTCATCGTAAAAAGCACTAGAGGAATCAATATACTTAGAGATGGATGAAAAATTATTATTATTAACAGCATCCGGTAAATTCTCAACAAAACTTTTCACCGCACGGGAAGCTTGTACTTCTCCATCTTCGCTATCGTCTTCAGAAGCTGAACTCTCTCCACCTTCTTCATACAGCAACTCTTCATTGTAAATTTCATAAATGTAGCTATCATACTCTCGATCTGGATGATCTGTTGGTTTGAACCTCACAGCAGCTTCTATGGAATAATGATTCAGCTCATCTTCTTTATCCGAACCGTACGTGAAACTTTTTCTTTGAGTTAACTCATACGTCACATCAAATTTTTCTGCTCCAGTTCGCTTTATTTCATCAATCGTTGTTTCATAACTGACATAACTAAGATCCTCGTTGTTACGATCAGCCTCTATCGCAGACAAATAAGTAGATCTCTGATCGTCATACGCTGGACCTTCTGGATCAAAATAATTATTGAATGCTTTTTCATTCTCTTGCGAATCGTAACTGGTCAACGAATAAGCAGCATTATACAACCCATTGATTAATTCTCCAGCCTCATATTCCGTCACTAAATCTAAATCATAAAATTCATAATAAGACGTCTCTTCCGTCAATTCTACCGGATCATAAATAATATCCTCATCGTCAAAAGTTTGACCCACATGTAGCTTCATATCGTCTTGAATTTGTATCGGACCAAACTCGCCATATCCATCCTCTAACTGCCCAATCTTTTCTCCATCAATATAAACATTCCCTGATTCTAAGTTACTTTGAACCGAAAAATAACTTCCTGTCAAAGTTAAATCTACTTCATTATAAGAATCACTCAACCAAGTCACTTCTTCAGTCACAGTTAGCGGCAATCCATTCACCGTTCCTTCAGCCGTAAACGTAAGAACCCCAGGTGCATAGGGTCCGACTTCACGAGTATAATTCTCACTATCCGAAGTAAATAACTCTTCATCACCTAAACGAATCGAAACATCCTTGCTCTCCGTGTACACTTCGCCGTAGACCGGCACCATCACTAAATCATAACCATCAAAAAAGAATAAACGGTTTCCATTTTTTTGAATATAGAACGCACCATGTGTTCCTCTGTCTTCCAATTCATTAATCAAATCACTCAAGTAAGTCGGATTTTGATCCAAATATTCCGCAAAACCTTCTAAATTTTTCGCATTCACCTCAAAATTCGAATCATTGGTCGTCACAACTTTAGCAATTTTTTCAGGATCTTTAGAAGCTAATGCTTCGGTAATACGACCCGTTTGGTTTTCCATACTATATACTCTAGATCCCACTTGGTAGCCAGCAAATAAAAATATAATAATAGCCAGAATACTAATTCCAATGAGACGTTGTTTTTTTGTTAAAGGTTTGCGTTCTGTAGGCTGTTCGTTCGTTGGGCTTTTATTTTCTTTCTTTTCTCCCTGTTCTACTTTCGCGCCACATTCTTCACAAAACTTACTATCTTTCGGTAATTTTGCTCCACAACTTTCACAATAATTCATTTACGCTCCTCCATATATATCACTCAATTTTTATAATACAACACTCTAAACAAATAAATTACTGCTTAATTAATAACTCATCATCCAGATAAAGGTTTCCATTAAATTCGTTAAGTTCAAATTCATCTGGTGAAAATAGATCTAGTGCATATATTTCTTCACTAGTCAGACTCCCCGACAAAATTCCCATACCATTTTCGTAATCTACCGTTAATCCATATTGTTCAAAGTCTTCTCCTGTAGATTCTACGACATAATCGAATTCCGTCGCATCAATGGGGGCTGCATATCTAATCTCTAAATCTTTTTCCGTATCTAATCTATACGTATCACTGCCAAAAGGTTCAATATAAAAAATAAGTTCGATCGATTCTTCAAAATCGCCAGCAGTTAGTTTTGTCTTCCCATTTCTAGAAATTTCAAGCAGCCCCTTCTCTTCTGAAGAAAGATTACTTGGTACATATGTACCAGCTACAGAGACTGACATTTTATTCATAAAAAAATAAACAACCACTAGTAAAAGAAGAATAACTCCACCAATAAACCCTAGTTGTTTATGTTTTCTATTCTGATCTTTTGTTTCTGCTGCATATTCAGCATTCCCAGAAACTTCTCTCGCCTCGAAATTAAACCCACACTTTTGACAAAAGTTATCTTCTGTCATCAATTGTTCTCCACAGTTGGGACAAAACTTATAATCTTTGTTCATTCATACCCTCCTTAAATTTTTATAATGATTTTCATTTCCCTCCAAAAATACTAGACGAATAAAAAATCCCTTCACTAAAACTACACGAAAAAAGATCAAGTTCTTAAACTCAACCTTTCATCTGTATGTGAATTTATGAACAACAATTTGCAAAACACTCTTTCATACATTTTAATTATGTATGTATTTGTGTATATTAATGTTCTTTTTGTTATTATACTTGTATAAGTTGGTAAACTCAACAAGTATTTCGATTGTAGGGGCTTTTATGAATATACTATGATAATTTTAATACTATAGGGAGAAAATCGTTGAGAAAATATTAGAATTTTTCAGCTTGTGAGTGTAATCTTCACAAGCAAAAAAACGAAATAGCTTTATGAAACGCCCTCTGTTTAGTAAACAGACCACTTCATAGTACTACTTCGTTTTTTAATTTATTCATTTTTATTTTTTCTAAAAATCCTTCTCATCTGGATTATCCATTCGTCCAGCTTTTCCTTCAAATTGGTTAATCTTCTTCATATCTTCATCCGATAACTCAAAATCGAAAATATCCACATTTTCTTTTACTCGTTCAAAAGTAGATGTCTTAGGTAGCGGTAAGAAATCATGTTGCAGACTCCAACGCAAAACAATTTGTGCAGGAGTTTTACCATATTTTTCAGCAATTTCATTTAATTCTTCAATCTCAAATATCTTCCCTGTACCAAGTGGACTATAAGCTTCTGATAAAATACCATGTTCCATATTCGCTGCAACAGTTTCAGGTTGCATCTCACTTGGATTCAGTAAAATTTGGTTAACAGTAGGAATAACTTTTGCCGTCTCAAGCAAAGCATCCAAATGTCTAGCCATAAAGTTCGATACACCCAGACTCTTTATTTTTCCTTCCGCTTGAGCTTCTTCCATTGCACGCCAAGTTTCTGCATTAGCTTCTTGCCAATGGTCTCGGAATTTAAGAGGATTCGGCCAATGAACAAGATATAAATCAATATAATCCAATCCCAAACGTTCAAGCGAATCATCGATGGCCTTCTTAGCTAAATCATAACTATGCGCATCATTTCCGAGTTTCGTCGTGACAAAAAGATCTTCACGAGCAATTCCACTAGTCTTAATCCCTTTACCTACACTCTCTTCATTTTTATAGGCAGCAGCCGTATCAATATGACGGTAGCCATTTTTAATCGCATACTCTACAATTTCTGCTGTATGGTCATCATTTGGCATCTGCCAAGTTCCAAAACCAATCACTGGAATTTCATTGCCATCATTTAGTTTATAAAAATCATCTAAACCCATAAAATCAGACCTTTCCTTCTTGTAAGTAAATTAACTTTAGCATAAGAATAATTTAATGTCTAACATTGATTGTTTTTTGTATGTGTCAATATTTCCTCGGAAACTTATTTTAAAAAAATAAAACCTTATTCAATTCGAATGCTTTTTTCTTCCCCCTGTATTCATTCGCTCAGAGAGCGAATGAATACAGGGGGAAGACTCATCATCTAAACATACTTGCTAATCGTCCCATAGGACTTGAAGTGGAGCCATAGTTGGCGATTCTTCCTGACACTGCCCCTTGCGACGGCTGAACTTTACCTTTTTTCAAGGCGTTACGTACAGCAGATTTGAATTAATCAGTTACTTCCTCTTGAAACGCCGGTAGTTCAGTTGTCAGGATACTCAAAAAAGACCCATTTCGACGGGCAGAGATGACAGCTGCCAAATTTCCGACACCTTTTTTAGTGAACCCACGCCCTTGGTGCTTCATACGATAACTAAAGGGACGATGATTACTTTCGCAAACCCCTAAGCCTTTTTGAACAGGTAAATCCTTCATCATTAGCGGTTTTAGACTACTCCAATTGCGTTGAATATACTTCTCAAGTTTATAAACATTTTCAATATAATCTGCTTCTTTTTCATTGTCGTCTATTCTTGATAAAGTCGTATGTAAAATGACGTTAACTTGATCTTGATCGTACAAACGAACCGCCCGAATCATTAAATTCGCCATCTTCTTATCAAAACTGAGTCGCTCTTTAATCTTTCTGTTCACGTGGTAAACGTCTCGAAAGTGTTCATGTCGTTGTGTTTGACCGATAATTGCATCAAACTTATCCCTTTCGTAACCACTCCCGTCATCACTATTTGAAATAACGATTGTGTTTCTCAAATCATATTCTTTCTCTAGCCATTTTCCCGCACGTTCAAAAGCCTTTCGGCTGGATTCGGTACTTTCAAAAAGTAAGGAGTTCTTTAATTCCGGTCGCTTTCGATTCACAACGACCCCTTCATGGATCTGTACACGATGCAACTCAGGGCGTTTTTCTTTCGAACCTTTAAGTAATAAACCATCACCTTCAATAAATAATACCGGAATTTTTTTCTTGTCCTTGATCGGTGTTTCATCGTGAAGCGGTGCTTCGTCTGTGTAGTTTTGAATAGTTTCTCCCAGCCTTTGAGTCATCGAATGGATCGCTCCATGACTGATAGACAGTGGAGTTAATAATTCAATCGCATCCGAAGCCTTTCGATAAACAGAGTCCGATGCCAAACTTACGGCTTCCATTTCCATCAACGGTGAATATCGTTTATGTTTTTCCAAACCGATGACTATATCCAAAGGGACAATACTTTTTCTCGCCTTTTTTGCGCATTCGTCGTCTTTTTAAGACCACTGGTCCGAAGCTAAATTGAACGGTTCGCTTTTCAATTCGATCAATTTCAAAGCCTTTTTCTTTATATTCCAGGATTAATTCCAAGTCGATACGCTCGAGTGCTTTAGAAAACAATTGGCTTAAAACTTACGTAAAATATGTTTCTACAGCCATTTCAATATCCATAAGGAACGGGGATTGTTATTTATAATTTCTACAATTTCTGATATAATATTATCCATAAGAAGACCTCTTTCTAATTTTGTGGTGATTTTAGAATAAAGGTCTTCTTTCTATTTGTCTACTATTCTTTATTTGTCTTTCCGAGAAACATTATACACATAGATATTAATTTTTGTACTCAATAAAAATAAGGTCCCTAAGAAATATTAATCGCTTTTATCCTAGCTTTATATCTTTATTCTTTCTAACGTCTCCCACTTTATATCCTCAGTAGTTTTTGCAAATCCTCTAAATTTTTCATAAAATGAATCTGAGAGAGTAGTATATGGTGAGTACATTTCTCTAGGTTTTTCTTGATACTCCCAATTAATTTCAGGATCTTTAATTTTGAAAATAATATAGTCATTCTTAATATGTTTATTATTATATGGATTGGAATTTTTCCCTTTAAAAACTACATTAAGTGCTTCCTCTAATATTTGATTGTTAACATCCTCCATGAAATAAAACGCTGAAACTTTATCTCTATCATAATTTCCACCTGAAGTTCCGAGTTTATCTCTTGAAACTAAGCCTTTTTTTTTAATTGAATTTAAATTATTTTTATGCATTATATGTATATACATATAATACACCTCCAATAGTTATATTATTTCAAAATAGTAAAAAAACTTAACAGCAAAGGTTATTTACAATTTGGAATGATCTACTAGGCATAGGAACAAACTTTTTGGGACCTATTTATGATGGGTAAATACAAAGAATACCTTTAGTTCATCTTCGACTATCGAGATTTCACCAGTTGAGTTATAATTCGTTTTTATAAGAAGCAGAAGAGTAGTAAAAATAAATAATACTAATTTCTTTCGATAATTCGGTTTAATTAGCAAATTCACGCTCATTAACTGAAGCGATATTTTTAAATATTCCTTTTTAATATCTGGCAGCTATTGGATAGAATGTTTAAAAATTTTATCAACTTCATTCGCTCTTTGATTCACAATATTAAAAATTACAAATTTGTTTTACACTCTATGAGTATTAATAGAACAGGCTGATTCGCTCCCTATTTTCCTCCATCGTATCAATTTCATTATGGCTCCTCTCATTATAATTAAATAGACTCTGGAAGATTTTCAATGTAGTCGCATTTTTTCAGTACTTCGTTTCTTTCCTTTAGTTCCATGAGGGTTACATACTCCTTTTCGATTAAATGAATGTTTTTCATGCGCATAATCCACTATCAATCTAATTTATAAAAAGATGTTTGCAAGAAACGAGAGTTAAAGCAAATTTTTCGTTGGCTTTTCCGGTATTCCAATCGCTCGTAGTCATCGGCTTGGATATATTCAGTTCGTTGGTTTTCCATTAATTGGTTGAATACAGTCGTCAAAATGTTTTTAGAAACCTCATCTTTTATCAAATGTTCAATAATGTTTTGGACCTCTTCGTTATTCAGTGTAAAATGTACTTGGTATTAACATCAAGTAGAAATCGACAGTTTTTGCCAATTAGTTTCCTGCAAATTCTGCCAGATAAGATTCGACACTTTTTATCTAGTCAAAAACTCTTTACCTCAAAAACTCTTTACCAATGTTTCATTGGGTAACTCTCATCGTCCATTTTTATCAGTTTTACACGGTGGAGAAGTCAATCCAATATTGCAAGTTGCGACACCTTCATCCCCTAACAGCTCCCCCCATTCATCCGGGCTCTTATTCGAAGTTAGTATGATAGAGCTGCGTTCATATAAATGATCGACTAACTGGAAGAATAGATTGGCTTCCATCGGATCCATTGCAATGTACATCAAATTATCAATAATAACTAAATCAGATTTTTTAATCCAGTTTAATACAATCTGTGGTTTTCGTGTATAGTCGCTCGTTTTCAGTATCATTGTCAGTTCTCCCATCGGGAGAACATGACTTGATAGCCTTGTTCATTTGCTTCTAACCCTACGCCTACTGCTAAATGCGTTTTGCCAACACCGAACGGATCGAGTAGAATCAGGTTATATTACTGCTCTAATCAATTCATTTCTTTTAACTGGCGCATTTTCCTCTCAGTGATACTCGTTTGCTCATTGAGATTATAGTCTTCAAGTGTCTTTTGATAAGGAAATTTCGCCCATTTTAAACAACGAGCTTTATTTTTCTCCTCTCGTTTGGTCAATTCATATTTTAGTAAATGATTTAATAGTTCATAATAAGTCCAAGATCTCTGTTCAGCTTCAGGCATTAGGACGGGAAGTTCAGTAGAAACTTCCGATAACCGTAGTTGCTTAAAGGCATGTTGTAATTCTTCAAGGCCATTACTCATTCACTTCAACACCCAAAATATTCGCATATTCACTAAATGAACGAGTAGAAACTTCAATCCCAGTAAGAGCTGTAAAGGGGCTAACAATTCCCTTAAGAATTTCTACTAGCTTATACTGAGTGAAATAAGCGACGACATCTCTAAAATCACTGGCGCTCCAGAGTTCATTTTTAATGCAATATTCAAGTGTTGCGTCACGTTCTGCTGGATATAGTCAAAGCTTTTTTGGAACACTATAAACTGATCTCGAACGTACACTTATACTTTTCGACGATTTTATCAATAAAGAGAATCACTTTTTCTTCTGATTCGAATAAGTCAATCATTGTTGTGCGATATTTTTGTAAAGTTTTTTCACGATTACAACCATGATTATAACTTTTTACCAGCTTACCTTCTTCTAAAAAAATAGTATGTCTTGCAACTTTATCATCAGTGAGCTTATGTAAAATAATTAATTCTTTCTCCTTTTCATTGAGATACACTTGATTGGAACCAACCTTAAATATAGATACCAGAATAAGCACTAAAAATATCGTATAAAATTTTACACAAGTCTATAGATTTGACGAATTATCATCACTATTTTTATTAACTATAGCTTTCATTCTCAAATTATTTGAATAAAGTAACGGGATAGTTAATAAGAAAATAGTAAATAATGTCCCTACATAGCCCATGGTAAAAAAAGAAGCACTTTCAACAACTCCATAGATTGCAAATACAATATAACTAGCAAAATATATCATCCCATTATTTTTATCATATTTAAAAATAAAAATAACATTTTTAAACGCATAATAAAAAATAAGAAGATGCATAAACAAATCTATTGCTCCTCCTCCAACTAATGTTTCGATGTAAAAACTATGAAATTCAGTTAAATTATACCCTAAGCTTTGTATATAATTACTGCTAGCAAAATATCCTGTTCCAAATATCCAATTAGTATTACCTAAAATAGATAATCCAGTACTCCATAAAAAAGTTCTCCCACTAGTTCCTACATCTTTTCTTATCAGCATTATGCTAATAAAATTTCTAATTTCTTGATTAGAGACAACAATTACAACAAATATTATGATTAATAATAGGAATGTAATACGATTTGATTTTTTCTTCCTGAAATAAAAAAAATAAATAATAATAAAATATAGTATTGTCAATCCTATTACAGTTCTAGAAAGTGTTAAGAATATATTTATTAAAAGCATTATGTATATAAAGAATGAAAATTTTGTCTGTTTCTCTATCCATAAAAAGGTATTAGCAATGATAGAAAAAAGTAAGAATTGAGCATAAGCATTTCTATTAAAATAAAAGGAACTGAAGACAAGTGAGTATGGATTATTAACGGCAAACAAACTTGGTAATGCAGAAAAATTAATGATTATATTATACATGGATGCAACTAATGATAGGATAACAAAATACTTCATGAACTTATTGAATGATTCTTTTGATATATTTAATTTAGAAGGAATAAATATGTAAATAAATACACTCAGAAATCTCACTAGTATATTAATAACATCTAGAATATCTATACTAAATATTCTAGATGAAATTAGTAGAGTTATAATTTGGCTAGAGGAAAAAGCAATTGCAAAAATAAATAATCGCAAATCTCCAATTCGTCTGGTCTTAATGAAAAAATAAGAAAAAATAAGTAATATTTGTAACAAAAACATTATGCCCACAATTAACTGATATATTAAACTTGTAGTAACAATTTGGGTTAGAGATGACGATAATATAATAGGAAATAAACTCATTAATATACAAAAAAACAAAATAGTACTAAACTTATCATGGCTTCTAATTTCATTCAAAACGATAATATATCTCCCTCTCTATTATATTAGTAACTATATTTTCATGGATATATTGCTACAATACAAGAGTATACTTGAAGTAATTATTTAATAATACAAAATTTTGCACATACTTTTTAATCAATCTAAAGAGTGATTAAGACATTTTATCACCTAATATGTTTGTTCAATTCCTAAAACAGACATATTATTCTTTACTTGTATTTTTATTCTCCCAAGTTTTAAAAAGCAAATTTTCCTTTATTAAAAAGTTACAACCAAAAACAAAAAAAGTTCTTATATGATAAAACAATTAGTCCCTGTTTTTGGTGGGAGTTTTCATGTAGGCTGGTTAGTGTTATCGCATATAAATGTCTCTATTTTTAAAAACTTGTTTTTAACTACAATTGAAAATTAGTTATTAAATATCCTTAAATTTCAATTATTCTGGTTAATAAGAATATTAGTTATACTGCACGATAACATTATTTTTCGATTTTTCAGATCTTTGTTTATCAGCCTGATTTTTATAATACCTTCAGGACATCAATAAAATAAAGTTTTTTCAACAAATTTTTTAGGATAACCATACAAAGAAATGTTATGACAAAAAATTATAATATACAATTAAAAATTATTAAAGAAATCATAAAATTTAAAATAATTTTAAGACAGAATACAAAAATAATATTGTAAAACTCCCCTTGAATTAATAGCATATTTTACTCAGTTATATTATAAAAGCAAATCCTTTTAGTTTTTTAAATAAGAGATTCAATAACATCAATAATATCAGTATAAGTATATCTACGATTGAATCTTTCTAAAGCAAATCTCTTACTGTTTTCTCCCATTTTTAATCGAATTTTATCATCTATTATTAATTTCTGTAATTTATTTGCAAGATCAATTACATCACCATTATTACAATTATATCCAAAATTATATTCCTCAACCAATTTTCGATATTCTAAAGATTCTTGAGTATTTAATACTGGTAATCCTGCCGCAGCATAATCTGCATGTTTATTTATTATGCTACCTGCTGAATTTTTAATTATAGGATTTACTGCAATATCGCTCATAGATAATAATTTAGCCATTTTATTATATGGTAACCTTCCTGTAAAAACTGCATTTATACTTTTATTTTTAGCATGTTTTTTAAATTTATTCTCGAGTGGCCCATTACCCATCACTAATAATTTAACTTCCTTATCTTTTATTACTTTTTTATTAATAATTTCTAGTGCATCAATAACTGTAATTAAATCATAGCTTTTGCCCAATGTCCCCGCGTAAGCTACCCATATTTCGTTAGTTTTTTTATCTGCAAAAATATTACTTTGAGTGTAACTATCAAAATCATCTAAATCAGTGCCTAAATATATTGTTTTAGAAATTGCTTTATTATTTACTTCTAAAGCTCGATTATTATATGTTTCTGAAACTGATATTATTCCATCAGCACTTCTATAAATTTCATTTGCATTTATCGTCATTGGTAATAATAATAATGACGATAGAATATTCTTTCCTAATATCATTTGAAATGCTTCAGGCCATAAATCAAGAATATCTATAATGAATGGAATATTATTTTCCTTTGCATACTTTGCTGCAACTTTACCAACATTTAACGTTGGTATACCACAATAAATTAAATCTGGTTTACTAATTTCACTCAATTTTTTTTCGAGATTTCTAGCCATTATTTTATGACTAATTAATCGAGCTATAGACACATTATTTTTATAACCTTTTTCATTTATTAATGTTGTTTTAAAAGGAAACTTTTCAATATATTGTAGATTTTTCGGTTTTTTTTCCCTATGGGAAAAATCACTAGTGATTAATTCAACATTATAATTTTTTTTAGCTAATAAATTGGCAATGTATATATATCTGTTATTATCCTTATTTTCTAAATCACCTGAATAGTGTGCAATAATAAGTATCTTTTTCATAAAAATAAGCCTTTCTCTAATATAGCTATTTATCTTAATCTAATCAAGTCCATAATTTTTCGAATCTATTTAACTCCATTTCAATTTTGAAATCTGTTAAATAGTCCATATAATTGTACTGCGGTTTATATCCCAACTCTGACTTAGCATTAGATATATCCATAATAAAAGATCTAGTATCTGGCATATCAGGTCTATAAGTAATTTTTGATTTTTGATTTTTTAATGAAAATACTTCAACAATTCCTTTAATTTGATCTTCTAAAGACACTCCAATACCAGTGCCAACATTATAGATACCGCCATCATGTTTTACACTTATTCCTTTTAAAACCATTTGAGCAAAATCCTTAACGTAAACTATATCTTTAACTAAATTAGGATTTCCCCAAATTTCAATTGTTTTTCCTTTAATAGCTTGGTCAATAAGACTTCTATAACCGAGTATTTTTTTTTCTCCGTCTTTATAAAAATATGGATCTGGTCTATAATGATACACAGTAGGTAATCGATAGATAAACCTTTTTAACCCGTGATTATGATAATAACTTTCTATTAAATCAACAGCAGTACACTTAGATATTATATATAGTGAATAATTACCCTTATAACTGAATTTTCGTGGCAAATCCGGTGTTATAATTTTATTAGATTCCCAATGGCCAGAAAGGTCCGCTTCAGTTTGAGTGTATATAATCCGATTTACATGATTTATCCTACAATATTCTAAAATATTTAATGTCCCATTAATATTCACTTCTATATAAGGTTTGGGAGTATATCCTCTCATTGCAGCTGGCATAACTCCCACTAAATTAATCACTGCATAAACATCATTCGTTGGTAAACTAAGAAAATCTTCCTTTTTTGTAACATCAACTTGGTAATACTCAATACCTTGTTCTGAGAAAAAATTTGTTGTTTTACGCCCCACGGCTATTATTTCGTATCTATTTTTATCTAAATTTTCTTTCAAATAATCAACCGTGTAAGCACCTAAGTGCCCAGTAGCTCCAAATACTATTACTTTTTTCAATATATTATGCCTCCAATTTCAAAAGTTCTCGTTCATCAAACTAAAAATAAACTAATCTTGGTACATTCTCAAGAAAAGCCATTAACAAAGCCTTACAGATTATAGATTTTTTAGAAATTTATTCCCTTTGACTGCGACAAAAAGAATAAATTCTTAAATAGTCTTGTTGTAATCCATTTTTTGGGTAAGTTATCTTAATGCAAAAACCCATTTTGAATGTTTTTTTAACATCGCTGAAATGAATAGCTTACATAAATAAAGATAATAACCATACTTTTATGATTTCTATCTATAATTGTATTATTCTCTAAACGCCTAAATTTATTTTTGTAAGAAAAATAAACTCTCTTCCGATTAATAAAGAACCTTTTCTTTCCTGGTTTCCCTCAATTTTCTTTGTGGTTATCGATTTTCCGTTTTTCCTTTCTTAAGTAGTGTAGTTATATCAAATAAAGCACAGTCTTTAAATCATCTATAAAATGTGAGGGTTGATCTACCCAGATTTTTTCCCTTCTCCTAATGTTCACACTCGATGTACAACCATCAGCGACTCGAATATGGATATCCTGAATTTATTTCCTTTTCAAGTTTTAAAATAATAATATTTTTTTAATCTTCATGACTTATATTAATTGTTTATCAATAATTATTTTTACGTGAATAAATTTCTATATGCCGGAAAAAAATCTCCATTAACATCAGCATTGACTTCTTCACAAAGAATATCATATACTTCTCTATTCCAAACTTTAGTTCCTATAGAAAAGTCGAAGAAAGTGTGTTGCCCAAACTTACTTTTAAATTTTAATAATCCGTCATTTTCATCATTAGTAGTTCCGCCACCATGATGTATCAAATGATAGCCATTTTCTTTACCCCAGAGCGTAGTAGCATACTTAATAATATATGCAGGTGATAAATATAAATATTCACTTAATGTGCCAGACAAATGACTATGAATAATGTTGTTAACCACAAAATAAAAACCCATTGCTATGGTTTTTCCTTCGTAAATAGCTTTAACAAGTATAATATTCTCTTTAAAGTATTTTACACACTTATTAAAATAATCTTCATTGAAATAATAATATTCACTTGCATCGTTTCTATCCATAGTTGAATAATAGATTTCTAAAAATTCATGGACAGTTTCAGGTGCTCTGAGTACTTCAAAAGATACACCATTTCTAAGAGCTTTTCTTGTTATTTTTCTAGTAGATTTAGAAAATTCAGTTTGAAATGGATCATCATAATCTGCTAAATTAGTACCAACAGTTTTCCTTAAGTTTTTCACTTCATAAATTTTCATAAAGTCAACTTCATTTTTAAACAGGGGGTGGAATCGAACAAATTCACTAATAATATTATTTTTTTTACAAAATTTTTTAAATTCCACGTAATATTCCTTAACTAATTCTTCCTTTTTTCCTTCTACGTAATTATTGATAATAGGACCACCATAACCGTAAGGTGTAGTAATGTCATAATAATTTGTATGGTCGTCAAGCTTAATGGGTATTAATTTTTTTATAAATAAATTATTGATTGAACCGTATTCACTATTATACTCATAAAATATACTTTCTCCCCCTTCTATATCTTCATACAACTTTCCATAATTTGAGTTAAAATATATATCTTTCATTATTAAATTATTTCTCTCCTTAGTACATACAGTCTAATCCTATTAATAAAACTGACTATATCTACATTTATAATTAACAATTTACATTTAATCTTTAACTTTATTCTCTCCGCGTTCAATATCCAAACTAAGTATTTTCCCTTCACCATAAACTGTAACGTTTTCTTTTTTTAAAACTTTAAATATAGTATGAATTAGAATTTGCAGGTCCAATAACAAAGATAGTTCATTTACATATTGAATATCATAACCCAATCTCATTTCCCATGATATATTATTTCTACCCTTAATTTGAGCTAGACCTGTCAAACCCGGTCTTACTGAATGTCTTATTTTTTCTTCTTCTGTATAATATGGTAAATACTCTGTCTTTAATGGTCTTGGCCCAACAAAACTCATTTCACCTTTTAATATATTCCATAGTTCTGGCAACTCATCTAAACTAGTTGACCGTAATTTTTTTCCAAATGACGTTACTCGTTTAGATGGTGGCAATAATTCACCGTTATCATCTCGCTTTTCAGTCATAGTCCTAAATTTATTTATTTCAAATAAATATTCATCTTTTCCTGGTCGTTTTTGTTTAAAAATTATTGGAGTACCCAATTTAACCCGAATTAATATTGAAGTAATAAGTAAGATTGGTGATAATATAAGTAATGCTGTCAAAGAAAAAACAATATCTAACAACCTTTTAAAATACTTTTCATATAAATTCACTTTATCAGCTCCAAAAGGATTTAATTATTTTAATAACTCGTTCCAAATCTTCGTCTGTCATTTTCGAATCACTTGGTAGACATATTCCTTTTTCAAATAAAGCTTCAGATACTTCTCCACCTATAGAATCATATTTTGAAAATACAGGTTGCAAATGCATTGGTTTCCATATAGGTCGCGATTCGATATTTTCTTCTTCTAAAGCATCAATAATCATATTAGGGGTTATTTTATTTGAATCAATGATAATAGTACTTAACCAAAAGTTTGCGCGCTCTTCATCCATCTCATCAATAAATGAAATTTCTTCTATATCAGCTAGGCCTTTTTTATATGTATCAAATATATGACGTTTCTGTTGTACTCGATTTTCTAATACTTTTAACTGTCCCCTACCAATTCCTGCTACTACATTACTCATACGGTAGTTATAACCTATATCTTCATGCTGATAGTGTCTTTCTGGTTCACGCGCTTGTGTTGCCCAGAATTTAGCTTTGGCTATTCCTTCTTCATTATCGGAAACAAGCATTCCCCCACCAGAGGTTGTAATAATCTTATTTCCATTAAATGAGAAGATTCCATAATCACCAAACGTTCCTGTCCATTGATTTTTATAAATTGTACCGAGACTTTCAGCAGCATCCTCAATTAAAGGGACATTATGTTTTTCACAAATGGCTTTTATTTCATCAATTTTAGCTGATAAACCATACAAATGAACAACTAATACAGCTTTTGGAGTATATTTTTCAAAGGCTTCTTCTAATAATTTTGGATCCATGTTCCAAGTTCCTGGTTCAGAGTCTATAAAAACAGGTTTTGCTCTCTCATAAATAATTGGATTTGCTGTTGCAGAGAAAGTAAGACTTTGGCAGAACACAATATCTCCTTCGCCTACACCAACTGCTTTAAGAGCTAAATGAATCGCTGCAGTTCCTGAAGATAAAGCCGTTGCATGTCCAGCTTTAACCATTTCTGCTAATTCTTCTTCAAATTTATTTACATTTTCTCCAAGTGGTGCAATCCAATTCGTGTCAAATGCTTCTTGTATAAATTGTTGTTCATAGCCTTCATCACTCATATGTGGTGAAGACAAAAATATTCTGCCCATATATTTTCACCCTTCTACAAGACATACTTATCTAATTTACAGTAGCTAAGTTTCCAACTATTTCACTATTCTTTTCATACGTATTATTCGCAAATTTCAATAAGGCTTTTTTCATTTCCTCTGTTGGTAAATCTTTTAATGTATCGATAAAGGCATAGACCTGTTCTAATGGTAAATTATGTACTTTTCCGACAAAGATTTTTTCATAAATTTGTTCGTTTGTATTTTCATCTGATGCTAATAAGACTTCATATAACTTTTCACCAGGGCGAATACCGGACTCAACAATCCCAATTTCTTGTTCTGTATAGCCACTCAACCAAATCATTTGTTTGGCAAGATCAAGTATTTTTACAGGCTCTTCCATGTCTAAAACAAAGATCTCACCACCATCAGCCAACGCACCCGCTTGCATAACTAGGCGACTTGCTTCAGGGATGGTCATAAAGTAACGAGTCATCCGAAAATCTGTAACAGTAACAGGGCCACCTTTTTCAATTTGTTCCTTGAATACTGGGATGACAGAACCACTTGAATTTAGTACATTTCCAAAACGAACAGCGACAAAATTGGTCTTACCTTCTTCGTTTAAACCTGTTACAATCATTTCTGCAACGCGTTTCGTAGCCCCCATAATATTCGGAGGATTTACAGCTTTATCGGTTGAAATCATAACAAAAGATTCAACACCTGCTGCTTTGGAAGCTTCAGCTAAGTTCTTTGTACCGAACACATTGTTTTTTACCGCTTCTCGTGGATTTTTTTCCATCATAGGAACGTGTTTATGGGCAGCTGCATGATAGACAATATCTGGTTTGTGTGTTTCTAAAACTTCAAAAATACGTTCTCTGTCTTGAATATCTGCAATGACAGGTTCTAAATCAAACGTGTGATTCGGTAACTGTCTGAGTTCTCGTTCAATTTTATAGATTGAAAATTCTCCATGCCCCAGTAAGATAATTTTTTCAGGAGAAAAACTAGCTACTTGACGAGAAATTTCTGACCCAATGGAACCTCCCGCACCTGAAACAAGAACCGTTTTTCCAGTGACTTGCTCGCGAATGGATGCCATATCCAACTCGACTTCTTCTCTTCCTAGCAAATCCGTGATTTCAATTTCTTTGAATTCATCGACTTTGGAGGCTCCTGAAAGAATGTCTTCAATATAAGGCATTTGATTGGTTTTTACGTTTGTTTTTCTAGCCTCTGTAACGATTTCTCGCATTTCTTCTCCAGATAAAGAAGGGATAGCGATTGTAATTTGTTCTACATTATACTGATGGACAACTTCTTCTAAATCAGAAATTTGGCCAATGACGGGATAACCATATAAAACGGTCCCTTGTTTGTTTTTATCATCGTCTAAAAAACCTACAACATTAATATCTGGACGATTTCTTAAAGATCGCACAAAAATTGCTCCTGCATCTCCCGCACCTATAAGCAATGTTCGAATGGGTTCGCCATTATCATGAGATGAATTTTCTAATCTTCTTTGATAGTCTACCCATAAACGCCAAATAACTCGACTAGCTGGAATAACGGTAACAGAAATCAAATAAGCAAAGGTTATATAACGAAAGCTCATTGAAGGATCAAATACCGTATAAACTAAAGAACTAAATACAAAGGATAAGGTAATAATCGCGACATGAACAAGTGTATCTTTTATACCTGTAAAGCGATTAATTTTATCAAAAACTTTCCCAAAATAACCGAACACTATATATGTAAAAATAAGTAAGAATAATTGCATAAAAAATGGTCTAGGTTCGATATCAACTAATGGATATAAAAAGAAGTAAGAACTAACATGTGCAACCTGTATAATAAAAGCATCTAATAATATTAAAATCGTTCTTTTTAGATTGCGACTCATTTCCTAATCTCCTCTCCTAAAATAACCCAAAAAACTTTTTGTTCGTTTTAATCATCTTTGGCTCTGGTAATGTTATTCCATCCCCATTAATAAGATCTCTGGTGACTTGATCAAAAGCTTTTACCTTCTCTACTCCATATTGTTTTTCTAATTTTTCGAAGGCTTCTTTCATATGAAATTTCCTACTTGTAACATTGTGTGCGTCTGAAGCTAGAAAATGAACTAAATTAGCTTCAATCAATTGTTCACTTAGCTTTTCAATTTCTCGACCAAACTTGCCAATATAACTTGCAGCTGTTACTTGGGCTAAGATATCTCGGGAAACAAAGTCATACAGTATAGAAGGATCTTTTAATATCGCGTGATTTCTTTCGGGATGAACGATAATTGGGGTTATTCCAGCGCTTTGTAATTCAAAAAATAAACGCTCAGAATAATCAGGAACGGAAGAAGTTGGAAACTCAATTAATATATATTGATTCATCTCATCAATAAAACAAATTTCGTCATTTTGAATATTGGTTAATATCTCTCCGTGCAAGCGAACTTCTTGCCCAGGAAAGATAGTCAAAGGGATGTTTTCTTCATCCAGTCTTTCTTGAAGTTCATCGACTAAAGTGATCACTTCCTGTTTAGGGTTTATCCAGTGTCGATTCATATGATGAGGTGTGGCCAATATATGTGTAATGCCCTCAGCGACAGCTAAGCGCGCCATCTCTAAGGACATTTCCCAACTTTTTGAGCCATCATCTATACCCGGTAATATATGGCAATGTAAGTCAATCATTTTATCACTTCTTTATTCTGATTCGTAGTAATAATAAGCATCTGCATTTGGCTCCACTTTATTCAATACTGTCCCTAAAACATTTGCGTTTACTTTCTTTAAACGTTCTGATGCATTACGGATTTCTTCATTAGTGACCTCTCCTTGAGGAATAACAAATATCGTTCCATCTACCTTAGTGGATAAAATTTGAGCATCCGTTACCGCTAATAATGGAGGGCTATCAAAAATTAATAAATCATATTGTTCTTTCATATCTTCTATAAGCTCTACCATCCGATTCGAATTTAATAATTCAGAAGGATTTGGCGGGACAGGTCCACAAGTAATAACCGATAAGTTCTCAATATACGTTTTTCTAGCTACATCTTCTATTTTTAAAGCAGGATTAGTAATAAGATGGGTTATACCTTTTTCTTTTGGAAGATCAAAGATTTTTTGAAGCCTTGGCTTTCTCATATCTGTTGCTACCAAAAGAACTTGTAAGCCTTCTGCTGCAAAAGCTGCAGCTAAGTTGGTAGCTATCGTTGTTTTTCCAGTTTCAGCAGTAGCTGAAGTTACAAGTAACGTCTGAAGCTTCTTATCAATCATAGAAAACTGGATATTTGTCCGAATAGTTCTGATTTGTTCTGAAACAATGGAGGTTGGATTATCAGCTACAACAATTCCACTATATTCATTTTCACTCTTTTTATTTTTAAAGACCATATGAATACTCCTCTACACTCTTCTACGAGTTCTTCTAATATTAGTTTTCTCATTTTCTTTCGTTGAATAACTCTTTGGCAATGGGGTTCTTACAACTAAATCTTCTTTCGTAAAAATATTTACCTCGCCTAGATTATTCCATTCAGTTAATTGTTCAACCTGTTTTTCGGTCTTTACCGTGTTATCCATTAATTCTCGAACAAACACAATACCAATTCCAATCATTCCTCCTAGTAATACTCCAATAATTACATTTAACATATTATTTGGTGAAATAGGATCTACATTTGGTATAGCACTTGAAATAATCGTTACATTATCTACATTCATAATTTCATAAATTTCATTTTGAAAATAATTGGCTATGGTGTTGGCAATTTCAGTAGCTTGATAGGGGTTCTTACTTTGAACTTGGATGGAGAATACTTGAGAATCATTTTCTGTTTGAACACTGATATCTTCTCGAAGTTCCTTCGTTGTCATATCTAAATCAAGTTCTTCAATAACTGGATCTAAAGTGACATCATTACGAATAATATCTGAATAGGTATTAATCAATTGGATACTCGTATTAATATCCTGTTGTGTTACGTTTTGCGTGGTACTATCTGATGAATGGCTCACTAACATTTCTGTTGAAGATTGATATTTTGGTGTCACTAAAAAGAAAGTATAAATAGTGGCAATAACTGCTGTTAAAACGGTGGTTAAAATAATGACTCGAATATGTTTCTTTAAAATATCAAACAATTCAACTAAACTAATTTCTTCTTCCATTAAACACTTGCACGACCCTTCTGGTATTTACATTATTAATAACACTTAATATATAATTATATTTTAAAATATGCATGTATGAGTTTACCATATTTTCAGTTGAACACAAGATACTTTTTCTAATTTCTAACATTTAAAAATATTATTGTGAACTTTTTAGTAATATAACATACTTATATTGGAAAAACCATACGCTTTTCTATTTTATTCCGTTTGAAATCTCAAAGGAGAAACATATTAATACTTCCTTCACTTTAATTTAATTTTTCACTTCAAAACTTGATCTATGTTATAATATCCAGTAACTAACAAAAAAAGGAGCCTCAGTATGCGAGCTAAAAAATATATCCAGCAAATTTTAGAAAACTTAGAAAGTAAACATTCAGATAAGCCAGAATTCCTTCAAGCACTCACTGAATTTTTCCCAACGCTTGAACCTTATATAGAAGAACATCCCGAAATAGAAGATTATAATATTTTAGAACTGATTGCTGAACCTGAACGTCTCATTCAATTTAGAGTCCCTTGGGAAGATGATGAAGGTAAGTGGCACGTCAATTTAGGTTGGCGCATTCAGTTCAATTCTGCCCTAGGACCATACAAAGGTGGAATTCGATTCAACCCAAATGTAAATGAAAATATTTTAAGATTTTTAGGCTTTGAACAAACCTTTAAAAATGCTTTAACCAGCTTACCACTTGGTGGTGGAAAAGGTGGAAGTGACTTTAATCCAAATGGTAAATCAGAGCGAGAAGTGATGCGCTTTACCCAAAGCTTTATGTCTGAGCTTCAAAAATATATCGGACCTGATCGAGATGTGCCCGCTGGTGATATGGGCGTGGGTCATCGCGAAATTGGTTATATGTACGGACAGTATAAACGCTTGAATCGACCAGAACCTGGCGTGCTCACCGGAAAACCAACCAATCAATGGGGTAGTTTTGGCCGGACAGAAGCGACTGGATATGGTCTCGTCTATTTTGCAGAAAATGCTTTATGGAATCATAACGAGCGTCTCAGTAAAAAAAGAGTCGTCGTCTCTGGAACAGGAAATGTCAGTACCTATACGGTAGAAAAAGCGACACAGTTGGGGGCAAAAGTTATTGCCGTTTCCGACAGTCAAGGGTATGTATACCATGAAGAAGGTGTACAAGCTGAGACACTTAAAAAGTTATCCAAACGTGGAAGAGGTGCTTTGAAATACTATACAGAGCTTTATCCAGAGGCCGAATACTTTAAAGATAAATCTGTTTGGGAAGTTCAAATGAAATACGACATCGCCTTCCCTTGTGCGACTCAAAATGAGATTGATCGCGAGATGGCTTTGAATCTAGCAGAGAACTGTAAAATTAAAGCTCTCTTTGAAGGAGCAAATATGCCTAGTACAGACGCAGCCATTGAAGTCTATAAAGAGAAGAACATTTTATATGGTCTAGGAAAAGCAGCAAATGCAGGTGGAGTTGCCGTTTCAGCACTTGAAATGGCTCAAAACTCTCAAAGAGAGCAATGGTCAATCGAAGAAGTCGATGAGAGACTCCAAGTAATTATGAAAGACATTTATACCTTATGTAGCGAAACCGCTAAGAAATATGTAGGAGATCAAGATAACTTACAAGCTGGAGCAAACATTGCAGGTTTCGCACGAGTTGCCGAAGCGATGATTCAGCAAGGACTGGTCTAAGCTTTAACTTTTCATTTAAATAAAAAAATATAGTCATTCAATTCGATCAAGTATCCTTGATTCGATTGAATGACCTTTTTTGTAAAAGAAATTTTTTTATTTTGAGAACCTTTCCATAATATTTTCTCTTGATCTACACACTTTATTCATTTAATCTATGCTATAATATTTATTCGAGTACTGAAAAAATATTTTGAGCTTTTGAAATTGAACAAGGAGAATCTTTGATGTCAAATCTAAAAAAATCGGCTAAATCCGTAGTTACAATTATTATATTCACACTAGGAAGTAAAGTACTTGGATTTTTTCGTGAGGCTCTGATTGCCTCAAATTATGGTTCAGGAGCAGGAACAGATACTTTTTTTATCGCTCTATCAGCAATTACCCTCTTCTCAACATTAATTCTACAAACGATTAATACGACCTTAATTCCAATCTTATCGGACGTAGAAACACAAGAAGGAGAAAAAGGGAAACTTAATCATTTAAATAATTTTTTAAATACGATTACCTTTGTTGCTTTTCTATTAATCGTTATTGGATTTTTTACAGCCCCTCTATTAATGAAAGTGTTAGGAAAAGGTTTTGAGGGTGAACAATTTGATCTTGCGATTACATTAACTCGTATTGGTTTGCCAATTTTAATTTTTTCTAGTTTGGTAGGTATTTTTAAGGGATATCTAGAAAGTGAAGGACTCTTTAATGCATCTGCAGCCGCTGCCTTCCCAAAAAATATTGTTTATATTATATTTTTAATTTTCTTATCCCAACGTTTTAGTATTAAAGCATTAATGGTCACTGCTGTAGTTGCTGAAGGTGCACAGTTGTTAATTCAAATTCCTAGTTTGAGAAAATTAGGCTATAAATATAAAATGAACATTGATTTAAAAGATGAATATATGCAAAAGCTTGCGGTCTTAATCCCACCTGTTTTAGTCAGTGTAGCAATCAGTGATTTAAACAATATGATTGATAAATCAATGGCTTCTTCGCTAGCACAAGGAAGTGTTTCCTCACTAAATTATGCAAATGTTCTTAATAATATTGTAATGAGCGTTTTTGTTACTGCTATTATTACGGTAATCTTTCCAATGCTTTCTAAGGAAGCAAATGCGAAAAACTTTGATGGGCTTAAAAAATTAATGCATACAAGTTTGAATGTCGTTTTATTAATTACGATCCCAGCAACTATCGGTATGATTGTTCTCGCTACTCCAGCTGTTAAATTTGCCTATCAGCGTGGTGAATTTGGTCAAGCTGCTACAATAATGACTTCAGGTGCTTTGGTCTACTATTCAATAGGGCTAGTAGCAAACGGTGTAAAATCTCTACTAACTCGTGTTTTCTATTCATTAAAAGATACAAAAACACCTATGATAAATAGTGCTTATGCATTAGGTTTAAACTTTATCTTTAACTTAATCTTGGTTCAGTTTATGGGTCATCGTGGTTTAGCGCTTGCTACTTCTTTAAGTGCAATATTCACAGCCATTACTTTGCTATACCATTTACGCAAAAAAATTGGGAATTTAGGCTTAAGAGCAATGACACAATCTAGTATTAAAATATTCATCTCTTCTGTGGTAATGGGAGTTGCGGTATACTTTATCTATAATTATTCTGTTACTGCTTTTAATCCTTCTCGCTTAGTTGAATTAGTCATTGTGTTCCTTTCAGTGCTAATCGGTATAGCTGTCTATATCATAGCTCTATACCTCTTCAAAGTTGAAGAATTACACTTTGCGATTGACTATGCGAAACGACAAATTGCGGAGAGAAAACAAAATAAATAATTTTATTAAGAATAAAACGGCCATTCTATTTAGATAATTCTAAAATAGAATGGCTGTTTTGATTTTCTGTACATTAGCTATTTAATTTTACAATCTCCAGAAAGAATAGCCTTCTGATATAAATGATTCTTTATCTAAAATACTTTTAACATCAATAATTATTTTTTGTTCATTCGTATTTTCTTCTTTAAATAATTCATCTATCTCTTCAAAAGATAATTGATTAAATTCAGGATGAGCTACTGTAAATACAAGTGCATCTGCATCTCTTACTTCACTAAAGTCCACTATTTCTATGCCATACTCCGATTTTGCTTCATTTACATCTGCCCATGGATCAACGACAATTGGTTCAATATTGTAGTCTTTTAAGCGATTAATAATATCTTCAACTTTTGAATTACGAACATCTGGTGTACTTTCTTTAAAAGTTAATCCGAAAATCACAACTTTCGATTGCACAGGAGCTTTCCCTGTTTGGACTAGTTTTTTAATAATCTTACCAGCTATATACTCGCCCATACTATCATTGACTTCTCGACCTGCTTTAATAATTTGACTATGATACCCTAAATTCCCAGCTTCATAAACAAAGTAATATGGATCAATACCAATACAATGTCCTCCTACCAAGCCTGGAGTAAAGCCAAGTGCATTCCATTTTGTATTCATAGCATCAATTACATCTTTAGAGTCTATTCCCATACGATCAAATACTAATGCTAATTCATTCATGAATGCTATATTAATATCTCGTTGACTATTTTCAACTACTTTTGCTGCTTCGGCTACTTTCATGCTCGGTGCTTTATGAACGCCCGCTTTCACAACTATTTCATAAACTTTTGCTATTTCTTCTAAAGCCTCATCTGTAGTCGCTGAGACAATTTTTACGATTTTTTCTAATGTATTCACTTTATCACCTGGATTGATACGCTCAGGTGAATAACCTACAGCAAAATCTACACCATGTTTAAGTCCAGATTCTTCTTCTAAAATTGGGATACAAACATTTTCAGTTACACCTGGATAAACAGTTGACTCATAAACTACGATAGAACCTTTTGTTAGATTTTTTCCTAATGTATGAGTTGCACTTTCTACCGGATTTAAATTAGGAGTTTTATCTTGATTAATCGGGGTTGGAACAGCCACAATATGAAAAGATGCTTTTTGTAACTCCTTTTCATCACTCGTAAACTCAAGCGTAGTTTCTTGAATAGCTTCATCTCCAACTTCTAACGTTGGATCTATTCCCTTTTTATATTGCTCGATTTTTTTATCATTAACATCAAAACCAATGACATCTATCTGTTTAGCAAATGCAATTCCTATAGGCATCCCGACATAGCCTAATCCAATAATAGACATTTTCATTTTTCTATCCAATAAATTTTCGTAAATATTCATTCCTGTATTCCCCTATCTTATCATTTAAAAAATACTTCCTAGAAATTGTGAAACTCCATACTTGATAAGCATAAAATATAAATAACCTGCTATGTTATTTTTGTAACACTAAACTTATTCTCTCTTCATTACAAAAAATTATTATGAAATCTTAATGTTTTGCACCATAACCTTATCATTTTAAATTGTTTAATTTATTTTATAAATTATAATAACTAATTTTTTCTAATAAAAATTGTTTATATAATTTCCCTGATTCTTCGTTAGTAAATTTTTTTTCAACAAGATTATCTAAGCGTCTCTTCTCAGAAACTCTCTTCAATTCTGTACTTTCTACTATTGATTCCATCCAACTATCCATATCCTCTAAGTCTAGAAATCTAACTATTCCCATTCCTAAATCTACTTCTTCAGTAATTTCCGTGGATAATAAACATGGAATCCCCGCTGCTTGAGCTTCTACAGCAACAGTAGGTAGACCTTCATATAAAGAAGGCAAAACAAACAAATCCATTATATTCAATAATGCTGGTACATCACTTCGCCTACCTAAAAAGAGAATATATTTGGATAAATTTCTTTTTTCAGCTTCATTTTCGATTTTATCTTTTAATTCTCCGTCCCCTATAAAGATCCACAAAAAATCCAAATTTGTAACACTTAATTTTTCGATTAAATCAAGCATAAATAGATGATTCTTTTGAGGGTGGAAACGTCCAATGTTTCCAATAATAAATTTATCTTTATTTTCTTTTCCAAGTAATTTTGTCTTCTCTTCAATAGAAAACTTATTATAAATAAAATCAAACGGGTCTATACTATTTGGTATATGAACTATATTATTATTATCGACATCTTTTTTACCAAAAATATTTATAGAAGCTCCTGTCCCACAAGATAACTTTTCTCTAGTCATTTTAGAATTAAAATATCTCCTAAATTTATTTTTTAAAGATTCTCTAACTTCTTTCGGTGCATCAGTATGGGCATGAATTATAAACCTTTTAATGTTATTTTTTTTTACTAATAATTTAAAGTATAATGCTAAATTCATACCGAAGTGACAATGTATAACTGTATCTTTAGGGATTTCATTAAATATATTAGAAGTTTCTTTAACAAATGAAGAAAAGCTATCTTTAGGATCCGTTACTTTATAAATTTTCCCACCAGTATTTATAATACTATTGTGAAAATCTTCAGAGACTTCATCAAATGTTAGTACATTAAATAAAACATCTTCATCCATTTTAAAAAAATCAGCTTTGTTCTTAATAAACGAAGAAATTCCACCACCAAAGCCTGTCATTAAATGTAATACTTCTACGCTATTATTCATTATTATCTGTCCTTTGATTCATTTTTATACTTATAAATACTTCATGAAATTTTAATTCTCATACAGCTCTAAATAATGTTTTACAATATCATACCAGTTAAATTGCTTAGACTCTTCTAGAGCATTATTAGAAATTATTTTATTGTGTTCTTTTATTTTTTTAACTGCTTCTACAATCTCTTCTTCATGATTAGGATCAACTGAATACCCTATTTCTCCTTCTTCAAATACTCCATCAAAACCCTGACCTTTTGTATAAATAACAGGAGTTCCAGTACTCATTGCCTCAGCATAAACTAAACCAAATGTTTCAGTAAAAGACGGGACTAATAAGACATCTTTATTCCTATAAAGTTCCCATATTTTTTGTTTATCATTTATTTGCCCTAGAAGTTCAATATTTGTATCATCCTTAATTTCTTCTTGTATTTTTTCTTCTAAGTCACCTGAACCTACAAATTGTAAATGAGTATCAACTCCTTGTTCTGTTAATAACCTTTGGGTCTTAATAACCATAAATGGATTTTTTCTTTCAATTAATTTTCCTACTGATATTATATTTATAACTGAATCTTCAAATTCTTTATGAACATTTTTTCGATTTTCATGCCAAAAATCATCAATCCCATTAGGAATTACTAAAGACTTTTCAATTAAATCAGTATTATCCTTAGTAAAATATTTTTCATACATTAATTCTTTATAGGCTTTTGACAAAAAAATAATATTTTGAGCATTTTTTAATATTTTTAATGCTTGTGGTTTTAAATGTTTAGCATATTTAAAGTACTTGTTAATATCTGTCGCTCTAACTGCCACAATATAAGGAATATTATAACGTTTATATAATTCATAACTAATTCCTCCATCGCTTAACAAGGAATGAGCATGAGTGACATTAAAACTATTTATATCATGTGATTCTTCAATCTCATTTACAGCTTTGTTAATTCTTGGAAAGTATAAAAGTTGGTCTAATTTATTAATTTCTTTACTAATTTTTATTTTATAATCAAGTGTGGAAGAATCAATTGTAGGAAGGTTATCACTTTTTTTACGTGGTACATGTACTTCTATTTTGATATTTTGGTTTGTCATTTCTTGAAATAAATTTTGATAGACAGAGCTAAAATCAAAACCTGTTGCAACTTGTAATACCTTCATTACTTTCACCTTTATCTATTTAATATATTTGTGTATAGTTCTTTATGTTTTACTAAATTATTGTCTAGAGAATAAACCTCTTTTACTCTTTGTCTATTATTTTTTTTCGTTTCTTCCATTTTTTTAGGATTTTCAAAATAATATAAAATTTCTTCAGCAAAGTCATCGGCCGTATCTAATACTAATTGGTCGTTATCTACAACTTCTACCGGCCCACCGGCATTAGTCGTCATTACAACTGTATTCCTGCTCATAGCTTCTACAATCGTTCTACCAAATGATTCACCGTCTTTTAAGGTAGTTAAAATATAAACATCCATATCATAATAAAATTGGTCCATTTTGTTGAATGTAGTATTAATTGCTCCTTGGAAACGACCTCCCATTTGTTCTTCTAACTGACTAAACAAATGTTTTGCTTCTTTTTCTGCTTCTTCATCGTCACAACTTATAGCCATTTTAACAATTAAACTATCTCCTAATTTTTCATTAGTTGTTAGTGCAATCTCTTTAGCAAGTGGCCAATTTTTTACATAATTCCATCTTCCAACGAACCCAAGTACCAGTTTATCTCTATAAGGAGAAACATAATTTTCATCGTAATTTTCAAAATATTCTCCCGCTGTATTTTCAATAATTTTATAATCATCTAAACTTATATTCCATTTTTCAAGTGCCGCTTGCCAATAATTCATATTAAATTGAGTTGTTGTAATTAGAATATCTAATTCATTCATCAAAAATCTAAATACTTGCTTAATGAATGCATTATATTTTAAATAAAGTCCTCGCTCGGTGTGGATAATATAAGTTTCTTTTGAAATTAAATGCAATTTCTTTAAAAAAGCTACAATAAAAAAATTAGCTTGTGCTTGAGTGTGTACAATAGAAGGTTTTTCTTTATTTAAAATTTTTCTTACTTGTTTAATATAATTTATGAACTTGAAAGGGTATCTCGCTACCGTTTTTATTGATTTAAATTCTCCGATTTCAAAATACTCTATATTTTCCATTTTGGAACTATTTTTTCCTGGTTGAATAACACCTATATTATAATTATCATTTTTTAATCCATTTAATATAATATTTGATGATAATTGAGCTCCACCAATTGTGTCAAGTGAATGATCAGAGCAAAGCATAACTTCAACATTTGCCATAATAAATACTCCTTAAGATTTCAAATGAAAATTTTTATCGACAGTAATAAACATTGCATTATGCATAAAGATAACCCATAAAGTTGTATGTAATGAACTAGAAACTACGCTAGCAATAGTAAACGCAATAGACCATGTAGTAGTAAAAATAAATAAATTATTTTTTGTTAATTTAAATTGTTTATAAGACTTTAGTATATTTCTTGCATACATCGAAATATAAAAAACAAAAAATACTAGACCATACATTACCAAGAATTCTATCCACCAGCTATGAATAGTACGTAGATGTCCTACTGGAAAATACCTATAGTTTTCCAAATAATAGGAAACATTCCCTGGTCCAACTCCTATAAATACCGTATTTGTTAAATATTTCAAGCCATTCATAATTAAATATACTCTTGCAGAATCACCTGCATCTAATGCATCAATGTTAATAAATCCATAATTAATTAACAAGCCAATTATAATAGTAACCATTAAACCAATTCCAAGCACTACTGCGAGTTTGCTAAGCATTCTATTATTAATCTTTAATAAAAGTAACAGCACTGTAGATAAAATTGAAACTAACAAAATTCCCCTAGAGCCTACCATGAATATTAACCCAAGAGTAGATAAGGCCAATAAAGATTTTAATATTTGCTTAAGCTGGTATGGAATTTTAGAAAAAATGTTTTTTTTCGGTTTATAAGATAGTAGAAAAATATAGCCAAATAATAAATATGTTGCATAGTCATTAACATTTTTGAAGAAAGTTATCGGTCTTCTTAATAGCTGATTATATGCAATATGATTAGTTTCTATATTGAATGCAAAAGGATAAATACCTGTTGTTACTTCAAACCATCCAGCAATATTTTGTAATAATATAGCTAGAAGAATTATTTTCATTAGATGGTTCTTAATTTTTTTATTGGAGATTAAAAGCCACAAAACAAAAGAATTAACCATTCCGGTGAACAACACAGCGCTATAAATCAACCAACCTGAAAAATCTTTTATCCATAGAAGAGAAATGACGGAAAATATGAGTAGAGCGAATAAAAATAATGAATATTTATTGGTTACTTCTTTAATTGATACTTTCTTTTTAGCCATTAGATATATCACCAATAAAAATTGAACAACAGATAGGAAAAGTTGGACATAAAGATAACCGGGAGTCGGAAAGAAGCCGGTAAATATAGTAAAGTATAATAAATATTCTAAGACTTTCATGTTTTCCCCTCTATCTATTAATTTGTAGAACTTTTATTGGCTTATTGTATAAAGAAGCAACTCTCTTTTGTGTGTTAAACCAATTCCTATCTGTTTTACCAGCCTCTACCACTATTATAATTTCAGACACTTGGCTTAATTCTTCAGTGTTCTCAAGTTCTTTATATATATAAAACTTCGTTGTATCTATTACTAATTTATTTTTTGATTTATTTATAGTTGTATTCTTACTAATTTCTTCTAATTTAGGAAGAATGTTTTGAGTAACCAATAATTTTTCTGTGAAACCTGGTGCGCTTAAAAACTTACTAATCTCATAATTATTTTCAATTCTATCACTATACAAATTAAATTCTGTAGATTCATCAGTAAAATATGAAAAACTAAAGTTCAATTTTTTACTAAAAAACTCTTTCCCTAAGAATATAGAAATCATTAAGACAATTGATAAAACCAATAGAATAGAAACTATCATTATTGTTTTACGTATATTTAAAGATGAAAATAAATCTTTTGTAGTTGCCTTCTCTATTGTTTTTTCAAATACGTTAGGCTCAAGAAAAAGATAGACATCCTTATTTTCTAAAACAGAAATTTTATTATTTAACAATTCATCAAATAAATAATTTGCAATTTTTTTATTATCCTTAATATTTTCTAATCGAACATATAGTGTCATTAACTGTGATTTATTATCTCTTCTAACTTCAATAACAGGAATAGTATCTGTAGGATTTAGTTCTAAATTTATTTTTTGTTCTTCATAAGCCTCAAGTAGATTAGTATTTGTATTTTCACTAACTTCTGTTAAATTTTCTTCTAATCTAAGATATTGATTTAAAAGAACTGTATTTGTAAAGGCTTCTTGATTTTCATCTTCAACATAGAACTTAAAATATGCATTCCCATCATATAAATCTGGATCAGTTAGAGCTCCAGAATATTCATCATCTTCTGGCGTTGCTTCTGATTTAAATAAATATAAAGTTGAAAATACAGTAGTTAAGAGAACTGATGCAATTAAAATTTGTTTTATATACTTTTTAAAAAATCGTTTAATTTCTTCAAAAAATTGGTCCATATTTTTTCACCTCTAATATAATTTTATAATTTCATTAAAATTTTATCGTAAATATTACTTCCACTTGAGTATTTTTCTGAATTATTCATATATATTAATATCTTCAAAAATTTCTTCATTTGTTAATTCTTCTTCTAAACCTTTAGAAGATACTTTGTCGAATAGAATTTTTACTGTTTGAAATAAAATCTGAATATCCATCATCAATGAATAGTCTTTAATATAAAGCAAATCAAATTTCAATTTACTATTAAAATCAGTAGAATATTTACCATACACTTGAGCATATCCCGTAATGCCTGCCCGAACAGTGTGACGCAAGTAGTAGTAAGGATTTTGTTCTTTGAATTGATCTACAAAATATGGTCTTTCTGGTCTCGGTCCAATTAAAGACATATCTCCTTTTAGAACATTGAAAAGTTGCGGTAATTCGTCAATTCGTAAACTTCTTAAATATTTACCAACTTTAGTTACTCTTGGATCTTCAGCTTGCGCTAATACAGGTCCTGAAAGCTCTTCAGCATCGATTCTCATCGAACGAAATTTTAAAATTTCAAACTCTTTCTGTCCTTTTGTAATTCGTATTTGTTTATAAAAAATAGGTCCTCTTGACGTTATCTTAATTAATATCGCAGCTATAAGCATTATTGGGGAAGTCACAATAAGCATAATTAATGATATAACGATATCAATCATTCTTTTTATTGCATCATTTTCTGGTGCAATTTCAAATTTTGATATGGCAATAAGACTTTCATCATCTATATTCATAATTCGATTATTGATTCGTAATATATTTCCAAAATTCGTTCCTAGAAATACCCGTTTATTGTTAACTGTTAAGTAAGATAACATTTTATTTTCTTCTTCAATCGAATGGAAATCTAACAAATAAAAAACATCAATATTATCAATATTATTCACTATGTTTTCATAATAATTGTTAAATGCTACAGAAGTCACTTTATATTGTCTTGTTTTTGATGATTTAAAATTTCGAACAGCTTCTCTACAACTATCCATTGAACCTACAATCATTACTCGACTTGTTCCTGATTTTTTTAAGTAAAATTCAAGAATGATAAAACGCCAAAGTGTCAACAAGAGAGTACTTACTATTAAGTTAATAAATACAATCGTTCTTGGAAAGGCAAACCAGCGACCAAAGAAAGTCATGGCCATAATGAAGAATGACATCATTACTTGAGAGATTAATGAAATTGAAAACATATCAACAAATTTTTTATTATAGAGAATATATATCCCCGAAAAAATATTTATTATCAAAAATGCAATCATTATATAAGGTAGTACACTCTGGTAAGCTGAGTAATTAAATGTCGGAATTGTTCCTTTATATCTAATTAAAAAGGAAATTACAAAAGATAAATGATAAATAAGTATATCTACCACTCCTACTGTAACTTTTAACGTCCGATTAAATCCTCCTGTTTTAGACATTTAAATATCCTCCTAAAGTCCTAATTATCTAATTATTCTGCGAGTAGTATAGCATAACATTCATTATTTGTCCGTTTATTTTAAAACCTTTAATAATCAATGTTTGTAATATTACACACTTAATTATTTTAACATAAATCCTCCAATTCTTATGTTAAAGATTATTACAATAAAAGCAGATTTTTGATCATAAAAACCTATTTTAAATTTCAAAAATCTTATATAAATATTTTCTATGTACTCAATCGAGTAGGAGGTAAATAATTAATTTATTTACCGACCCCTCAAACCACCGTACGTACGGTTCCGTATACGGCGGTTCAATAATTTAAATATCTTTAACGCTCGTACAGGTAGATTAAATCTTTTAATCCCCACTGTACGAGTCTTTTATTTGTTATAGCACGGTGTAAAGTCATTGTTTTTGAAAGTCGCCAGTAAGCCTTGCGGCTCCCAGCCATTTTGAGTGATTCGTCATGGTCAATTCCCAGTCTTTTCAACCGTTGGTATCGAGTGGAAACTTTCTTCCATCTTTTCCAAATCAGTTGTCTTAATCGATGATTCAGCCATGATTTAATCTCCGTCATAAAAGATTT
>NZ_FQUF01000030.1:0-2892 GCF_900129085.1 Atopostipes suicloacalis DSM 15692
TCAATTAAGTAAATATTTTTAAAATTTTCATGATTTAATTATACCATGAGAGATGCTTTTTTGTCTCTTTTTAGCATTTTCTTTTCAAATAAAAACGTATTGAGCGAACACTCAGTACGTTTTTATACCTATAATAAAATAGTTTGGCTTAGTAATCTAAAAATGATTTATTGGCTAAATCATCCTTGTCCTCATCTGATTCTTTCTTAATATTATCTTCGGCTTCTTTGTTTTGAGGATCAGTTTTTTCTTCTTGTTCAATTTCTTTTTGTGCCTCGATGTTTAATCCGGGTTCTAAATGTTCATGTACTAAATCCTCATCTTCACCATCAATTTCTTGTGCTTCTGATTGATTTGCTGAATTCTCGGTCTGTTGAGCATGTTCTTCATTTTTAGGTTTTGCCTTGTTTTCACTACGATCATCAACAATTTCTACCGGTTCTCCGCAATTGTCACAGACTTTTGCGTCGTCTGGTAATTCGTGACCACAATTTGGACATTTTTTCATTCTGCTATTTCCTTTCATTTCATCTCGTAGATAGTTATTTAAGGTCGAATACTAAAATGTAACTATCCATATCTTAAAACATTAAAAACTGAACTTCCACTCAGACACACTGACAGACTTCTCTTTTCAATCCTAAAAAGCCTCATTCCATTGAAAAGACTTTCCAAAGGGTTGAGGCTTTCTATTTTGTTTTCTAGTGACTGTCTTGAATACGTTTGAACATTTTTTCTAAGTCTCTTGTGGTCATTTTGACGAGGGTTGGACGACCATGTGGACAGTTGTAGGGATTTTCGGCTTGTGGCAATTGTTCGATGAGTGAGACGGCTTCTTGGTCGCTTAGGTGGTGATTGGCTTTGATTGACCGTTTGCAGCTCATCATGATGGCTGTAGCTTCTCGGAACATGCCAATTGAGAGATCTTTTTTCTCGAGGAAAAAGTCGATCATTTCTTCGATTGTCCCCTGTTCCTGCCCGGGAATAATCCAAGTTGGATGTTCGCGGACGATGAAACTATTTTGGCCGAATGGTTCTAGCTTCACGCCGGCATCCGCTAATTTCTCTAAATTATCGGTAATTACCATCACTTCGTCGCTTGGATATTCCAACACAATCGGCACCAACAAATCTTGCATTGATGTGCCAGTATCCGCCAATAATTCTTTGTAGTATTCATATTTGATCCGTTCTTGCGCGGCATGTTGGTCGATAATAAAGAGACCTTCCTCGTTTTGCGTCAACAAATACGTGCCATGCATTTGCCCGATATATTCTAATTCCGGAAACTGTTCTATTCTTTCTTCATTATAATTTTTTCGTTCAGCAGTTTTCGCTAATTCGAGCGCCGAATCTTCTGCGCTTGCTCGGTGCGTCAAAATCGAAACTTCCGGTTCGTTCACAACCTCCTGATTTTCAGATTCATGGTCAGGTCGCCAATTTCTTCTTTCCGTTGCTTCCGTTCCGAAATGACTTTGTGTCTGCTTATTTTGATTTTCGGAATTTTGTTTATCTGGAAAAGAGAAATCACGTGGCTTGTTTTGGGTTTGGAATTCGAAATTTAATTGCTCTGATTTTTCTGCTGGTGCTTTTGGAAGTGGAATATTTTCTTCGTCAGATGATCCTGGAATCCGTATTTCTTGATGCATTTGTTTATAGATGGCCTCTTTAATCAGTTGGCCTAATTCTTTTTCATTACTAATTCGGATTTGTTGTTTCGTTGGATGAACATTTACATCTAAAAGGAGTGGATCCATTTCAATATTCATAACAGCAATCGGATGACGACCGATCATTAAAGTCGAACTATAGCCATCAATGACTGCCCGATTGAGGGAATAATTATGAATATAACGACCGTTCACAATTAAAGTAATATACGTATTATTCGCTCGCGTTACTTCTGGAAGCGATGTATAACCAGAGACTTTAAAGTCAAAGTTTTCTGTTTCGATTTTACGCATCTTTCGAGCAATATTCACCCCATAAACACTTGCAATGGCTTGTCGAATATCGCCATTTCCAACAGTTTTCATTATTTGATTGCCATCGTTAATGAATTCAAAAGAAATATCTGGATTCGATAAAGCAAAACGGTTCATGTAATTGGTGATATGAGAGACTTCTGTTCTAAGTGAGCGAATATGTTTTAAGCGCGCGGGAGTATTATAAAATAATTGTTCCACTTTAATTATTGTCCCACGACGCGATTGGGCAGAGGTATTTTCTATAATTTCTCCACCTTTTAAATATAAATGTTTCCCTGTTTTTTTGTCTTCAGCTGTTTCGATCGTTAACTCTGATACAGAAGCAATACTTGGCAGAGCTTCTCCTCGGAAACCGAGTGTACGAATTCGAAACAGTTCATCGGTGGTATAAATTTTACTTGTCGCATGGCGTTCAAAAGCTCGTTCGACATCTTCACTAGGAATCCCATTTCCGTTATCTGTAACGATGATTTTTAAAAGGCCGGCTTCTTCGATTTCTACTTTGATTTTTGTACTCTCCGCATCAATCGCATTTTCCACAAGTTCTTTAATAACCGAAGCCGGTCTTTCAACCACTTCTCCCGCAGCAATTTGATTGGCTAACGTTTCGGATAATATTTTAATTTCTGACATATGATTGCTCCTCCCTTCTACTAGGTTCGTTGGTTCTAAAGAAATTCCTATCTAATGTTTTGGCTTATTTGGAAATTTAGACTTTATTATACGTTTAGCTAGTTATTATAGACTAAAGTTTGTATTTATTTCGGCTAGAAAAATCCAGTGCTTTTTAAACGTCTCTATAAAATAGATGAGCAGCGTTTGTGCACGATAGTCACTTCTGCGCGCGGATTTCTGATTTTTGTTAGCGATACACACTTCTACGCGCTAATTTTTGATTTTTGTG
>NZ_FQUF01000030.1:3017-28702 GCF_900129085.1 Atopostipes suicloacalis DSM 15692
TACACACTTCTACGCGCTAATTTTTGATTTTTGTGCGCGATACACACACCTTGCGTGCTAATTTCTGATTTTTGTGTGCGATAGACAGAGCTCCAACTGTCTTCTAGCGTTTCTTAAGAATCGCAGCACTTTAATATGCCAGTCTAGCTGTAAAAAGTCTATTCGTCTTGTAGCTTATTTTGTAATTCATTTAATAAGTTCATAGCTTCAAGTGGGGTTAGATTTAAAACGTCTAACTTTTTCAAATCTTCTAGAACTTTCTCTTCGTGTTCTGACCAAGTGCCGCCAAATAAAGAAAGTTGTCCGCCATCTTCTTCGACTTTATCTTCTTTTTTACTTTTTTCTTCGTCTTGTTCAACTTCTAAGTCTGCTGGGGTTCCTAAGACAATCGGTGAATCTTCATTTTTCTTCTCAAGCTCGACTAAAATAGTGGATGCTCGATTTAATACCGAAGTCGGCAGTCCTGCTAATTTAGCAACTTGCACACCATAACTTTTATCTGCAGAACCTGGGCTCATTTTATGGAGAAAGACCAAATCGCCGTCTTCTTCGACTGCGCCGACATGAATATTTTCTAAGCGTTCTAATCGTTCCTCTAGCGCGGTTAACTCATGGTAATGCGTTGAAAACAGTGTTTTAGCGCCGACACGATCATGCACATATTCAATGATGGATTCAGCTAAAGCCATCCCATCATAGGTCGCTGTTCCTCGTCCGATTTCATCAAATAGCAACAAACTATTAGGGGTTGCATTGGAAATCGCTTGATTGGTCTCATTCATTTCAACCATAAAGGTACTTTGCCCTGAAATTAAATCATCCATCGCACCAATACGGGCAAAGACTTGATCAAAAATAGGCAACTCCGCCTTGGTTGCGGGAACAAAACAACCCATTTGCGCCATAATAATTATTAAGGCAACTTGCCGCATATAAGTACTTTTTCCAGACATATTGGGACCTGTAATTAACAAGATATCCGTGCCCTCTTCTAGAGAAACATCATTAGGAACATATTCTTGTTCCTTCATAACATGTTCAACAACGGGGTGACGGCCTTCTTCAATGTGCACATCTTGCGAATCTTCATGAAAAACTGGTCGCGTAAAATAATTTTCTTCACTCACCTGTGCAAAACTTTGCAAAACATCAATTTGTGCAACTAAGCGAGCCAATTTTTGAATCCGTTCAATTTCCATTTTGACTTCATCGCGGATGGCTACAAATAGTTCATATTCTAAAGCTTGTGATTTTTCCTCCGCCCCAAGAATGGTGGATTCCATCTCTTTTAATTCAGGAGTAATGAAGCGCTCAGAATTCGTGAGCGTTTGTTTCCGCTCGTAGCGCCCTTCTTCTACTCGATCTAAATTAGCTTTGGTAATCTCAATAAAATAGCCAAAGACTTTATTAAAGCCCACTTTTAAATTTCTGATTCCTGTTTCTTGACGCTCTTTGGCTTCTAATTCAGCTAACCATTGTTTGCCATTGGTCATGGCATCGCGATATTGATCCAGCTGTGTGTTAAAACCATCTTTAATAATCTCGCCTTCCATAATCGAAATCGGCGGTTCCTCTTCAATGGCGCGCTCAATTAAATCCGTCACTTCCGTCACAGGGTCAATCTGATGTAATAAACCATCCCATGCCCCATCCACATTCATCAAAGAAATAATCTCAATAATTTGCGGAATTTGCTGTAAGGAACGTTTTAATTGGATTAAATCTCGAGCATTCACCGTTCCATAAGCCACACGTCCTGCCAAGCGCTCCAAATCATAGACGCGCGTTAAGCTTTCATTTAAATCCGTTCGTTCGAAGAAATGATTCAGCATATTTTCCACTAAATCCTGTCGTTGGTTAATTTCATGAATATTAATTAACGGCTTATCGAGCCAACTTTTCAGCATCCGCCCACCCATCGCTGTCTTGGTTTGATCCAACACCCACAGCAAGGTCCCATTTCTTGAACCGTCGCGTAATGACGTCGTTAGTTCTAAGTTACGGCGCACTTCTTGAGTGAACACTAAATAATGAGAAGTATCATATTGTTCCGCTAACTGAAGATGATCCAGACTGCGCATTTGCGTTTTGGCTAGATAATTGAGCAATAACTTTAAGACCGGCAAGATCGTTCCGTCCGAAACCTCATCAGTGAGTTCTTGGAAGGTCTCTTCTTTCATCGCTTGAACTTCTTTATTCAAATAAGAAAAGACCGTTCCTAATCTTTTCTCCAATTCAGCGCGTAACTCCACGCTTTCTCCGTCATAAAAAAGGACTTCTTTAACTTCTAGTCCGGCAATTTCGCTATAGACTTCTGCTTTTGAATGGAGTTTAGTCGCACGTAACTCTCCAGTGGTTAAATCCACGTAAGCTAAAGCATAAGCGTCCTCTTTCTCTAAAATAGCTGCCAGAAAATTGTTTTCGTCTTCATGAACAGCTTCTCCTTGCATCACTGTACCTGGTGTAATCACTTGAACAACTTCGCGTTTTACCATTCCTTTGGCTTCTTTTGGATCCTCCACTTGTTCGCAAATGGCGACTTTATAACCTTGTTCGATTAAGCGATCAATGTAGCCTTGTGCGGAATGATAAGGTACACCAGCCATTGGAATGGGTTCTTTTGCATTTTTATTGCGACTGGTTAACGTTAATTCTAATAATTGCGATGCTTTGATCGCATCTTCATAAAATAATTCGTAAAAATCGCCCAGACGGAAAAATAAAAATTCATTCTGGTACTCATTTTTTATTTCAAAATATTGTTCCATCATTGGGGTATGTTTTGTGTCTTGAGGCAACACGGTCACTCCTCTAATTGTTCTAAAGCTTCTCTTCTTTGTTTATGCCCTCTTCGTCATTTTCGAAGAAAGAGGGGTTGATTCTTTTAATCCATGAATAAAGTGTCCTCATCGATTCGAATCGGTTGAATTTTCTTGGCTTGGCCGGTTTTGTCGTCGGTTTCCACTAGACAGGCATTTAGCTGGCCTGAGCCACTTTCTGGCGTGGTAAAGCGCGTAGGCATTTGGGTTCGGAAATTTTCGATGATGGCTTCTTTTTCCATGCCTAAAATCCCATTATAAAATCCGGTCATCCCTACGTCTGTTTGGTAGGCTGTTCCTTTGGGTAAAATACGAGCATCATTGGTTTGGACATGGGTATGGGTGCCGACTACTGCTGAAGCTTTTCCATCAAAGTACCAACCTGCCGCTTGTTTTTCGCTCGTTGCTTCAGCATGAAAATCAATGAATATCTGATTGGTTTCTTTTTTGGCTTGGGCAATTAATTCATCGCCCACACGAAATGGATCATCAAAACTTCCCATATAAGAGCGTCCGGTTAAATTGATTACGGCGATTTTTTGCTTATTGATTTTGATAATTCGCATGCCCACTCCGGGTATAAGATCATTGTTTTCATAATTCGCTGGTCGAATAATATGGGTGGCTTCCTCAATGAAATTAAATAAGTCATAATTATCCCATGTGTGATTTCCCATTGTAATACAATCCACCCCTTGGGTAAGGAATTCTTTATAAATTTTTTCTGTGATTCCTCGACCTTCTGCTGCGTTTTCACCATTTAATATGATAACTTGGGGTTTATATACTTGACGCAGTTGAGGTAAATAATCATGAACCATCTTTTGTCCAACTGTACCTGACACATCGCCAATAAATAATATTTTCACGGGTGCACCTCTTCTAGTATTAATCTCTCTTATTTTATCAGTACTTTCCATCGTTAGCAAAGATGGTTGCTGAAAAATACTGTTTAATTTAAAAAAATCGAAATACATTCTTGATGTACTCCGATTTAAAAGCTTTTATAAATTTTTTTCATATTGTTGATTCAGTTCGGCCAGTAAATTTTCTAAATTTCCATCAAAATTTTCTAGCGAATCTTGGTGATCATATTGGTCTAAGTTGAAGGACTGAATGGTTTGTTTTAATTTTTCCGCGTATGAACGGTCTGTTGCGTAGCGTCCTTGCAGCCATTCTGTAGCTTCCTGATAATTTGTCGTGTTTTCACGCCAAGTGCCTTGATAGTATTCTGGATCCCAATCTAATCCGTTTCGCATTAAGTGACCATATCGATACAGGGAATCGCTCCAAGAATCGTATACACTAAAGCCTGTATGAATATAGACGCTTTCTCCTCCAATATCTTCACGCGTGCGAACTTTGACAGTTTCGCCTTCCCATGACCCTTTCGTTCCCATTAAATTGTTGTAATTCGTAGCCAATTCTGATTGACCCCAGCTTGATTCAAGCGCTGCTTGAGCGATCATAACGGATGGATAAATTCCATATTGATCCGCAATTAAGACGGCTGCTGGCGCAATAGTCTGAATGAACTGGACTTGTTTCGAATTCTCTTTATAGGTTGGAAAATTTCCTTTCCACTTTTTGATGGTTTCTTTTAGGGTTTGAGCTTTTGTTTCTGCTTGTTCTTCTCCATTTTTATTCTTAGCAACACTGGTTGCAGTCGTAGAAGGAGTCATTGTTTTATTTTTTGTGTGGTTCTCTCTATTTTCCATATTTTTGAATAAATCTTTTTGAAAATCATTTGTGCTTAACAGATTTTCAATCTTTTGAGCTTCTGCATTTTTGGGGGTTGAATCTATTTGACCCGCAAGATGAAACTGAACGTTCAGGGGCAATATGAATGATATTGTCATCACCAAATTCAGCAACATTTTATTTGTCATTTTTTCTATCTCCTTTAACGCATTTTTAGCGAAATGGAAGTATATCGGATGTCGTTTGGAGATACAATCTTAAGGCCCTGATGTTATGAAAACGTGATAAGCTGTTTATATTCTGTTGATATAAGAAATATTCACGTAATATGTGAAATACAATCTCGTTTTATCTTTCGAAGGCCAGACTTAATCGTATTTCTTGACATTCGACCGGCATGTGTTCCAAAATTGTAGTGTAAGAAAATTATCTCGGCTACAAAGGAGTGTTTCACATGGTCGTTAAAGGAAAACAAGGAAAAGAATATGAGATTTTAGAATCTGCAAATGAATACTATTTATTACGAGCATTGGCTGAAGAAGAAGATTATAAGCCTTATGTGGTTGCCTATCGGTTAGATGAAGTGAATGGCGGCTGGGAAAGTGCCAATGTTTACGATGATTTTGAACAAGCAAAGGCTGCTTTTGATGGAGAAACAGACTCCCCAAAAGCTCAAAAATAAGACTAGCCCCTCTTCTTATGAGCGATTTTACGCTAAGAGAAGAGGGGTATTTTTTATTTTTATTTTATTTAGAAATTTCAGATTTTATTTTAGATCTTTTGAAAATATGAGTTTGTTTTTGTCTGTAAAGCATAAATAAAAAACGTCTATTTGACTACAACTTGTAGCCAGAATAGACGTTTATTTTTAAATTTATTTAGTGCAAGGAATACTTCTTATTTTGCGTATTCTACAACTCTTGTTTCACGTATTACCGTTACTTTAATGTTTCCAGGATAATCCATTTTGTTTTCAATTTCTTTTCGAACATCACGTGCTAACTTAGCACTTTGAACATCATCTAGTTCATTTGGTTTCACAATAATTCGAATTTCTCGCCCTGCTTGAATCGCAAATGTATAATCTACACCATCGAAACTATTTGAAATTTCTTCCAATGTTTCTAAACGTTGTAAATAGTTTTCTAGCGATTCGCTTCTAGCTCCCGGTCTTGCAGCTGAAATAGCATCGGCAGCTTGTACTAAAGCCGAAATAATGGTTGTTGCCTCAACGTCACCATGATGAGAAGCAATTGAATTCACAACTGTTTCTTTTTCTTGATAACGCATCGCAATTTGAGAGCCAATTTCGACGTGTGAGCCTTCTACTTCCCCATCCAATGCTTTCCCAATATCATGTAGCAAACCAGCTCTTTTAGCCATTTGAGGATCTTCGCCAATTTCTGCCGCTAAGATACCTGCAATTTTTGCCACTTCAATTGAGTGCGTTAAAACGTTTTGTCCGTAACTTGTTCTAAAGTGTAAACGTCCAATAATTTTAATTAAATCTGGATGAATTGAGTGAATACCTAAATCAAAAACGGTTTCTTCACCAATTTCACGAATGCGTTCATCCATTTCTTTGCGCGATTTTTCCACCGCTTCCTCAATACGACCTGGATGGATACGGCCATCAGAAATTAATTTTTCAAGGGCCATTTTAGCAATCTCACGACGAATTGGATCAAACCCACTAAGTACGACCGTTTCAGGTGTATCATCAATGATAACGTCCATTCCGGTTAAGCCCTCAATGGTTCGGATATTCCGTCCATCGCGACCAATAATTCGACCTTTCATGTCATCATTTGGTAAATGGATGACACTCACTGTTGCTTCAGTCACTTGATCTGCAGCACTTCGTTGGATCGCTTCAGTAATTAAACTCTTCGCACGACGATTCACATCGGCTTTTAGTTGTTCCTCGTGTTGTTTTACCATCACGGCTGTTTCATTTACTAATTCTTCTTCGGTTCTTTGAAGCACAATATTTCTTGCTTCATCTTCTGAAAGTCCTGAAATACGTACTAGTTCTCTTTCTTGTTTCTCTTTAGCTTCTTCCACTTGTTTTTCAAGATTATCTATTTTCTCTGAACGTGTTTCTAATCTATTCTCTTTTTGTAATAAGTTATTATCTTTATCTTCTAACATTTTTTCTCGATGATCTAAATTATCTTCACGTTGATCTAATCGACTTTCTTGTAGAGAAACTTCTTGGCGTTGCTCTTTTATTTCCCATTCCATTTGATTTTTCTGGGAATGAATTTCTTCACGAGCCTCTAATAACGCTTCTTTTTTTAGAATGTCAGCTTCTTTATTTGCATCTTCAACAATTTGATGTGCGGTTTGTTTCGCATCCGCTTGTCTGCGGTCTGCACTCTTTTTTGAAAAATATGCACCAACAACTAAACCAATAATTAAAGTAACGATAGCAGAGGCTATTGCAAAAGGTAACTCCATTTTTACACCTCCGTATCATTCAATTTTCTTCATTTCATGTATGTTCTTTAAAATAAATTGCTTTTAATAGCATTTTTACACGAAAGTTGTACGAGTGTACAAATCTTCCATACATCCGTACACCTTCTACTATAATATCTTTATTTTGCCTATAAGTCAATTAAGATTCACCATACAATTTAGTACAAGCGATCCTTTTGTAGAAGATTTGCTTGCTATTGGTTGCTTCTTTTAAGCGGCTGCTTATAGTAAATCCCGCATTAAATCTTCTCTTGATTTAGAAGATAAATAGTGAGGGGCAATATCTAAAACTGTTCTAGCTCCATATTTTTCTTCTTGAGACAATTTATAAGCCGCTCTGGCATACGCAATATTTACAGCTGCGGTAAACTCTGGGTTACTTTCTAAAGATAAAGAAAAATCAATAATGGAGAGAGCGTCCTTGGAAGTTTTTCCTTGTCGAATGACTCGTCCACCATGTGGCATACTTTGGTGTTCCGCTTTAAATTCTTCCTCTGAAATGAAGCTGACACCTGTTTGATAGCCGACAAAATAATTAGGCATTTCTTTAATTTCTTTTTCTACTTTTGTTGGATTCGCATCTTCTTCTAAGACTACATAGACTTCACGGGTATGTGCATCTTTTTGATTATAATCAACGGTTTCTCCTGCTAAAATCTTATTAATCATCATTTCATCTGGAACAGTGTATTGTGCAGCTTCTTTTACACCTTTTATTCGACGAACCGCGTCACTATGTCCTTGGCTCACTCCTCGTCCCCAGAATGTATAGGATTGACCGTTTGGAAGAATCGCTTCTTGCATTAAGCGGTTCATTGAAAATAAGCCTGGATCCCAGCCTGTAGCTATAACAGCTACTTTTTGATTCTTTTCAGCTATAGGGTTCATTTTGTTAAAATATTCCGGGATTTCTGCATGCGTGTCATAAGCATCCACCGTGTTAAAGTGCTCAATTAGTGCAGGTCCTTGTTTTGGAATATCCGTCTTTGATCCACCACAAAGAATCAAGACATCTATTTTATCTTTGAAATCTAAAATATCTTGCACTAAATAAGCGGGTGACTGGGTATCTAATGTTTTAGGATCGCGCCTTGAAAAAATCCCAACCAATTCCATATCAGGATGATTTTTCAAGCCAACTTCTACTCCCTGCCCTAAATTTCCATAGCCTACAATTCCTATTTTAATTTTATTCATTTTTATAGCCTCCGTTATCTATTCATTTATTTTATTATTGTATTTTATTTTTAATCCGTTAAATAAAAAGCCCTCTCTATTTTAAAGGATTCATCCCATAAAACAAAGAGGGTTACTCTTATTATTTTAAAATACATTTTTTAAAGAAGTTAAGCTTTTTTAGCTGCTGCTTTTTTATCTTTATCTTTATCTTTGTCTTTATCTTTGTCTTCTTTTTCAGGCTCATCCACAGCTTCTCCAATACCATAAGCTGCACGAACTCGTTTTTCGACTTCTGTATGAATCTCAGGATTATCTGCTAAGAATTTTTTTGCATTTTCACGTCCTTGACCGATACGCTCTTCTCCGTATGAGTACCATGAACCTGCTTTCTTAATAATATCTTTCTCTGAACCCATATCAACTAATTCACCAATTTGTGAAATTCCCTCACCATACATAAGGTCCACCATTGCTTCCTTAAAGGGTGGAGCAATCTTATTTTTTACTACCTTGATTCGTGTACGATTCCCAACCATATCTGAACCATCTTTAATCGATTCGGCACGACGAACTTCTAAACGAACACTTGAGTAGAATTTTAACGCACGTCCACCTGGTGTTGTTTCAGGATTACCAAACATTACTCCAACTTTTTCACGAATTTGGTTGATGAAGATTGCAATCGTTCCAGTTTTACTAATGGTTCCTGATAATTTTCTCATTGCTTGTGACATTAATCTTGCTTGTAAAGCAACGTGTGTGTCACCCATCTCTCCATCAATCTCAGCTCGTGGAACTAAAGCAGCAACGGAGTCAACGACTAAAATATCAACCGCGCCACTTGAAACTAAGGCATCCGCAATCTCTAAACCTTGTTCTCCAGTATCCGGTTGTGATAGAAGTAAATTATCTGTATCGACCCCTAAATTTTTAGCATAAGAGGGATCCAGAGCATGCTCAGCATCAATAAAAGCTGCTGTTCCGCCTTCTTTTTGAACAGAGGCAATCGCATGTAAAGCAACCGTCGTTTTCCCAGAACTTTCTGGACCATAAATTTCGATTACTCTTCCTTTTGGATATCCACCAGCACCTAAAGCGACGTCCAGCGCCAACGAACCTGTAGAAATTGTAGGAATTTTTCGGTTTCCGCGGTCTCCTAATTTCATAATAGCACCTTTACCATAATCTTTTTCAATTTGTTTCATTGCGTGATCTAATGCTTTTTGTCTATCTTCTGAAGCCATATTCACCCTCCGTTTTATATTACATTTAAAGTATTTCGGTCAGTTTTCTTGATTCTAGTATCTTTTATCATAGACATATTTTACTTGTTTTTTGTCCAAATAGCAAGAGTTAAACGAACATTCATTCCCTTTTCACTCATTATTCTTCTTCGAGTTGAGGAAGATCGAGCAAGAAACGTCGAAGCGTGTCGCTCACTTTCAAAGCCAGCAACCAACGCGCAAAGTAGGTGCGTTTGGTTAGGTCAATTTCATGGGTAAACACTTCACCCTCCGCTTTTGCGATACTGATGAATGCTTGTTCGGGCATCGGTTTATAGGACCGTTGATTTTCGCCCCACCCTGTCACGGCCAAGCCGTAATCCGACTGAAATTCCTCGCGTATTTTGTTCGCCATTTTTTCATTTTGTTCTTTTTTATTTTCTTGTAAAGTTTCTAAATTAAAATAATTCGCTGCATTTACATGTTGCGTGAAATATAAGCCGCCTTTAAATAACTCTTTGTGTTCGAGTTCGTGAGCTAGACTATCTATAACTTCACCATCTGTATTTACTTCAACTAATGCTAGGCTTTCTGCTTTCATCGCCAATTGTTCAAAAATGACATCTTGAATACGTGTTGAATTGTAGCTAATAAAATGTTGATCTAGTTGTTTTAAAATACGTTTTTCCATTTCATCTAGCATTTTTGTGCATTCGGCTTCTGTTTGTCCGCTAGAAGTTATTCGAACATCTATGATGCCTTCTTTTGCATAAATTGCCAACGTTGGATTGGTTTGCTGATGAATTAAATCGGCTAACTCTTCTGCTACTTTTGCTTCTGGCAATCCGTAAAAATTCAGATTGCGTGATCTTAAAATATTATTTTTTGTGGTGTTTTGCATTAAAAAAGGAATTAATTGGTCTTCTACCATATACTCAAATTCACTAGGAACTCCTGGTAACAAGACATATGTATGGTCTTCCTTTTCCATATAAATCCCAGCCGCCATACCAATATCATTTTTCAGAGGTTGGGAACCTTTTAGTATTTGAGCTTGTTGGTAGTTTCCTTTTGAGAGTTTTTCTGTCTGATAACGTCGATTGACTTTATGCAAAGATTCTTCGTCCAGTGTCAATTCAACATTTAAATGCTTGGCTAAAATCATTTTTGTAATATCGTCTTCTGTTGGTCCTAACCCTCCCGAAATGATTATAATATCTGCTCGCTTCTCTGCTAGTTGGATAGCATCTAATAAGCGAGCAGGATTATCTCCTACTGTTGTATGGTGATACACATTAATTCCAATAGCTGCTAATTCTCGGGCGAGAAAAGGGGTGTTTGTATCCACAACCTCTCCTAAGAGTAATTCTGTTCCACTCGTAATAATTTCTGCTTTCATATTTTATGCTCCTATTATATATATTTGCATTTTTTTGCGATTTTCTTTTTTAATTTTGAATTTCTTTTAAAAAAACTTTTTTGTTCGCCTTTTCATAGGTATTTTGTATGTTTTTTTATTCTCTAAATCATTTTACCGTTGCCTTTAAGTCTTGTCTAGAATAGTGAGGTAGTTTTAACCTTTTTTTTGAGATAGCTCCTGGTACTTTATATTTCTCTTTCGCACGAGTAGAAATACTTCAGCACGTTTCTAACGGAAATTCGAATGAGATAGAATTGGCTTGCACGCACTTATTTGTAATTTGTGCGTGGTAGACTTTGCTTGCACGCACTTTTTTGTAATTTGTGTGTGGTAGGCCTTACTTGCTCGCACTTTTTCGTAATTTGTGCGTGGTAGGCTTGCTTACTCGCACTTTTTCGTAATTTGTGCGTGGTGAACCGAACAGCGCGCACTTATTCGTAATTTGTGCGTGGTAAGTCTTACTTGCTCGCAAATATTTGTGATTTGTGCGTGGTGAGTCTTACTTGCTCGCAAATATTTGTAATTTGTGCGTGGTAGACCTTGCTTGCTCGCACTTTTTCGTAATTTGTGCGTGGTGAACCGAACAGCGCGCACTTTTGCGCGGTTTGTGTGTACTAAACAAGAAAAAAAGCACTATCAAAGTAATTTTCTTCAATCTTCGTCGTATTTTAGAATGGTTTGTTGGAAATTTTATCCTTTTTGTCTTAGACAACAAAAAAGGCAGCTGTGAATATTCACAAACTACCTTTTTGAAATGTTTTAATTTATGACTTTAATGTATCGCTAAATACGTGACGGGCGTTGTAAAAATAATCAATTCCTGAATAAATAGTAAAGATTAAAGAGATATACAGTAGGGTTTTTCCAATCGGGAAACCTAACCACGCGAAGGGAAAGTCATTAACGAGTAAGAAGATAATGGCTAGTAGCTGAGTAAAAGTTTTTACTTTTCCGGGCCACGCAGCAGCTAATACTGTTCCGCCTTCCTCTACAAGAAGGAGACGTAAGCCTGTGACAGCAAGTTCTCGTGAAATAATGACAACGACGACCCAAGCTGGCGCTAAGCCTAACTCAATTAGTATGATTAAAGCGGATGAAACCAATAGTTTATCTGCTAGTGGGTCAGCGAATTTTCCAAAGTTTGTGACTAAGTTGTCTCGACGAGCGATGTAGCCATCTAACCAGTCTGTAATACTAGCGATAATAAAGACCACTGTCGCGATCAACATTGTAATGCTTATTTCGGAATTTAACCATTCAACTGTTCCCCAATTAAAAGGAACGACCGTGAGCACCACAAAAAATGGAATCAGTAATAATCTTAAAAATGTTAATTTATTTGGTAAGTTCAATCCTTGCTGCCTCCTATATGTATGGTTACTCCACAAATTGTAACTGCAAGTCTTGTCTGACCACACCCGAAGATTCAGGTGCATATTCAAGTTCTGTGTCATTAAAGGTGACTTCCGTTACTGGTGCATTTCCGATCACAATATCGACTTGTGTGACATCTGGTCCAAATGATAAATCTAATGATTCGCCACTAGTTAATAAACGAGCATCACTCTCGCCGCCTGCTACAGTTACACTTACCCATGAGTCGCCACCGTTGGCTGTTAGTGTTACGGTTTGTTCTTCTGGGTGTGGACCTTTCACTTCATAAATAGTATTTGATCCTGAACTTTCTGAAACAGTAATGGTTTGTTCCTCTTCTGTTTTTTCTGGCTCTTCTTCTGGATCCTCTTCGTCTTCTGTATCGTCTTTGTTATCTGTGTCTGCCGGTTCTTCTTGCTCATCTTCAGCAGGAGCCACTTGTTCTGTATTTTCTTCATTAATCATTGGTGGACTAGATTCTTCGGCTGGATTGTATTGTCTAAAAGCAAAATAAATAACAACAATAATTGTAGCTACTAGCAAGAAGATTAAAATTATAGGTAAATATTCAGTAATTTCATTTAAAAAGTTTTCTTGTTTTCCTTCTGTACGAGTAGGAGCAACATTTACATTCTCTGCAAATTCTTCACTTGCTTCTTTTGAAGTTTCTGTTAGATGTTCTTCAAGAAGTTCTTCTCCATCTAAATCTACAATATCTGCATACTGTTTAACAAAAGCACGCATATAAAAGCGGCCTGGTAATATCTCGGTATTTCCATCTTCAATCGCTTGTAAATATCTTTTTTGTATTTTTGTAATTTGTTGTAGGTCGTCTAAAGTATAACCTTTTTCAATTCGGGCATTTTTTAAAATTTCACCAATCTCGTTCATCCATTTCACCTACCATTATTTTAAGTTTATGTATTTTTTGTATGAACGCTTTTAAGGTCTAAATCAACATGTTAAATTATATCATACAAATTCATCTATAACTAGGTTTCTCATTCAAACTATTTCAGTTTATTTTTCTTAAATAAACCGCTTGACTAAATGAAAAAAATTCTTAACAAACTTGTTATAGACTAAGGATAGTTTAAAACAAGTTTGTTAAGAAATATAGTTAAAGATATCTTTTTTATATGAAAATTTTTAGCGCATTTTTATCGTTCATTCTTCGTTTCTTTTAGTAAATCATCCACTTTATCCATTTTTTCCCAAGAAAATTCAACATCTGTTCGACCAAAATGGCCATAAGCTGCGGTATGTCTAAAGACAGGTTTTGTTAAATCAAGCATTTGGATAATTCCTGCAGGTCTTAAATCAAAAATTTTGCGAATAGCTCGAATCAACTTTTCATCAGCCACTTTCCCTGTATTAAACGTATCAACCGCTATCGACACAGGTTGAGAAACCCCAATCGCATAAGCTAGTTGAATCTCTACTCGGTCAGCTAAATCGGCAGCTACAATATTTTTTGCAATATAACGCGCAGCATAACTAGCTGAACGATCCACTTTTGTGGCATCTTTCCCTGAAAAAGCTCCTCCACCATGACGCGCAGATCCTCCATAGGTATCCACAATAATTTTGCGACCTGTCAAGCCCACATCTCCCTGTGGACCTCCAATCACAAAACGTCCCGTCGGATTAATGAAATATTTAGTTTCTTCATCGATCCACTCTGTCGGGATTGCTTCGCGAATGACGTGGTCTATGATGTCTCTAGTTAATTCTGCATGCGTAACATCTGGATGATGTTGGGCGCTAATAACTATTGAATCGACTCTTTTTGGAGAGTTGTCTTCATTATACTCTATAGACACTTGTGCTTTGCCATCGGGTCTAAGATAAGGCATGATTCCATTTTTACGAACCGTTGCTAATCTTTGCGTTAAAGCATGGCTTAATGAAATCGGTAAAGGCATAAACTCTTCCGTTTCATTGGTCGCATAACCAAACATGATTCCTTGATCTCCAGCACCAATTTTATCTAATTCATCAAGATCTTCTGTATTCTTAAATTCTAACGATTGATCCACCCCTACTGAAATATCACTGGATTGTTCATCAATCGATACAATGACCGAACAAGTTTCTGCATCAAAACCATATTTTGCTCGTGTATACCCAATATCGCGAACTGTTTCGCGGACCACTTTTTGAATATCTACATAGGCTTCTGTTCGAATTTCACCTGTGACAAAAACCAAACCTGTAGTTACGACAGTCTCACAAGCGACACGTGAGTTTGGGTCTTTTTCAAGTAAGGCATCTAAAATAGCGTCACTAATTTTATCCGCCATTTTATCTGGATGGCCTTCAGTGACTGATTCGGATGAAAATAATTTTTTTTCTTTCATTAACGTATTCCCCCTTAAATATTCGGTTACAAGGCTCCGGCACGGATGTGACGTCCTATCGGGAATTTTGTAAACCTACGTGGTATCATAACATAATTCGTTTACTTTTTCACTACCTTTTAAGAGGAATCCAGTATACAATGAAGTTAAACTAAAATGGCTGCGACGAAGCTGAAGATCTCTTTTTTTACAATTTGTGTCATTTTGAAAAATTAGAGGATTTTCTGCTTGATTTCAATTAAAATAAATCTGTGAGAAGAAGGTGGTTGTCTATGAAACAGTGGGTTTTAGAGAAGTTGTATCATCCGGTGTTATTTTTCTTTTTAGTTCCTGTGTTTTATTTGGGTTTGGGGGCTATTTTTGCATTGCCCTATGATACGTTTAAGGGACTGGCTTTTTTGCTGTTGTATTTGTTTGTGCTGGTCAATCAGATGTTGGAGAATATGCTGTTGCGCATTCCAAATAGTGATTTTGAGATTTCTAAACCTTTTTTGCTTGGTTTGGAGTTAGTGAATGTTCTTTTGTTAGGGTATTTTGCTTTTCGTTATTCTTGGCTCGCTTTTTTGGTGTTGGGTTGCTATACGTTGATTATTCAATTGCAGTTTTTATTTAGCTATTATGATTTAAACCATGTGGCCATTATTGTAACGACTTTGCTGAAATTAGTTTTGCTAAATGGTTTTTCTTTTTATGCGCAAGTTCGTTTTATTCATCCACGTTTTATTCCGATATATTTAAGTTTATTTATTCCATTTTATTTGTTTGAGGTTTCTCGGATCGACCGACCGTTTAAAAAATCTTGGTTATTCGGCTTGGTCCTATCGGCGTATGGCTTTGGAGTTATTGTGCTCTGGCAGTTTATCGGGTGGCAAAGTTTATTATTGCTGGTTACTTTTCCTTTAGCTGGAATGTTTCCAAACACCTTTCGTCGAAAAATGACCTCAATTTTTGCTTGTATGTTTTCACTGGTTTATATGGGGTTGTGTTTTCTTACTTTATTCTAAAAAAGATTGCGTTTTTAATTATGTATTAGTTTCTTGAAAAGTGAAGGAAATTACTGATTTACGAGACATTTTTTCAGATAATGTCTCGTATTTTTATTTTACGAGACATTTTTTCAGATAATGTCTCGTATTTTTGTTTTACTGGACATTTTCTGGGATAATGTCTCGTATTTTTATTTTACCGGACATTTTCTCGGATAATGTCTCGTATTTTTGTTACAAAAGAGGATAAGGAAAAGTTCTGTTTAAATTAAAAAAGTTTATGTACAATCTTTCGATTGCACATAAACTTTTTATCATATGGCGCAGGACAGAGTTGAACTGCCGACACACGGAGCTTCAATCCGTTGCTCTACCAACTGAGCTACTGCGCCTTTTTTATAAGATTAACCATTCTTTCAAGGTAACACTGTAAGCTACTAAAGTAGCAATAACCTGAACTTCTAACGCATACCATATTTGTAACAACTATGGCAAATTGCGGGGGTAGGATTTGAACCTACGACCTCCGGGTTATGAGCCCGACGAGCTGCCAACTGCTCCACCCCGCGATAATAGTATAAGGAGGATGAGGGATTCGAACCCCCGCACGCCGTTAAGCGTCTGTCGGTTTTCAAGACCGATCCCTTCAGCCGGACTTGGGTAATCCTCCATGTAAAATAAGAAAGTATTTACTTTTTATTTATAAAATGACTCCTACGGGATTCGAACCCGTGATACCGCCGTGAAAGGGCGATGTCTTAACCACTTGACCAAGGAGCCTTCTTTTTGAGCACAAGATGTATTTTACAATAGTATAGGGTTCTTGTCAATTGAAAATCCATTTTTCTTCTAAATAGATTTAGATAATACATAAATGGTTGATTTAAAACCCACAAAAAAGATTCTTTTCGCATAAAAAGCCCTCTTGATTTTCATCAAAAAGGCTTTCTTTAAGTGAATTTTTAAACTTATTCCTTTTAATAAACATAACTTGTCTTATTTTTCTAAGGTATCTCCTGAATAGGCCTCAATATTTAGATCTCCGTCATCTTTTCCAGAATCTTCGAAGTCATATTCCACCTCATAGACCATTTCTCCGTTTTCCTCTCCTAATTCCCAAGAAGTTATAAAGGCTCCGTCCTCTAATTCTTGTAATGCATTATCCATAGCTTCTTTTGGCGAAATTAGTTTATTGAAGTCTATATTCATGTGATTCCCGTCATCATCTTTTTCTTTATCCTCTAGAATATCTCCACTATCTGCATCAATATGAGATTTTTGCTCTGTCCCTTCCTTATACCCTTTAATTTCGTACTGGTATACTCCCTCTTCTGTTGTCAGCTCAACTGCATATACGTCCATTTCTCCATATTCATCATGGAAAATCTTTACTGCATCTTCTAAGGAAATATCAAAATCAGCATCCTGTATGCCTTTGTTATCGGTAGTAGGTTGTTCCTCTTCATTCGTAGAGTTTTCATTTGCTGGTTGTTCCGTTGTATCTTCTGATTCATCAGGGTCATTTGGAGATTGACAAGCTCCTAATATTAAAGTAGAACTCATCAGTGCAATCATTATTCTCTTTTTCATTTTTACAGCCTCCATTTTTGTTCCAGTAAAGGTTTATTCTCTACAGTTAATTATATAGTTTTTTATAAAGATACCGAAGCCTAACGAATTCAAAATCATTATGTTTTTTGAATCAAACATCCAATATTTTTTTCTAACAACCTTTGAATTTCATTTTTGTATTCCCATAAAAATAGCAGGATAACACCACAACCTTGGTATCATCCTGCTATTCTTCCCATGCTTTTTTATTCCTTTATTTCAAATGCTGAATACCTTCTTCTAAGATTTCAATTTGGCGAATAGTTTCTTCATCTTTAACTATTTTTTCTTTTCCATGAATCATTGAATCATAGACGCCTTGATAAATTCGACTGTAGTCCCCTACTTCAGATACTACTTTTTCTTCATGGTAGTTTCCTTCATCGTCATAGTAAGTTAATGTGCCATAATGTTCAGGTAAATCAATGCCAAAATCATCATTGGTTGGCATATAAAAAAGTTTTAAGTGTTCTTCTTGACGATCCGTTGTTTGTTTAATAAAGGAGCCTTTTTTGCCATATAATTCAAAGCTCGGTCTTTTAGTCACTCGGAAATAACTGGATTTAATGGAGACTTTAAATGGATTTTCATAATAGAAATCTAAGTCAAAGTAATCATTCATGTAGCCTTCACCTAACATTTGACGGACATCATAACGGATGTCTTTTGGGTTACCAAAATAAGATAAGACTTGATCCACGGTATGTGTACCGTGCGCGTATAAAAAGCTATTTATGATTGAAAAATCACTTTCTGGGACTTCTGGTCGATAATAGTCAAAGTGCATTTCTAGTTCGAATAAATCTCCAAGCTTTCCACTTTCAATGACTTTTTGAACTGTTAGAAAATCAGAGTCGAAGCGTCTATTTTGATAGGCTTGGATAAAGAGTCCTTTTTCTTTTGCCAGTGCAAAAAGCTCCTTCGCTTCTTTGCTGGTTTGAGCAAAAGGTTTATCGACTAAGACATTTTTCCCTTGTTCTAAAGCTTCTTTTGCTACAGAGTAATGGTATTCGTTTGGAGTAGTAATGACCACTAAATCGAGATCATCATCTTCCCAGATATCGTTAATCCGATCTGTATAATGGACACCTTCTAATTTTTTCCAGCGTATTTTTCCTGATGGTGAGTAAATAGTTTTTATCTGAATGTGGTCTAATTTATTGACAAAAGGTGCATGGTAACGATTTGTACTCTTACCATTCCCTATATAAGCAATGTTTAACACAATACCCCTCCTGATTATAGTCCTTTTTATTTAAGATTGGTTTCATTCATCTTACTATATTCCATATAAAAATCATGTTTTAGAAATAGAAACTTTTCAAAGTCTGTCAAAATATAGTATAAAATTGCACGACTTTCAAATTCTTCTCGAGATTTTGGTAATTCTGATTCTCTAAACACTCGATATAAATTTTGTATTGATTGTAATAATCCTATCCCTGTATTGGTCTCATCTAATTGTTCGGCAGTTTCCTCAAAGATTGAAGCTAAGAGGCGGCTTTCTTCGGTATCCAATAAAACCTGAGGTAAAAATTCACTCATCCGTTCAAGATTTTGAAATTGTTGTTTACGCATTTGAGCGTATTTGATGTAATAGTTTTGAACGGAGCGGGAGAAGGTTTTGTTTTCATATTCAATTAAAGCTAAGCGATCTAAACTGCTGATTTTGTTGTTTAAATCATTAAGTTCTTTTGTTATTTGTTCTATAGATTTAGAACCGTCTTTTAAGTAACTTTCTAATGAAAAAAGAACGAGTGACATCTGATTTTCAATTTTTTTAACTTGTTCATCTAACTCTTTATTAAAGGAAGGAACCCAGAGACTGAATAACAAAGCAAAAACTAAACCTATAAGCATCAGTAGAAAACCATTGAGTTGCCAATGCCAAGAAATACTTTCAGCCAGAATAAAGTGTGTAACTAAGACGGAACAAGGGGCGATGCCTGCATCCACTTTGCCTAAATAAGCAAGCGGAATATAAATTGCTAAATAAAGTCCAAAACTATAGACTGAAAAACCCAAAATTGAAAACACGACACTTGCAATCACAAAAGCTAGAATCGTGGATAATAAACGGGCCAGTGCTGTTTTTAGCGTTTCTAAACGTGTATCTAATATACTTAAAATAGCAATAATACCTGCTGACATACCATTTTCTAATCCCATTAGATTGGCAAGCAGGATTGAAAATAAAGCAGCGAAGGTAATACGAAAAGTTCTTTGGGTTAAACTCATAATTTTCATCCTTTTCTAGTCATTCCTCCTATATTATAACTTATTTGAAGGGCTTTTGGAGAGAAAACAATATTGCATTAAAAATTACCAATAGAAAAACCATGAATAGCTTGCTTATCGCATTTATATGTTAAATATTTAAACTAAAAACTGGATTCTTTGTCATTTACCGAAGGAGGGAGGAAAAATTTTGCTCTAAATGGTGTTTTCCTTGAGAATAAGGGAAATGAAATGTGGAAAAGGAGAGAAAAATGTTATTTAATCAAGATGCGACGTTTTATGCGCAGCAAGTTAAAGCAAGAGAAGTCACAGTTACTGAGTTGGTAGAGTGGGCGCTAGAGAATATCGAACGGTTAAACCCCGCATTAAATGCGGTGATTCATGTACAAAAAGTGGAGGCTTTGGAAAAAGCCCGGTTGTTTGATGAAAAAATTTCTTCTTTAGAGCAAGAAGCATTAGAACAATTACCGTTTTTCTTTGGGGTACCGATTTTATTAAAAGATTTAGGTCAAGATGAAGCGAATCAGCCCTCAACGAGTGGTGCGAAATTATTAGGTGGGTATATTGTTCAGTCGACGGATCATTTCGTCCAACAAGTTCTGGATGCGGGGTTCGTAGTGGTAGGACGAACCAATACGCCAGAATTTGGGTTTAAAAACACGTCAGATGCCGAATTTACTGGGTCTGTTAGTTCTCCATTGAATCCCGATTTAAATGCCGGAGGATCAAGCGGTGGGGCTGCTGCTGCCTTAAAAGCAGGGATGGTACCCATTGTAACAGCAAGTGATGGAGGTGGATCTATTCGAATTCCTGCTTCTTTCAATGGCTTGATCGGTTTAAAACCGACTCGTGGGCGAACACCAGTAGGGCCAAATGGTTACCGAGGATGGCAGGGGGCGAGTATTCATTTTGCTTTGACGAAATCTGTCCGTGACACCTGGAATATGTTAAAAGTAATGCAAGTGGAACAATTGGATGCGCCTTTTGTGTTACCTTTGATTAAAGAAAATGAACTGGAGCCAATGAAGGAGTCCTTGACTTTGGCGTACTCCTTCGAATCTCCGATTGGCGAACCCGTCAGTGACGAGGCAAAAGAAGCAGTAAGGCTCATGATTGAAAAGTTACAGGCACTTGGCCATACCATTGAAGAAAAAACACCGGAAACAGACGGCATTAAAGCCATGCAAACTTATTATAAAGTAAATGGGGTAGAAACGGCTGCGATGATGGAAGGCATTGAAGCAAGCATGCCTCGCGCAGTGACTGTGGAAGATATGGAACCAATGAGTTGGGCACTGTATCGCTCAGGGTTAAATATTTCTGGAGTGGAATATTCTAACGTGCTTGCTTTTTGGGATCAATTAACAGCGGACACGGAGGTTTTCTTCGAAAAATACGACGCAGTACTTCTACCTTCTACAAATGGTCCCGCTTTTTTCCACGACCAATTCAAAAAAGAAGAAAGCTCTATTGAAAAACTGAAAACAATCGATACGTTTGATAAAAACGAACAACAGCAATTGATTTGGGAAATGTTCGATGAAAGTCTAGCGTACACGCCCTTCACGCAACAACAAAATCTAACCGGACAGCCGGCTATTAGTCTCCCTCTTTATGAAAATGAAGACGGCCTCCCTATTGGAACACAAATATGGACGAAAAAAGGGGCCGAAATATTGCTTTTACAAATAGCCAAACAACTTGAAGAAGCTGGCAATTTACACACTGAAATTGTCGAAATTAATGAATAATAAATAATGAAAAAAGAGCAGAGATCCCGTTAAATTGGAAGGAATCTCTGCTCTTTTCTTCTATTTTTTTATATTATCTATTACAAAATTAAATCAAGCTGGAATAGATTGGAAATATAAAATACTTCCCCATGGTTGGCCTTTAATAAGGGCTTTTGCTGTACTAGCCGCTTCTTCTAAATCGCTCGCGTTTGTTTCAAAATAAAGAGCAATTCCTTCTTTTTTTACAAAACTAAATTCTAAATCATTATCATCATAAGCATTTAGTAATTCTACAATTTCGTCTTGTTTTAACGCTGAACTTATTTTAATCATCTTCATTCCTCCTATGGTTTTCAAAGTCTGTTAATAAATTTACGCACATCATTTTGGATGTAAGCATTTACTACATACAAATTTTATATTTTATTTGGTCATTTGTCAATTTACACGTGATATTTTTTTACTAAGAAACTTTCTCGTAAAAAAACTACAACCCTTTCATTTTCGAAGAAAAGGTTGTAGTTGATTATTTATTTCGATCATTTATTCTGCGATTTCTTTCGCTAATTGATCGGGTGTGAGTTCACCATCTGCTTGTTCTTGTGCATAAGCTTGTTGATCTGCGGCTCGAATGAATGGAAAATAGACCACGACCGACATAGCTAATAAAACAACTTGGAATAGTGCCCATTTCCAACCTCCTGCCAGTAATCCTTGGATAATTGGCGGCGTCGTCCATGGCACTTCAATCCCGTGGGCCATGGGTAAAATACCTACTCGTATTAAGAAATAACCACTTAAATGGCCAATCATTGGAACTAATATAAATGGTAGGAAGAGTAATGGGTTCATCACAATGGGTGTACCAAAAATAATCGGTTCGTTAATATTGAATAAAGAGGATCCAATCGCTAATTTTCCTAAAGCTTTATATTGCTCTGATTTTGCTGAAAACAGCATATAGAAGACAATTCCAAAGGTCATACCTGATCCTGTTGGGGTCATAAATACGTTCGTATTTGCAACTGTTAAAATGTGTCCACCCTTTTCAAGGGATAATTCACCTGCTCTATATAATGCGGCATTACCTGCCAAGTTTGTGCGGAGAATAGGTTCTACAATGCCTCCTACTGTAACTGCCCCGTGAATACCGAACCACCATAAGAAATGAACAGTCAGCGGATGAATAACGGCCATTGCAACAGAATCACTCAGTCCTTGGAGTGGGATTTGTAAGGTCGTATAGATTAAGTCTAAAAACGAAGTATTCATACTACCAAGAATTCCATATATAATTGCTGAGAGTAAAACAACGATGAAAAGTGGGATAAGTGCGTTAAATGAGTTGGCAACACCTGATGGCACTGTTTCGGGTAATTTAATTCGTACGCCTTTCTTTAATAACCATGTATAAATATACCCAACAAATACTCCTATAATGATTGCGGCGACAACACCTTCAGAACCAACCCAGTTTGTAGCAATACCCGCTACTCCGCCTTCAACTTCTTCTACCGGAATATTCCAGTTTAGTAAAAGTAAAAAAGCAGAAAGACCTGTAAAGCCAGCCCCTAGTGGTTCAACCCCTTCATTTTTAGCAAAAGAATGTGCTATCGCAATAACTGCCACCAAAGCCATAATCCCCATCGTTGCATTGTTCGCTTGATACATTGCAGGTGCCCAACCAATATTCGCAAAAAAATCTTTCACAGGCGCATAGGGGAATTCTGCAAATAATAGAAATAATGACCCAACAATTGATAACGGCATAATAAATAGCATACCATCTTTAATCGCCTGTACAGGTTTCAAGTTGACAAATTTCATCACAATGGGTAAGATTTTTTCTTGCGTCGTATCTGTAAAATTCATTGTTCTCCTCCTTACATTTTTTGATTCATTGTACTACTCTTCCAATAAAAACTACCATCTATCCTCCTTCTGATTTATTATTAATCAGATAATACCATAAATTAAAACGCTTCCAAACTATTAAATACTTTCGGTTAAATTTAATTCGAAAATATTTAATGTTCTTCTACTTTTTTACAGATATTATTTTTACGGATTCTGTTTCGTGTTTTATTAGAGGCTTTGATGTATTTCTTTATTTTATTTCAAGCTATGATAGAATGAAAGAAACGAGAAAGATTTTAAAAAGGAGGGAAAATCATGTTTTTTCGAAACCGAAGAGATGCCGGTAATCAATTAGCAGAAAAATTGACCGTTAATCAACCTGAAAACACCGTCGTTCTAGCCCTACCTCGTGGAGGTGTCCCTTTAGCTATTGAAATATCTAAAAGGCATTCCATTCCTTTTGATGTGGTTCATGCGAAGAAAATCGTCCACCCTTTACAAAGAGAATTCGCTATTGGAGCAATAGCTGAGAAGGGAGAACCTATTTTAAATACTGAAGTAGATGTTGAACAAACGTGGATTGATCAAGAGATTCATCGTGTTCGTGAAGAAATTGCCCGTCGACGTGATTTATATGATACTTTTTTAGAACAAGAACCTCTCGAAGAAAAAGAAATTATTTTAGTAGATGATGGAATCGCAACCGGTATGACGATGTTTGCCGCCATTGAAGCCATCAAAAATCAACAACCAAACAAAATAACTGTGGCAGTCCCCATTATTCCTGAAGATACCTACAATCACTTAAAAACTTTAGTAGATGATATCATTTATATAGAGGTTCCCGAACAATTTCTCGGAGCTGTTGGCGCCTATTACCAACAATTTCCGCAAATTAGCGACGAAGAAATTCCGACCATGATCAAACAACTAAAAAATTAATTCCTGTATCTATTCCCTCTTCTCCTCTTCGAAAACACGACAAAGAATATGCAAATTTTGTTGGATAGTCAACTCACTATAATTCATAGTTTTGACCACTATATGACCACCGCTCTTTTAAACCACAGCTATTATCTATAACTATAAAGGCTAAAAAGCCTTCAATATAACGAAAAAGACTAGGTTAATAACTAACCTAGTCTTTTTATTACGGAGAGAGAGGGATTTGAACCCTCGCGCCGGACGTATCCGACCTACAGCCTTAGCAGGGCCGCCTCTTCAGCCTCTTGAGTACCTCCCCAAAAATGTTCAAAATGGGCCTGAGTGAACTCGAATCACCGACCTCACCCTTATCAGGGGTGCGCTCTAACCAACTGAGCTACAGGCCCGTATTCAATTATAAAAGCGGGTGAGGAGAATCGAACTCCCGACAACAGCTTGGAAGGCTGTAGTTTTACCACTAAACTACACCCGCATATTTACGACCCCGACCGGATTTGAACCGGCGATCTCCTCCGTGACAGGGAGGCGTGGTAAACCGCTACACTACGGGGCCTTTTGTACTTTCATCTAATTATTTAGTAATCAGATGATCATTGCGGGGGTAGGACTTGAACCTACGACCTCCGGGTTATGAGCCCGACGAGCTGCCAACTGCTCCACCCCGCGATAATATTATTCTTATAAAAATGAATCGGGAAGACAGGACTTGAACCTGCGACCCCCTGGTCCCAAACCAGGTGCTCTACCAAGCTGAGCCACTTCCCGTAGAAGTCTTGAATACCGAGAGCCGGAATCGAACCGGCACGGAGACAACTCTCCGCAGGATTTTAAGTCCTGTGCGTCTACCTATTCCGCCACCCCGGCTTAATTTAAATCCTATATCTACCTTATTATTACATTGAGTAAGCGGAAGACGGGGTTCGAACCCGCGACCCCCACCTTGGCAAGGTGGTGTTCTACCACTGAACTACTTCCGCAAGTCAAATCGATACTGTATGCTGGCTAAAGGATTTGAACCCTCGACCCTCTGATTACGATTCAGACGCTCTACCAACTGAGCTAAGCCAGCTAGGTCGAATAACTCGAATTTATGATGCCGGCTGTAGGAGTTGAACCCACGACCCCCTGATTACAAATCAGATGCTCTACCAACTGAGCTAAGCCGGCAAAAATGCGGATGAAGGGAGTCGAACCCCCACGCCCGAAAGCGCTAGATCCTAAGTCTAGTGCGTCTGCCAATTCCGCCACATCCGCTGATTGTTATTCAGCAATATTTTTTATAATGAAATAAAAAATGAGCCATGCAGGAATCGAACCTGCGACCCTTTGATTAAAAGTCAAATGCTCTACCGACTGAGCTAATGGCTCAAAAAATGGAGAATACTGGGCTCGAACCAGTGACCCCCTGCTTGTAAGGCAGGTGCTCTCCCAACTGAGCTAATTCTCCAGTAATAAGAACGGCAACGTCCGGCTTTCACAAGGGGAAACCCCTCACTATCCTCGGCGCAAAGAAGCTTAACGGCTGTGTTCGGCATGGGAACAGGTGGATCCTTCTTGCAATAGTCACCGTACTTATTTATTTTGAGAACGTTGTTCTCTCAAAACTAAACAGCTGATTCGACGCACCACAACACCTTACCTTTAACCCAACTTTGTTGGTTAAGTCCTCGACCGATTAGTACTGGTCCGCTCCATCTATCACTAGACTTCCACTTCCAGCCTATCTACCTGATCGTCTTTCAGGGGTCTTACTTCCTT
>NZ_FQUF01000017.1 GCF_900129085.1 Atopostipes suicloacalis DSM 15692
CCGCACACAAAAAGCAAAAAAGTGCGTGTAAAAGTGATCTCCGCACACAAAAAGTAAAAAAGTGTGTGCAGGAGTAGTCTACCGCACACAAAAAGTAAAAAAGTGTATGCAGACGTAAAAACGCCTTCTTCTATGAGCGTTTTAATAATTATTTGCAGATACTTTATTTGAATCTAAAGGGGCAGAAGCAGATTTTACCTTTTTATTCTTTCTTTATCGTATTTTGAAATATGGTTTGTGGAGGAATGAGAATATTGGCTTTATTATGAAAAAAACCTTGTTTTTGATCGTATTTTTTCATAGCTATGATATACTAGGAACACGAGAAAATTAATGAAAGTGGTGCAACATGCTTACATGGCTTGAGAACTTTGATGGGGTCAATCTTTGGTCTTGGACAACACTAGCAAGTGTGGTAGATATTGTCATCGTTGCTTTCTTTATCTATCAATTAATTAAAATTACAAAAGGGACCAGAGCAACAGAATTATTAAAAGGCATCCTATTTATTATCATTATCAAATTTATTAGCTCTATCTTTCAATTACATACCACTGAATATATTGTTAATTTTATTATTCAATGGTCTGCGATTGCGTTAATTGTTATTTTCCAACCAGAACTGCGTCGAGGGCTCCAACATATTGGCCGAGGTAGTTTATTTTCTATTCGTAAGAAAACAAATCCTGTCGATGAAACTATTAATGAAATATCAGAAGCAGTTCATTATATGAGTAGACGACATATTGGGGCTCTTATTTCTATCGAAATGGATTCATCGCTTAGTGAATATATCAAAACGGGGATTCCTTTAGACGCTTTAATTTCGTCAGAAATTATTATTAATGCTTTTATCCCGAATACGCCTTTGCATGATGGCGCAATGATTTTAAAGAATTTTAAAATTGCTTCGGCTGCTAGTTATTTACCGTTATCTGAAAGTGCGGCGATACCTAAAAAATATGGAACAAGACATCGTGCGGCGATCGGTCTTTCTGAAGAAACGGATGCGATTACGATTGTTGTTTCCGAAGAAACAGGCGATATTAGTATCGCGCACAGAAGTAACCTTATGCCGGAATTATCTGTTGAACAGATGCAAAATTATCTCACAGAACACTTACAACCAGAAACTGAAGAAAAAGAAACAACAGCCTTTGCGGAACATATCAATAACATAACCGATATGATTCGTAAGGTTATGAGGGGGGATTAATATTAATTTTGAGAATCCTTGGATGAAACGTATATTTTCTATTGCTCTTGCGGTGGGTTTATTTTTATTTGTGAATTACGAAAATCAAACACGATTTCGCTCCAATAACCCAACAGATAGTGCAAGTATAAGCGGATCAGAAATTATTACCAATTTACCAATTGAAGTCAATATTGATAGTGACCATTTTTTTGTTTCGGGGATTCCTGATTCAGCGACTGTTCGAATCGAGGGGCCACAAGCGGTATTATTCCAAACCGTTGCGACACAAAATTTCACAGTGGAAACGCCTGATCTAAATGAATTGGGGGAAGGAACCCACCAAATTGAATTACAAGTAAATGGTTTATCCAGTGACTTAACAGCTAGTGTGAGCCCTTCTCGTGTCACCTTAACCATTGAGGAAAAAAGAGTGGAACAACATGAAATAGCGGTGGAAATTTCTGAAGACTTAAGTCTTGCGGAAGGCTATGAAATTGTAGAACCGACTTTATCAAATAACTTAGTCAGCTTAACTGGAGCTGCTTCTACGATGGAAAATATTGATAAAGTCATTGTTGAAATAGCTTCCGATGAAACAAAAATTAATGAAGATATTTTGTTGTTAGCTCCTATTCTTGTATTAGATAAAGATGGAAATCCATTGAATGTAAATGCCAATCCAAGTCAAGTGGAAATTCATGCACCTGTTGTTCGAACTCAAAAAGAAGTTCCAATTGTTTTAAGAGAAGGATCTGGAAAGGCTTCTGGCTACTCTTATGAGTTGAAGTTAAGTAATTCAGAGGCTGAATCGGTCACTGTTCGAGGAGAGCCAGATGCGATAGATGAATTACAAAACTTTCCAATTACCGTAGATTTTGATAATATTACAGAGTCAACTTTGGTGACTGTTCCTATTGAGTCATTACCAGAAGGGATTGAAGAAATTAATAAAGAGAGTGTTGAAGTTTTAATTGATGTAACGAATAATAAAGATAATTAAATTCAAGATGAATTGAAAATAAAGGAGTATTTTAAATGATTAAATTCGGTACGGATGGTGTTAGGGGAGTTGCAAATAGTGAATTAACACCAGAAATGGCATTTAAATTAGGACGTTTCGGTGGTTATGTTTTAGCCCAACATATTGAAGAAGACAGACCTCGTGTTCTTGTTGGAAGAGATACAAGAATCAGTGGGCGTATGTTGGAATATGCATTAGTAGCCGGTTTATTATCGATTGGAGCAGAAGTATTTCGTTTAGGTGTTATTTCAACACCTGGAGTGGCTTACTTAACGCGCCAACAAAACGCGACAGCAGGGATTATGATTTCAGCTTCACATAATCCTGCAGAGGATAACGGTATTAAGTTTTTTGGATCAGATGGTTTCAAACTTTCAGATGAACAAGAAAGGGAAATTGAAGAATTAGCGAATGCAGCTGGCGATGACTTACCTCGTCCTAGTGCAGACGGAATTGGAAATGCTGAAGAATATAAAGAGAGTGTTTTAAAATATGTTCAATATCTAAAACAAACTATTTCAGGAGATTTATCAGGAATTAAAGTCGTTTTAGACGCAGCAAATGGTGCAACCAGTCCCATTGTCAATCGATTATTTGCAGATTTAGAGACCGACTTTTTTGTAGTAGGCGATTCTCCAGATGGGTTAAATATCAATGATGGAGTAGGAAGCACTCATCCAAAATTAATGGCTGAAACCGTGACTGAAAAAGAAGCGGATGTAGGTCTAGCCTTTGATGGAGATGGTGACCGATTAATCGCAGCCGACGAGAATGGAAATATCGTAGACGGGGATAAAATTCTTTATATCTGTGGAAAATACTTGAATGATAATGGTCTCTTAAAAAATTCAACCGTTGTTTCAACAGTAATGAGTAATATTGGTTTTTATCATGCACTGGAAGAACAAGAGATTAAATCGGTTAAAACAAAAGTAGGCGATCGCTTTGTAGTGGAAGAGATGCGTGAAAATGGCTATAACTTAGGTGGGGAACAGTCAGGGCACGTAGTGTTTTTAGACCATTCAACCACAGGAGATGGCTTATTAACAGGTATTCAATTGCTTCATGTTCTAAAAGATACTGGAAAACCTTTATCAGAATTAGCGGCCGAAGTGACTACATATCCTCAAGAATTAATCAATGTCCGAGTAACAGATAAAGAGGCAGTGATGGAACATCCACGTGTTAAAAAAGTCATTGATGAAGTGGAAGAAGAAATGGCTGGAGACGGGCGTGTATTGGTCCGAGCAAGTGGAACAGAGCCTTTATTACGTGTGATGACAGAAGCCCCTACTCAAGAAAAAGTTACAGAATACTGTACAAGAATAGCTGATGTTGTCCGGGAAGAATTTGGATTAGAAGATTAGAGAAAAATCGCTTTAACTTTTTGACTTTATGTCGTCTTTGATCGATTTATTGTAGATGGATATTTTCTTAAAAAGGAGATTGTTACGTGAATTTTATTACACAAGATGTTCTCTATACATCAGGAGATATTAAAAGAGAAGCAAAAGCACAGCTACGAGGAAATTGGCGGTCAGCTGTGATTCTTGCGTTAATTCCCAGTTTATTTTCAGTCTTTTTTGTTGGAACGACCGCTCGGGATCCAATGAATCAAACATTAATTGCAGATTTAGTAGATGTATTTTTGAATATTATTCATACCTTTTTACTTCTTGGTGTGAGTTTTACATTTTTAGATTTTATTCGTCAGCGAATTGAATTTATTGATCCGCTTCAAGGAGTTATCAAAGCGTTTCGCAAAAAATATTTTACAAATTTATTATTGATTAAAGTAACCAAGTATTTTTATATTTTTCTATGGTCACTTCTTTTACTTGTTCCGGGGATTCTTAAAGCTTATTCTTATTCACAAGCTGAATATATCTATAAAGATATTGTGGATCGAACAGGTGTACAACCGACTGCGAAAGAATGTATGCGAGAAAGTGAACGTTTAATGAAAGGATATCGTTTAGATTTATTTACCCTTCACCTTAGTTTTATTGGCTGGTATTTTCTCGGATTTTTGACGATCGGTGTTTTATTTATTTGGTTGAATCCTTATACTTCAATGGCTTATACTGTTTTCTATGAAAATATTGCGGGTTCTATGTATATGTCTAGCGCAGATGAAGAACAAACAAGAGATAAAAATTATCGGGAACCGTCCGATCCTTATGAAGAGGTTGGACAAAATCCCGATGATTTCAGAGATTTTGAAGATTTTTAGAGCATGAAAAAAGCGTGAACCGCATTAAAGGGTTCACGCTTTTTTTACTTATTTTCAATTAAGAATACACTTACATCGCTTAAGATGATACAATTGTATACGTGAATTAATTCCTTCTTCTGTTGCCGCCGCCGAAAAGTAAAAAGAGACGGAAGACATTTAAGAAAGAAGCAATAGCTGCAGCAACATACGTTAAAGCAGCTGCACGTAAGACTTTATTTGCACCTTCTAATTCATCTCCAACCAAAATTTGCTCTGCTTCCAAAATAGATAAAGCGCGGTTAGAAGCATTGAGCTCAACAGGTAAGGTCACAATTTGGAAGATAAAAGTCAATGAAAATAAGATTAATCCAAGATTAATTAAGGTTTGACCAGCTCCAGGACCGATAATAGCACCTACTAATAAAATAGGAAAAGCAGCCGTTTGACCGATATTGGTAATGGGAACTAACGCACTACGCAAACGTAAATAAATATAATTATCACGATCTTGTAAAGCATGTCCCGCCTCGTGAGCAGCAACTCCAATCGCTGCAACGGATGTTGAGTCGTTAGTCGCATCAGATAGACGCAAGACTTTATTATTGGAATCGTAATGATCGGTTAAGTTGCCAGGAACCCGCTCAATTTCCACATTTTCTAAATTAGCATAATCAAGAATATAACGCGTGATTTCAGAGGCATTATAACCAAGTTTTGTATGCACGTCACTATAGCGATTAAATGTGCTCTGTACATAACTAGAAGCTAATCCAGAAATAGCTAAACCAATAATTACGAGTATATAGGTTGAATCAAAGTAAAAAGGATAAAACATAATGAAATCAACTCCTTCTCATATTTAATAAATTGAATAATTTCTTACATTTGTACCCATTATAGCACAGACCTAAGAATAGAAAATGAGTTTAGTTTGAATAAAGTATTAACAATTTTTATAAAAAGGATATTTTAGAAAGGACTATTGATATGAATCACACAAAAGATTTACTCCAACGTTTCGAAGATATTTATGGTTATCCAACAGAAAATCTCTACTTCTCGCCGGGGCGAATTAATCTAATTGGCGAACACACTGACTATAATGGAGGAAAAGTTTTCCCATGTGCAATCACTATGGGAACTTATGCAGTAGTAGCGCCACGAGAAGATAAGATGGTTTATGCTTTTTCCGATAATTTACCAGAATTAGGAACTTTTTCTTTCTCTTTAGAAGGTATTGTCTATGAAAAAGAGAGTAGCTGGACAAATTATATAAAGGGAATGCTATTATACATCCAAGAAAAATTGGGTAATTTCTCGCATGGTTTTGACCTCTTCATTTATGGAACGATACCAAATGGCGCATCCTTATCTTCATCCGCTTCTTTAGAAGTACTGACGGGCGTTATCGCCAATGACTTATATCAAGCGAACTTAAGTGGAGAGACCATTGCAAAACTTGGAATGCGGGTTGAAAACAAGTTTCTAAATTTAAATTCAGGAATTATGGATCAATTTATTATAGCAAATGCCAAAAAAGGGCATGCTTTATTATTAGATACAAATACGTTAGAATATGAACAAATTCCTTTAAACCTACCGGATCATAAAATTATTATTATGAATTCTCTCACTCGTCGAGAATTAGTCGATTCCGAATATAATACACGCCGCGAACAATGCGAGGAAGCTTTAGAAATGTTACAAAAAGTTGTTTCTATTTCAAGCTTAGGAGACCTTTCTGAAAGCGAGTTTGAAAAATATAAATATGCGATTACAGATTCTGTGGTTGCCCGTCGAGCTAAACATGCGGTATATGAAAACGTACGAACAGAAAAAGCAGCCGAAGCATTGAAAAATAATCAACTAGAAGCTTTTGGGCAATTAATGAATGAATCACATCTTTCATTGCATAAAGATTATGAAGTTACTGTTAAAGAAACAGATTTCCTCGTGCGTTCTGCTTGGAAACAAGAAGGTGTCCTTGGTGCACGTATGACCGGTGGTGGTTTCGGAGGTTGCTGTATTGCGATTGTCGAAAATGACGAAGTAGATGCATTTATAGACCATGTGGGTGCAGATTATGAAGAAGAATTTGATTTTGCACCAGAATTTTATATTGCGGAAACAGAAGACGGCGCACAAAAAATTTAAGGATGAAAATGGAGCGTAGAAATGAACATTAATCAATTAATTACAGGATTTATTCAAAAGAGTTTAAGCATTGGCGATTTAAACCCATTGGATGAGTATTATATAACGAACCGTTTGCTAGATCTTTTGCAAGTAGAAAGTTATGAAAAATCAAAAGATCTAACCGACTTGCCAAAATCTCGTTTAAAAATTTTAGATGAGCTAGTTGAATATGCAGTAGCAGAAGGAATCATTGAAGATTTAGCAGCTACTCGGGATGTATTGTCTTCTAAAATTATGGATCTAGTGACATTACGCCCATCGGAAGTGAACCAAATATTCTGGGAAGATTACCAAACGGCTCCTAAGTTAGCAACGGACAACTTTTTTGAAATGAGTAAACGTAATAACTATATTAAGACACGGGAGATTGCTCAAAATATTGCATTTACATATACTCATGAAGAATATGGTGAAATCCAAATAACCATTAATTTATCAAAACCAGAAAAAGATCCAAAAGAAATTGCATTAGCGTTAGAAAATAAAAAAGCTTTAAACTATCCAGCAAATGCTTTGGTTGTCGAAAATGAAGGATTTAATGGAAATCTCACCCATCCTGGACGAACGAATCATCGAATTATTCGAATGGACTTAAATGGAGACGAATGGGGCTTTCAATATTCTCCTTATGCTTATTATAATGAACATTCCATCTTTTTAGCGATTGAACACCGCCCAATGGATGTTGGTATTCATGCCATTGATAATTTGCTTGAGATCATCACCCAATTTCCCCATTATTTTGTAGGTTCTAATGCGGGGCTACCTATTGTTGGCGGATCTATTTTAAGTCATGACCATTATCAAGGAGGACGTCATCATTTTCCAATTCAAGATGCACCCTATGTCTATGAATTTGAAATGGCCGAAACACCAAATGTTGAAGCTGGTATCTTAAAATGGCCCATGTCAGCCATCCGTTTACGAGGTAAAGATTCAAAAGAAGTGGCTCAAGCAGCCGGTAAGATCATGAAAGCTTGGGAAAATTATTCGGATGAGTCTGTCGGTATTCATGCCTATACGGAACAAACGCCTCACAATGCGGTAACACCTATTGCTCGTAGAAATGGTGACTTGTATGAGTTAGATGTGGTCCTTAGAAATAATCGAACGTCAGAAGAATATCCAGATGGAATCTTCCATCCATATCCTCATGTACAACATATCAAAAAAGAAAATATCGGTTTGATTGAAGTGATGGGGCTAGCAATTTTGCCTCCACGTTTGAAAGATGAACTTTATGAAGTTGAAGAATTCCTTCTAGGAAAACGCGAAAAAGTGGCAGCTATTCATCAAGAATGGGCCAATCAATTAAAAGAAGCAAACCAAGAAGTTACTGAAGAACATGCAAAACAGATTGTTCAAGCAGGCGTAGCGGAAGTCTTTTTAGAAGTACTAGAAAATGCGGGAGTCTTTAAAACAGACGAAGAAGGACAAGCAGCCTTTATTCAATTTATTGAAAAAACATTAATATAAAAATGGTGAATAAAATGGATAAACAAGAATTATTAAATCAAGATATCGATAGTAAACGACGTACAGAACAAATAAAAATTGAACCAAATAATACCATCCTATTTATTGGTGACAGTATCACCGACGTGAATCGAGATCGTGAAATCGATGAGGATTTAGGACATGGTTATCCCACTTTAGTAGCGGCTCACTTACTGCATAAATACCCAAATTATGATTTAAAGATATTAAATCGGGGGATTAGTGGCGATAAAGTGAGCGATTTAAAGAAGCGGTGGGAACAAGACTGTTTAGAATTAAATCCTGACGTGGTGTCTATTTTAATTGGTATTAATGATGTTTGGAGCACCATGGATGCTGGATTAGGAGAGACCGAAGACGATTTACAAGAATTTGAAGATCATTATCGTTATTTATTAAAATCATTAGCACAAAGAACAGATGCCCGCGTTGTTTTAATGGAACCTTTTGTTCTCCCTTATCCAAGAGATCGTCAAAATTGGCGTGCTCATTTAGATCCTAGAATTGAAATCGTTCGTCGCCTAGCCAATGATTACCATGCTGCATTTATTCCTTTAGACGGAACGTTGAATGCCAAAGGAATTGAGAACGATTTTCAAACCTATACTGGAGACGATGGAGTACATCCCACATTAACGGGTCATGCTTTAATTGCGGATGCATGGCTTCATCATCTAGACCTATAAATGTTTAGGTTAAAGCATGTAAATATATGAAAAGAGAGAATACAGATTTAATTTTCTGTATTCTCTCTTTTAAATTTTAATTATTTTTTAAATGAAAAATACAAAAAGAAGGTTCCTATAATCAACAAAAAATTGTAGGAACCTTCTTTTATGATATAAAAAGTGTTTAGATAAAATCTAAATACTTGGTATTCCAAAAAAACAGATTATTTTTTAATTGCTTAAATGCTAATTTAGCGCTGTTTATTTCGTGTTATGGAACTTAATAATTAATTATGGACCGCAAGGGGATTGAACCCTTGACCCACGGATTAAGAGTCCGTTGCTCTACCGACTGAGCTAGCGGTCCTTTGTGTGTCGTTGATTAACTTCATGACAACTGTTAAATATTATAACGCTGCTTAGAAAAAATGTAAAGAGATAAATTTGTGTGTATCGAATTTTTCTTGTGGAGAGTGTTTTGACTCCTTTTTGTTCCCAGAATTTAATTTCCTTAGGCTTTACTTTCATTAAACTTTTCTAGCCACTTTAAAAGAGTCCTAAAAGTACCGTGGCGATGTCCATCACGCACAAAATCCAAATATAAGCGTGCAGAACTTTCTATCACGCATAAAAATAAAATAAAAGCGTACAGAAACCTTCTAAACGCACAAAATCCAAATAAAAACGCGCAGATCCTTCCATCACGCACAAAATTCAAATAAAAACGCGTAGATCCTTCCATCACGCACAAAATTCAAATAAAAACGTGCAGAGTCTTCCATCACACACAAAATTCAAATAAAAACGCGCAGATCCTTCCATCACGCACAAAATTCAAATAAAAACGTGCAGGACTTTCTATCACGCAGAAAAATAAAATAAAAGCGTGCAGAATCTTCTATCTCGCACAAAACTCAAATAAAAACGTGCAAGTGGTGTGCAATCTATAAAAAGCCATTAAAATTTTAGACAAACCTTCTTTTAAAGGGTTCTTATTTTTATAAAGGCATAAATTTCTATACAATAGGAAATATAAGAGAAATTGTTCAGTTTGTGTTTGAAGGAGGAGATTAAAATAGATTATCAAAAGCAAACGAAACGTCAAAAAACAGTAGGTCTAAGTTTTGCAGGTGGTGGCGTTCAGTCTTGGGCAGAAGTAGCTGCTTATGCGGATTTAGAAAGGCAAGGAATAGAGATCGATGCTGTGACCGGAACATCCATGGGTTCTTTTTTAGCCGCGGCAGTTGCTAGTGGTCTTTCTTCAGATGAAGTCTATGAAGTTATTTATGCTACCGACCAAGCGATTAATGAAAGTAGTTTATTTGGACCACAAGCAGTTTTAAGTTTATTTTCTTTACGAAAGCCTATGGGACTCGTATTAGTAGATAAACTAGCAGAGGTGATTCGTCCGGTCAGTAAATTATATGGGGAAGTCATGCTTTCTGATATTCCAAAGCCTCTTGCTATTCCAGCGGTAGATATTATTAGTAATCAATTGATTATTTTCTCAAATCAGCCGGAATATTTTCGACCGGTTTACAAAAATGCTAAATTTTACGAAGAGGATATTCCACTCGTTCAAGCTTGTTTAGCTTCAAGCGCTTATCCTATTATTTTAAGTCCCGTAAAAATAGACGATTATCAGTTAGTCGATGGTGGTTTGATGATGAATTCTCCAGCGGCTTTATTTTCTAAAGAAAAAATTGAGCATGTGGTGGCAATTCGTATTCCGATGCTAGAAAAAACGGGTCCATTAGATAAACGGTTAGATATTGCTTTGCGTTCTATCCGTATTATGGTTAAAAATCAAGAAGAGATTTTAGCTAAAAATGTAGATTTGAATTATTTTTTAGATGTAAAGCTTCCGGGATTATTTGAATTTGGCGATAGTAAACCAATTATTCAGGCAGGAATAGACTATGTAAAAGACCATCCGCTGGATACGTCAAATATTTTCGAAGAAATAGTGCCTAAAAGGGAAGAGGATGAGAAGAAAGATTCAGCTTCTTCTGTTGAGATTATCATAGAAAAACCTGTTACAATGAAAGATCAGATGATTGATTTATGGAATCGGATGAAAGCTAAAATTTAAAAGGTTATAAAGCAAAAAAAGAGCCTGGTCACTAGGCTCTTTTTTTAAAGAAAAAACAGACTATAAAATTGCTTGAATTTCATCTTGAAAGGATAAAGGAGTAGTCGTTGGGGCAAAGCGAGTGATAATGTTTCCCCGTTTATCTACTAAAAATTTTGTGAAATTCCATTTGATGGCTTTGCCAAAGACTCCTTTTGTTTCTTCAGTCAATAATTTAAAAAGCGGATGGGCTTCGTCTCCATTTACAGCAACAATTTCATGCATAGGAAACGTCACACCATATTCTGAACGGCAAGCAGCGGCTGCTTCATCTGCGGAATCAACTTCTTGCTTGAATTGATTTGATGGAAAACCTAAAAGAACAAAATCATGGTCTTTAAATTTATCATAAAGTTCTTGTAAAGCTTCAAACTGAGTCGCTAATCCGCATTTTGTAGCCGTATTAACAATAAGCATCGTTTTTCCTTTGTATTGATCTAAAGTATAACTTTCTCCATTTTCAAGAGTCACTTCAATATTATAAATTTCCATATGTTACCTCCAATAGAATTCGAAATCTGTCACTTTTTATAAACTTACCTATAAGCCCTATATCCTTGTCGTAAAGGATAAATACTGTATTGGTTACGAATAAAAGAATATATAGCTAAAAGAATTAATATACCTAAATTAATCAACGCAAGAATCCCAAGAGTAGGATAGGCTCCGGTTGTGTGTAATTCTTGATAAATACCAAAAAATGCCCAAGCAATTGGAAGAGAAAAAGCAGCATTTTTCACTTGGAACTGAACAAAAATAGCTAGTAGTAAAGCAACGATCATGATAATTAACGCCCAAGTATCTTCAGCCAGCCCGAAGCCATCCCATTCAATTTGAACAAGGTAAGCGGCTATATTAACCACCGTGGCAATAAATAACCAACCGGTATTTAATCCAAAGGTTAGTGGCAAGAGCCAGTATTTATGGTTATTTAAATGACGTAGCCTTTGTACAATGATCGCTAAACTAATCAAATAAATAAAAATAAAAATTGTCGAAATCCCAATTTGTAGATAAGAAAAGGTTACAATCCATATCATATTTGTAACAAAAGCGATCCAAAGAAGTGGAGTTATTCGGTCAATAGCGGCTTGATAATAAGAGTCTTTTTCCTTAATCAGCATCACAACTAAACTAATTAACAGTAACCCATAAATAACGCCCCAAATACTAAAAGTAAAACCAGCTGGCGTAATGAGCGTATGATACATATCTGAAACATCTTGCTGAGAAGCGTTATTAATCTTACCGGTTCCACCTAAAAAATTGACGCCTAAAGTTAACAATAAGAGCAAAATGTTGATCCACGCTTTTGTCTTTGTTTTCATATAAACCCCTACTTTCTATATTCTTTTCCAAACAACCAAACATTTCCCAGCTCATCTGCCAAAGGATCACAGATAATCACAACAAACGCTTTCTTCTAAAATTAAGTTTAGCATGCTTTTGTTTTAGTACAAAAGTTAAGCCTTGTAAGATAAGGATTCCTCTCAAAAAAACTGGAAGACCATAAGGGATCTCCCAGTTTCTTATGTTTATCCAATCAATTTAGTACAGAGTAAAGATTTCATCAAATAATGCTTCTTCAGCTTCAATCTGCGTTTTATTTCCGATAACGACGACTGTATCATCTTCTAAAACATTTTGAATATCGTTTGCTAATTTAGCTAGATCATCGACTTCGGTTGCAAGAATTTCTTCTTTTAGCTTCACAAGATCTTTTCTTGAAATATCATTTTTCAACCGACTTAAAGCAGCCAAACCTTTACTTTCAGCCGATTTAGGTTGTTCCAGTGGACTCATCGTCCCAATAATATATTTATTTAATTCATCTTCTGAAATCGATAAATTCTCTACATATTCTGGAAGATTTCGATAAACATCTAAAGTAGCGCGTAAGTTTGGATCACGATAAGAGCCAAGAGCAAAATTCCCATTTCTGCGATGAGTATAAAGAGAACCGTAAGCTCCACCTTTCACACGAATGTGATTCCATAAATAATCGTAGCGAATAGCCGTTGCTAAAACATTAGAAGCTCCAGTAAAATCTAAAATATTCTTCGCATCAGCGCCGATGCCCACATAATTCACATCTTGGGCAGTAACATAAGCTTCATTTTGTTTAATCCCTGGTTGATAATCAATCGCTGCGCCGAGCGGTTCATCGCTTAACCCTATAAAAGCATCTTGCAAGGTCTCTTTCACTGTCGCAACACGACTTTGTTCTCCCGTATATAAGACGTTTAAGCGATTTTTATTAAGTAAACGACGAAGTAAATGGGAGAGCTGTAAGCTTAAGTTCGTAGCTTCTCCTTTGACTTCTTCTCTAACAGCTTTTAGATAATTAAATTGATCAATCCCACCAGATAATTCGCCTAATTTAGTTGCAGGACGAATCTGACTGAGGGCTCGATTGGCGGCTAAAACATGCGAACGATTATTGATAGCCCCCTCAAAGCCTGAAATAAGCCGTTGTGTAATTTTACTAATTTCAAGTGTATCTGTAAAGTCTGTAGCTGTTACAATTTCTTTTAATAACTCAGCTAAGCGGTCAAAAGAGCCTTCCAAAGCTTTTCCTTTTAAAACAAAGTAAGGTTGAACTTTTCCTTCTTGGTCTTCAAAAATAGAAAGGGTTCCATAAATTCCACCTGTATGGGTATCTAGTTCAGTTTGTAATTTAGCTACATCATATTTTTCAGTTCCTAAATTTGATAATAAATTGCTTAGGAAACCTAAAGCTTCATATTCTTCAGCTTCAAAATCACGAAGATCAAAATATAAACTAACATAGTCAATTCCTGCAGTAAATTGTTCCGCATGGTAGAAGCTTGTTTCTGTATAAAAAGAAGATTCTGTCAAAGGATAATCAGGAACGTTTGTAGTTAAATCATCTCGTTTTAATGTTGGAATTTTAGCTAAATCTTCCGGTCTATCAGGAGCATCTTGTCGTTTAATCAAGTCTTGTGTATCTTTGACGAGCGTATTAATTTCTTCAGTGGATAAGTTTGATTTGAATTCTTGTAGTTCTCTAAGGACAACCGCTTCATTCTCATCATTTTTACCTGGTTCTGCTTTAAGTGAAATTTCAATACGGAGTGGATTGTTTAATAATTTATCTTCAATTAGTTTTTCGAAATAACCTGTATTTGCAAGTTCAGCCAATTGGTCTAAATATTTTGAAAATTCTAAGTTCACATAAGGATCTTCACCATATAACCAAGTGCTTAATGCTGTGATTGCATATAAAACACCTCGTGGGTTGTCTTCAGATATTGCTGCTTCCTTTGTTTGAAAGGTAATTTTATTTAGGGAAGCTTCAATTAATTCTGGATCGATGCCATTTTCTACAAGGCTTTGTAAAGTTTCAATTAAGACCTCATTGAATTTCATCATTTTTTGCGTGTCTGAATATTTTGCAGAGACAAAAAATGCTGTAGGGTAACCTAATTCTTCTGAACCTCCATCAATATCGCCTCCAATATTCGCATCTAGTAAAGCCTTTTTAAGAGGAGATTGATTGTTACCGAGTAGAATTTCTTCAAGGACCTTCAAACCAAAACTATCCAATGCCTGTGTAGGGTCTGCAACATGCCAACCAATGGCGAGATAGTCTTTATCTTTTGGATCATCGCCAGCAGTAATTGAATAGGAGTCTTCAAATTCAATTGCCTCAGGTTGGGAAAGGTCAAAAGCTAAATTGATCTCTTCAGACAGCTTCCCATGGCCGCTAAAGTATTCTTCTAAGTCAGCAAATGCCTGATCAATTTCCAAATCACCATACAAGATAGTGAAAGAATTTGATGGATGGTAATATTTTTTATGATAGTCTACAAATTCTTCTTGAGTTAAGCCAGGAATAGCCGCTGGATCTCCTCCAGATTCATAGCGATAAATACTATTTGGATAAAGTTGTGCAGAAATTTGTTGGTAGAGCTGACGTTCTGGGGAACCAAACGCCCCTTTCATTTCGTTATACACAACGCCTTTATAGATTAAATCGTCTTCGGGATCTTCTAAATGATAGTGCCAACCTTCTTGAGCTAGAATTTGGGGATTTTCAATAAATAAAGGTTGGAAAACCGCATCCAAATAAACACCCATTAAGTGACGAAAATCTTTTTGATTGGTCGAAGCGACCGGATAAATTGTTTTATCTGAAAAAGTCATCGCATTCACAAAGGTATTCAAAGAGCCTTTGATGAGTTCAACAAAAGGTTCTTTGGAAGGATATTTTTTAGACCCATTTAAAACCGAGTGCTCTAAAATATGCGTGATTCCATTATCATTGTATGGAGGTGTTTTAAAACCAATGGTAAACGATTTGTTGGGGTCATCATTTTTTAGATATAAAACTTGAGCGCCTGTTTCTTCATGTTCATATAAGTGTCCAGCAGATTGAATATCTGGTAAATCATGTTTTTCTACTTCTCTAAAAGTCATTCTTTCGCTTCCCTTCCTTTAAATCTAATTTATTAGCTTGTTCTTCCTATTTTCTCACAAAATTCTAAAAAATGCATTTATCTTTACACAAACGGAATAAAAATAGTCAGAATAATTTCTGAAAGTTTCTTTAACTCATTTGCGAAGCGGAAAGAGAGAAATCTACCATGCACCTTTAATCTGTGATAAAATAGGAAATGAAAAATAGATTAGGTCAAAGGAAATTGGAGTGACAGGAATGAGAATACTCGCATTTGATACGTCGAATCAGCCCTTGAGTGTCGCGGTTGTTGAGGGAGATCGAATTTTGGCAGAGCAATTGATTAATGTGAAACGAAACCATAGTGTACAACTGATGCCTATTATTGATGAGGTGCTAAAGCAAGCGAAACTCTCTTTGGATGATATAGATCGGATCGCGGTGGCTCAGGGACCGGGATCTTACACGGGTCTTCGAATTGCTGTGACCATTGCGAAGTCATTGGCTTGGACGAAAGGTATTGATTTGGTGGGGGTTTCTAGTTTGAAAGTGGTGGCTGGAAATCGTTTGGATGAGCATACGGGTGAGCTGATACTTCCGATTTTTGACGCTCGTCGTCAAAATATTTATACGGGTTTATATACAAGAGGAGAAGATGGAGAACTTCTTGAAGTTATGGAAGAAGTGCATGTGGCTGCGGAGCAATGGGCTGAGATGTTGGCTCAAAGAGAGTGGTCGAGTCCGTTGACATTAATCGGAGCGGATGCCTCAGCTTTTTTTGAAATTTTCCACGAGAAATTAGGGGATCAAGTTCGATTGGCTAGACCTGAACAACACTTACCGCGAGCTTCTGTGTTAGCTTTTCTTGCCCAAAAAGAAGAAACGACGTCAGCTCATTCATTCACTCCGACTTATTTGAAATTAGCCGAAGCAGAAGAAAACTGGTTGAAGGAGCATCCTGATTCTGAAGGAGGCAACTGGGTTGAGAAAATTTAAAGAATGGATTACTGGGAAAAAAGAGGAGGTTGAGTACGTGTTATTTCAACCCATGGTAGACGAAAGTATGCTACTCCAAAAAAGCTATCGATTAAAAAATGGAGAAGTTACGGAAGTATTTTTTGCGACAAATGCCGACTTAGAGGCCATCATTCAGATTCAAGAAGCTTGCTATGATGGAAAAGCGCCTTGGGGAAGGATAGCTGTACATAGTGAGTTGCGGAAGAGAACGTCTTTTTTCTTGATTAGTTATCATGTGGGCTTACCGATTGCTTTTATTGGGGTTTCATTGCGTCCAGAAAGTGTGCACGTTACAAATATTGCAACCATTCCTGCTTATCAAAAGCAAGGATTAGCCACTTTTTTAATTTTAATGGCTGCAGATATTGGGAGAAAACTTCAGCGAGTAGTCATGACTCTAGAAGTCCGAATGTCTAATGAAGGCGCCAAACGCTTATACCGAAAAATTGGTTTTCAAGATGGGAAAATCAAGAAAAATTATTACCATAATAATGGAGAAGATGCGTTAGATATGCGGATGAATTTAAATAAAATGGATGAGTACAATGAATACCAACAAATCAAATAATTACCTAAACATTCAGAAAATTCCATCAGATAAAAATCGAAAAGATTGGGCAGCGACTTTATATAAAATAGCCATGGCGGGGTTTAAAAACGAATCTCCGTGGGAAACCCAGCATTTTTATCATACGCTAGAAGCGGAAAATGTGGTGGTTTTCACAGCGAGCATCAATGAGCATTCAAAGGAAAAAACAATTGGTTTCCTTATTGCTTCTATTGCTTTATCAGAAGTGGATATTTATATGATTGTCGTGGATGAAGACTATAAACAGGGCCATATTGCTTACCAACTTTTTGAGCAATTGATTGAATATTGTCGGAAACGCGAAGTAGAAACCCTTTATTTAGAAGTGCGTGTATCCAATGTCCCAGCAATCGGTTTATATAAAAAAATCGGTTTTGAAGAAATCGCTCTACGAAAAGCCTATTATAGTAAGCCGATTGAAGATGCGATTGTCATGCAATTAAACATTTAAAGGGCTTTAACTTTTGAAAGAAATAGACTGTAGAAGAAATGTTGTAGGAGGGAGAAACGAAATTGTTAATATTATCAATCGAAACAAGTTGTGATGAAACAAGTGCGTCTGTTATTGAAAATGGCGATACCATCAAATCAAATATTGTCGCTTCTCAAATAAATAGTCATAAACGTTTTGGCGGTGTTGTCCCTGAAATTGCTAGTCGCCATCATGTAGAATATATTACGTTAATTATTGAAGAGGCTATGAAAGAAGCAAAAGTTACTTTTGAGGATTTGGATGCGGTAGCAGTGACAGAAGGTCCAGGTCTAGTGGGCGCTTTACTTGTAGGGGTGAATGCGGCGAAGGCGATTGCTTTTGCGCATGATCTACCGCTAATTCCGGTGAATCATCTAGCAGGACACATTTATGCAAACCAATTAATTGAGCCTCTTGAATTTCCATCATTGGCCCTTGTTGTGAGTGGGGGGCACACAGAACTTGTTTATATGAAAGAACACGGGGCTTTTGAAATTATTGGTGAAACTCGCGATGATGCAGCAGGGGAAGCGTATGATAAAATTGGCCGCGTTCTTGGTGTTCCTTATCCGGGTGGAAAGTATATTGATGAAATGGCGCAATTAGGGGAAGACACCTTTAATTTTCCACGGGCGATGATTCATGAAGATAATTATGACTTTAGTTTTAGTGGGTTAAAATCGGCCTTTATTAATACCGTTCATAACGCAAAGCAAAAAGGCGAAGAGCTCAATCACAATGACTTAGCAACCAGTTTTCAATATGCGGTAGTGGATGTCTTAATAGACAAAACCATACGAGCTGCTAAAGAATATCCAGTTAAACAAATTATTCTAGCGGGAGGTGTTGCTGCAAACTCCGGTCTTCGTGAGGGACTTTCAAAAGCGGTTGAAGAGCAATTAGAGAATGTTTGCTTAGTTATTCCACCGCTCTCATTAACCGGAGATAATGCTGCAATGATTGGGGCTGCTGCTTTCCTTGAACTGGAAAAGAATCATACAGCCAACCTTGCTCTTAATGCACAACCAGGGTTAACTTTGTAGACTAAATTAAACGATTATAAAAATAAAGAAGATGCAGAAAAAAATGACAAATAAATAGAGGTGAAGGAATGCGTAAGTTTTTACAGTTTATTATGACTGCTATCATTTTTTTATTTATCATGCCTATTGGTTACGTCGTTTCGGCTCAAGAAAATAAAATAAAAGATATCCATATTGATGTTGAACTACATGAAGATGGTTCAGCAACGATTCGCGAAAATCGTGAAACTGAAATGTATGAAGATACAGAACTTTATATTCAATTGAATAATTTACAAGATTCAGAATTGCTAGATTTTCAAGTGGAAGGTTTTACCGAAGAACCTGATTGGGATATCGATGCTTCCTTTGAAGATAAAGCCTATCATTATGGATTGATAGATGTCGATGATGGGTATGAATTAGCTTGGGGAATTAGTGATTATGGTCTACAAGAGTATAATGTGACCTACTCCCTTTCAAATATGGTTCGTGAATTAGAAGATGGTCAAGCTCTATTTTGGAACTTTGACACCTTCCTTTCTCATCCTACAGACAAAATGACTTTAGAAGTCCATGCTCCTTTTCCTTTAGACGAAGAGATTCTTGACTTTTATGGGTTTGGCTTTGAAGGACCGATTGATATTGTTGATGGTCATTTGGAATGGACCGGTTATGGACTAACGGACTCAAATGATGTGATTGTTTTAACTCAATTCCCATCAGGAACGTTTAACACCCGTTCAACGGTCGATATGACTTTAGCTGAACAAAAAGAGATGGCAACAGAAGGTTCTTCTTATAACGATGAAGAGCCCATGCCTACTTGGTTAATCGTTTTGCTTTCAGGAATGGGAATCATGGGTGTAGGAATAGCAGGAGGTTCTGCTGCTTACGGACTTAAAACTCGAAAAAAGCGTAAAGAAAACAATCATTTTTATTCCACAGAATGGATCAGTAAAAATAAAGGGAAGACTTCTCAGAATCCACCAAAGCTTAATGGAGATATTGGAGACTATGCATATCTATTGAAGAGAGTTGTTCTAGATGGTGGCGGGTTCGCCAATTATTTCTTTGCGTATCTTCTCATTTGGTCCTTTGAAGATCGCCTACAAATCGAAACCGATGAGAAAGATCGTTTCTTGTTAGGTCCTAAAACAACCGGCCAAATACAAATTAGAAACTTTAAAGAAGAGATTGAAATCAATCTACTATCCTTTGATGAATACGTTGATTTATTTGAAATAGGAGAGAGCACACTAGAAGAAGTTATTTGGGGAATCTTATTAGAAATCGCGGATCAAGATGGATTTATTGAAGGTAAAGACGTTACAGATTGGTCAGAGGACAATGCAGAAAGTGTCAATGATCTTGTTCAACTTTTAGATGAAGTCTCTCTAGATTGGCTCGATCAAAATGACTATATGACCCTAAAAGAGGAAAAAGTCTATGGAATGTCTGTAGATATTGAATCACTCACAGAAAAAGGTGAGAATACTGTTAACGAGATTATTCAATTTGATAACTTTATTAAAAAGATTGATGAATTATCTTTAACAGATTTTGAAAATTGGCAAGAACTTATTGTCTGGGCGGCTTTATTTGGTAAAGCGGAAGAAGTTGTTAAATATTTAGAAGAATTCGAGCCTAGCACTTGGGCTTATTTAGAAAAAACCTATCCTTATGTATATGGCCGTTACTATGGTTGGCATTATATGTACATCAGTAATACAACTGGGATGCAATCCGCAGGTTACTCCAGTACCGGTGGCGGAGGCTTCTCCTCAGGTGGGGGAGGAGCAGGCGCTGGCGGTGGAGGCGGTGGCGGATCCCGCTAATTAAGCAAAGCATAAATGAATATAAAGAGGGCTAGTGAATGGAAAGTTTTCCTTCACTAGCCCTTTTATCTTTTTATTCTGTATATTCGTCAAGTTCTAGATGAAGAATTTCCCATTTCTCATACAAATCTTCAAGGTCTTTACTTTTTTCGTCAAATGACTTTGATAATTCATTTAATGAATGATGGGCTTCTGCAGAAAGGCCACTTTTTAAAACCTCTTCGCTATTAGAAAGTTGATTCATTTCATTTGTAAAATTTTCTAAGTCTTCTTCGATCGCTGCTATTTTTTCTTCTATAGAAGAAATTTCGCGTTTAAGACGACGAGTTTGACGTTTTTGTTCTTTACGATCCACCCAATCCTGTTCGTTTTCTTTAGAGGAATGTTCTAAAGAATCAGTATGGGAATTTTTTTCATTTAAAACAGCTTGTTCTTTTGCTTGTTGCTGTTCGTAAAGTTCTTCTTTTTTATGAAGGTAGTAGTCATAATCACCCAAATAAAGAGTCGTACCATTAGGACCTATTTCTAAAACTTTAGTCGCTAAACGGTTGATAAAATAGCGGTCATGAGAAACAAAAAGCAATGTCCCTTGGTAATTGATTAAAGCATTTTCTAAAACTTCTTTTGAATCGATATCCAAATGGTTCGTCGGTTCATCCAAGACTAAGAAATTATCATGATTTAATGCTAGTTTTGCTAAAGAAACACGGGCTCGTTCACCACCACTTAACGTAGAAACAGTTTTTTCAACATCTTCTCCTCTAAATAAAAAACTTCCTAGAAACGTTCGAACGGTTTCTTCAGTCATTAGCGGATGTTCATCCCAAACTTCTTTTAAGACTGTGTTTGAGGGATTTAGATTTTCTTGTTCTTGTTCATAATATCCAATATCTACTTTTGTTCCATATTCAAACTCTCCGCCAACCGGGTCAATCTGTTTAACTAGCGTTCGAAGCAGGGTTGATTTTCCAATTCCGTTCGGTCCAATCAATGCAATAACGTCACCTTTACGAATATCCAAATCAATCTCTCGACTCAATACATCATTTTGACTATAGCCGATTGTTAGATCTTTTGTTTGAAGCACAATATTTCCTGATTGCCGCTCTGGGCTAAAGGAAAAGAAGGCCGAGCGTTCATCTCCCAACGGTTTTTCAATACGATCCATTTTTTCTAATTGCTTTCGTCGAGATTGCGCTCGCCGAGTGGTTGAAGCTCGGACAAGGTTTCGCGCAATAAAGTCTTCCATTTCCGCGATTTCTTTTTGTTGTTTTTCATAATCTTTGGTCTGCTTTTCAATATGAGCTGCTTTTTGTTTAAGGTATCTTGAATAATTTCCCTTAAAATAATATATCTGTCCATAGCTTAATTCATAAGTTTCGATAGTCAATTTATCCAAAAAATAGCGGTCATGGGAAACAATGACTAAAGCTCCTGTGTAATTAGTGAGATAATTTTCCAGCCAAGAGAGAGTTTCGATATCCAAATGGTTGGTCGGCTCATCAAGGATCAGCAAGTCTTTTTTCTGTAAAAGTAATTTGGCTAAAGATAAACGTGTTTTCTGTCCTCCAGAAAGGTAGGCGATAGGTTTATCATAATCTTCTTCGTAAAATTTAAACCCGTGGAGAACCATTTTTATTTCGCTGCGATATCCGTAACCATTTTGCTGTTCGAAAGTTTCTTGTAGACGGGTATATTCTTTTAGTAACTCTTGAAAAGAAGCTTCGTCAGAAGAATCTTCAGTCGCCATTTTTTGTTCAACAGCTCGTAATCGTTTTTCAATTTCAAGGACTGGAGCGAAGATATGTTTCATTTCTTCCCAGATCGTTCGATTAGATTCTAACCCTCCATGTTGATCTAAAAAGCCAATAGTTAAATCTTTTTTACGCATGACGCGTCCTTCATCAGGAGCTTCTATATTTGCTAAGATTTTTAAAAGTGTTGATTTTCCAGCTCCGTTTCGGCCAACTAAGCCAATACGGGCATTTTCTTTAATTTCAAAAGTTATACCATTGAATAATTCTTCACCACCAAATCGACGGGTAACATTTTGTGTTTGTAAAAGCATAATTAAAATTTCCTCATTTCTAGAATACTTCTTTATTTTATCACAATCTCGAAAGATTACCAATTGTGATCGTGAGGGATATCGCAAGGAAAAGAGTGCGAATGTAAACGCTTTGGGGCAATTTTTCTTTACTTATGTGAAATTGTGAAAAAAATGCCTGGATGTCTTTCTTTGTAGAATTTGTCTTGGTATAATGACTAATAGATAGAAACTATAATCTATGTTTGTGAATTCACTATATTTCATTTTATCGAAGTGATTTGAACATTAGAAGATATCAGAATAGGAACGGAGAATTATAATGAATGATAAAAAAATTCCTAAGGCAACTGCTAAAAGATTGCCACTATATTATCGATATTTAAAATATCTATTTAGTTCAGGGAAAAAGAAAGTTTCTTCTGCAGACTTAAGCGAAGCTGTAAAAATTGATAGTGCTACTATTCGCCGTGATTTTTCTTACTTCGGTGCTTTAGGAAAACGTGGATATGGCTATGATGTGGAAGATTTAATGAACTTTTTCAGTAAACAATTAAATCAAGAACAACTCACTCATGTTGCCATCATTGGAGTAGGTCATTTAGGACGAGCCTTATTAAATTACAATTTCCAAGGTCAAAATAGTATTCGAATTAGTGCAGGCTTTGATATTGATGAAGAGATTGTCAATACTATTTATGAAGGGGTTCCGATTTATCATCGAGATGAATTAAAAGAACAGGTAGAAGCCCAACAATTTGAGGTTGCTATTATTGCAGTTCCTGGACCGGGAGCACAAGAAATTGCAGACGACTTAGCGGAGGCAGGGGTAAAAGGAATCATGAACTTTACACCTTTGCGCTTAACCGTACCCGATACAGTTCGTATTTTAAATGTGGATTTAAGTAATGAATTACAATCGCTTATTTATTTTGTCCAATATAGCGATTCAATTATGGATGAAGACATGGAATAACTCATTAAATAAAAAATTTCTTCTTAAAATAAGAAGGAATTTTTTTATTGGAAAAATTTAAAGTGAGGAGTGAGGATGAAAAAACATCGACTCCTTAGGATAAAGACAATTTTTTAAGTTTAAAAAGAACAAGATAATGATAAAACCCCCATCCAAATTGGAAAGGAGTTTTAGTTTAATCTTTTTTATCTTGATCATTACTATTTTTAGAAAGATGATAATAAATTTGGGCTAAACGTACACCTTGCACGAAATCTCGGGTTGCGAAAAATGCGAGTAAAACGGACAAAAAACCCCAACCATCAATGCCATTAATTTGGACTAAGAAAAAGAAATTAACGGCAAAAAATAAAAAACGGATAATAATAGGTCCTAACAAATTTTTTTGATTCAAAAAGTAAACTCCTAACTTTATTACTCTGTAATATTCTTACTTATAATAACACAATACGTTTAGATGTTTAAATACTAAAGCCGAATAGAAGAAATAAATAAAGAAAATCAAAATATTTTCACATTTTATTCTGATGAATTTCAAGAGATCCCTCTTGCATAATTCATATTTTTTTCCTATACTAATAGATGTGATTAGCACTTGAAGGTGTCGAGTGCTAATTTTTAAATGAAAGATTATATTTTGGAGGGAAAAGAAATGTTAAAACCATTAGGAAATCGTGTATTACTTGAGCTTGTTGAAGAAGAAACAACAACTCCAAGTGGCATTGTATTACCAGATTCAGCAAAAGAAAAACCTCAATTTGCAATAGTTGTTGCAGTGGGTGCAGGGAAATTATTAGATAGTGGCGAGCGTTCTACTATAGAAGTCAATGTAGGGGACAAAGTTCTTTTTGAAAAATACTCTGGCAGCGAAGTTAAATACGAAGGTACAGAGTATTTAGTTGTTAAAGACACAGACATTATTGCAGTTGCTGAATAATCTATCCAAATAATAACATAAATAGAAAAAATACAATAAGAAAGAGGAGTTAATTAAATATGGCTAAAGAGATTAAACATTCTGCTGATGCACGTCAAGCAATGGTAGATGGAGTAAATAAATTAGCAGATACAGTAAAAGTTACTTTAGGACCAAAAGGCCGTAACGTTTTATTAGATCGCTCATACGGCGCACCTCAAATTACAAATGATGGGGTAACCATCGCTCAAGAAATCGAATTAGAAGATAAGTTTGAAAATATGGGTGCACAACTAGTCGTTGAAGTGGCAAGCAAAACAAATGATATTGCTGGTGACGGTACAACAACAGCTACCGTTTTAGCTCAATCTATTGTAGAAGAAGGAATGAAAAACGTTGTTGCAGGTGCAAACCCTGTGGGCATTCGTCGTGGAATCGAAAAAGCAACGGATAAAGCAGTTGAAGCTTTGAAAGAAATTTCTACAAAAGTAGATAGTAGCGAATCAATTGAACAAATTGCTGCTATTTCTTCTGGAGACTCTGAAGTTGGAGCAATCATTGCTGATGCTATGGATCGCGTAGGTAGTGATGGAGTTATTACAATTGAAGAATCTCAAAGTATCGAAACAACTTTAGATGTTGTTGAAGGTATGCAGTTTGATCGTGGTTATTTATCTCAATACATGGTCACAGACAATGAGAAAATGGAAGCTGATTTAGAAAATCCTTACATTTTAATTACAGACCAAAAAATTTCTAATGTACAAGATATCGTTCCTTTATTAGAAAGCATTATGCAACAAAACCGTCCATTATTAGTTATTGCGGATGATGTAGATGGGGAAGCTTTACCAACACTTGTTTTAAATAAAATCCGTGGAACATTAGATGTTACAGCAGTTAAAGCTCCAGGATTTGGTGATCGTCGTAAAGGAATCCTTGAAGATATTGCAATCTTAACTGGTGCAACAGTGATTACTGAAGATCTAGGTTTAGACTTAAAAGATACAACTATTGATCAATTAGGTTCAGCAAGCCGAGTAACTGTTACAAAAGATGATACAGTTATTGTTGAAGGTGCTGGCGAAAAAGAAATGATTGAACAACGCGTTGCTTTATTACGTGCACAAGTAGAAGAAACATCTTCAAGCTTTGATAAAGAAAAATTACAAGAACGTATTGCAAAATTAGCTGGTGGAGTTGCTGTTGTTGCAGTTGGAGCTGCTACAGAAACAGAAATTAAAGAACGCAAATTACGTATTGAAGATGCGTTGAACGCTTCACGTGCTGCCGTTGAAGAAGGAATTATTTCAGGTGGAGGAACTGCTTACATCAATATTTTAGCAAAAGTTGCTGAAATTGATGTCGAAGGTGATGAAAAAACAGGAGTAAATATTATTCTTCGTGCGTTAGAAGAACCTGTTCGTCAAATCGCTAAAAACGCTGGAGTAGACGGAAGTGTTGTTATTGAACGCTTGAAAAACAGCGAAAAAGGAATTGGATTTAATGCGATGACTGGTGAGCTTGTAGATATGATTGATGCAGGAATTATCGATCCTACAAAAGTTACTCGTTCAGCATTACAAAATGCAGCATCAGTATCTGCTTTACTATTAACAACTGAAGCAGCAGTTGCTACAATTCCAGAACCTGAAGCACCTGCAGCTGATCCAACAGGTGGTATGGGCGGAATGGGTGGAATGTATTAATTTCCCCTTCAAAACAAAAGATTAAATAATGAAAGGACTTGCGAGAGCAAGTCCTTTTTTCGTGAAAAATAATAGAGATTTAGGAAGCTTCCTTTAAATCAGAAATACGAGACATTTTCTCAATAAATGTCCAGTAAATCAGAAATACGAGACATTTTCTCAATAAATGTCCAGTAAATCAGAAATACGAGACATTTTCTCGAAAAATGTCCAGTAAATAAAAAATACGAGACATTTTTTAAGAAAATGTCCAGTAAATAGTTTTTTCTCGCTAAATAACGTAATTTTATATAAAAAATGGACCATCTTTTATAACAGGGCTTTCTCCGTACACAATCTACCAGATTTGAATCAAAAGCTTTGCTTCATCGCGTTTAATTCTTCTCTTAGATATTGATACATTGTTTCTTCAAATTTTTCGTCCGTGAGAGTAGGGGATAGGTGCGTGTGGTTTTCGCCTTTGTCTATTAAATCTTCCGCAGCCTTTAAATCCTGGTCATAGTGTGAGGCCTTTGCTGCATAAATTAAGAGATATTGACTTTGTTTTATTTTTTGAATTTTTTGCTTTCATTTTTGTCCTTTCATCCTCCTTTAATGAAAAATGAAACCCAAATTTCAACTTGGGCTTCATTTTATTTTTAATTTTGAATTATTGATAAATTCTTTCTACGCGATTTCCAATACGACACAATAAATCGTATTGCGAAGCCTTTGCTTTTTTTGCGACCTCTGTCATTAATAAATGACCATCTTTAGGATCACCAAAGTAAGTGACGGTGTCACCGACAGCTAAGTCATCAACTTCTGAACAATCTAACATTAACTGGTCCATACAAACTTCACCTATAATAGGTAAGGAATGGTCTTTATAGGTAAAAGAACCTTCATTAGATAGAGATTTAGCGACGCCATCCGCATATCCAATGGCTACCGTAGCGATACGCATAGGTTTTTCTGAGAAGAAAGTACGGCTGTAGCCGACACTTTGTCCCGCTGGAAAGTTTTTTACATGAGTGACGATACCCTGAACGGTTTCAATCGGTTCTAAAGTGGCTTTGCCTTCAGCACTCAAAGTAGGATCTAATCCATATAAACCCAAGCCAACTCGCACCATATCTAAATGATACTCTGGGAAATTTAAGGTAGCTGCGGTGTTACAACTATGACGAAGATCAAAGGAAATTTGTTGCTCAGAAAAAGCGTCCAAAATGGCTTTAAAACGAGCAAACTGTTCTTGTGTAAAATTATTAGGCTGAATATTTGGCGCATCCGCAAAATGCGTATAAATTCCTTCAATCCATACATATTCTGAAGTTAAGGACTGATAAACATTCAAAGCTTCTTCAAAAGTAGTGATTCCCAAACGAGCCATTCCTGAATCGATTTTTAGATGGACACGGGCCTGATGCTCCAGTTTTTCAGCAACACGAACAATCTCTTCGGCAACCTCTTTCGAAAATACGGTTAGGGTCACATCTTGTTGAATGGCTAATTCAATCTCGCTGGGACGCGTTGGGCTAAAAACTAAAATTGGGGTTTGAATTCCTGCATCACGGAGTTCCAATGCTTCACTAAGTTGCGCAACGCCAAAAAAGTTGGCTGCACCTACTTCTTCCATTTTACGGGCGAGAGGGACGGCACCGTGACCGTAAGCATTTGCTTTAATGACAGCCATAAATTTTGTGTGTTCAGATAACAAAGACTTAAAGGTTTTGATATTATTTAATAATTTATTGGTTTGAATCGTAGCTTTAGATAAAGATACATCAGTAAAATTCATTTATAAAACGCCTTTCACTTAAATAAAGTAATTCCAAAATAAAGATTGTTGCTTTTGTTGTTCTAAAATATCCATGGTTAATACAATGGTTGAGGTAATTGCGCCACCCACTAAAAAGCCCATTAAAATTCTTAAAATCACATACCAAGTATATTCATCAAAATTGGTGACTCTCTTTTTCTCTGGATTTTTATTAACCGAGTTTGTGCCAAAGAAATAAAATAGACCGGCGCCTATTCCTAAGATAGGTAAATATCCTTGGACGAGTGCAGGATAAAAATATCCAGCGATCGCTCCAATAACACCACCGGCAACGCTTAATAATTGGTTTCTTCTTTTGATATCCATTTTCATATCTACTTTATACTCCCTTAATCGATTCAATCGTTTTCTTATGAAAATTATACCATAGAGCATGATAAATTAAATGTATTCGCAAAAATTATTCAATGAATTCAAAAGAATGTTCCTTTGATTTCTATACTTTACGCGATAAAACCGTTAGAATAACAGATGATAAACTTTATAATAAATTCAGAGTTATAATGAAGGTAGAAATGAAGCAGGAGGAAACACATGCAACCACATATCTATGAAAAACAACTGAAAATTCCCCATTATTTAGGTGATCGTTATCGAAGAATCACGTTACCGCATTTAATGAATGTGCTGATTGAAGTTTCAGGGGAACAGACGGAAGAGATTGGCGCACTTTCAGTTAGAGAACATGGGCTGAGTTGGGTAATTATTCAATATGATCTAGAGATTCATCGGATACCCAAAACGGATGAAATGATTAAAGTAAAAACCTTTGCTCGAGAGTATAACCGAATTTTTTCTTATCGTGAATTTGAGGTTTATGATGAAAATGATCAACTTATTGTTTATGTCATGACGGTATTTGCTTTAATAAATACGAATCGAAAATTATCGAAAATCTCACCTGAAATTGTTGAAGGCTATGGGTCTACAGAAAATCGTCGAATTAAGCGGATGCCTAAACCAGAAGTTCCAAAAAATATAGAAACCGCCCAACACCGAAAAATTCAAGTAGGCTATTTTGATATTGATACAAATTTCCATGCGAATAATTCAACGTACTTTATATGGATGTTAGAGGCTTTGAGTGATGACTTTTTAGCCACTCATGAACCGATACACGGTAATATTGTTTTTGAAAAAGAAGTACATATTGGTGAGGAAGTAGACTCCTATACAGAACTAGCTACCAATGAAGAAGGACAGCTAATTTCTCGTCACCAAATCCAAGTCAATGACACCGTAAAGTGTACGGGTACTTTTACATGGAAAGAAAGCTAAACAGTTGACCAACTTACAAGATGAAAATTTACAGCATATAAAAAAGTCTTTAGGATTTCCTCCTAAAGGCTTTTTTTGCTTGCGACGAAAACAAATTTAATTAAAAAATGGATTCGTAGTCATTTCATGGGCGAGGGTTGAACTTTCTCCGTGCCCAGGATAGATTGTAAAGGAACTGGGGAGCGTGAATAATTTTTGGCGGATATTGGGAATGAGTTCTTTGGGTTCACTTCCCGGAAAATCTGTCCGACCGACACTTCCAGCGAATAGAGCATCCCCGGTGATGACAAATTCATCGTCCTCGAAAATAAAAGAAACGCCTCCAGGAGAATGGCCAGGAGTTGCGACAACTTTAAAGGTGAAATGGGCGATTTCTATCACTTCTTCTGGTTTAAATAAATATTCAGCTGGTCGAGCAGTAACCGATTCTCCTAACATCGCGGATAAATTTTTATTTGGATTGCTTAACCATTCCTCTTCTTCAGCTGCCAAATAGACTGGAACCTCATAGCGATCGCGCAGGGTATCGACTGCTCCAATATGGTCATAATGCGCATGAGTCAATAAAATAGCCACAGGTTTAACCTTCAACTCTTCGATGCGACTGATCAGAGTTGTCGGCTCGGCTCCTGGATCCACAACCAAGGCTTCATGATTTTCTGGATTGGAAATAATATAACAATTGGACTGAGCAGGTCCCACAGTCAAAGCATTCACTTGTAACATAGCGTTCTTCCTTTCTTGTTTTGCTCTCTTTTCTCTTCGAAAATGACTTTAATTGTTTAAGTAATTTATTCTACCTTTTATTATAGCGAGTTTAGCTTTGAAATGAAACAATACTCATTTCCTAAAAAAATTGGTATACTAGACCGAGAAGCATCGAGAAATTAGAATAGAGAAATAAATAGTTAAATAAGGAGAGTCTTATGATTACGATAGTGACAAATAATGAAGAAGAAACGATAAAGTTTGCTAAAAAGCTAACGACATATTTAAAACCAGGAATGACCCTCTTGCTTGAGGGCGATTTGGGGGCTGGGAAAACAACCTTTACGAAAGGAATAGGTGAAGGACTAGATGTTGGCCGTATTATTAAGAGTCCTACCTATACAATTGTTCGTGAATATCCTAATGGAAAAATTCCTTTATACCATGTGGATTTATACCGTTTGACAGAAAATGAAGTTCCAGATTTAGGATTAGATGAATATTTTGAAGGGGACGGCATTTCGGTGGTGGAGTGGCCTTCTGTAGCCCCAGAAGATCTTCCAAACAATCATTTAGAAATTGAGCTTAAACGAGAGGATGAAAATCCAGAGAAACGTGTGATAACTCTTGAAGCCGTAGGGAAAGAATATGAAGAGGTACTTGAACATTTTCAAAATGATTAAATAAGGAGTCTTATTGACTTGCATTTAAGGTATTCTTTCTATTATAATACGGGCAACTGAATATTCATAAGGGAGTAACTGGAGGGGGAACCCTCGTCAGTATCAACAACGATAAGTAACTAATTAAATTAGTTTACTGGTACTGCACTTAAATGGTGAGACTTATGCCCCCGGTTTTTTAAACTGGGCTGTGCATAAGTCTCTTTTTTAATAGTTTTCTCTAAAAAAATACCAAAAAAGGAATATAAGGAGGAAAATTAAAAATGAATGAAATGGATTCTTATCGGCAGTCAAGTGATGAGGTCATTGAAAAATTAGGTTCGAACGCCAAAACAGGACTAAGCTCAGACGAGGCAGCCAAACGCTTAGAAAAATATGGACCCAACGAAATTCAAAAAGGGGAGCATACTTCGCTTTTACAGAAATTCATTGCACAATTTAAGGACTTTATGATCATTGTCTTGTTGGTTGCAGCGATTGTGTCTTGGCTGGTAAGTGGTGATCTTGCCGATGCGGTTGTTATTTTAATTGTTGTTTTCTTAAATGCGATTATGGGTGTTTTCCAAGAAAGTAAAGCCGAAGAAGCGATTGATGCTTTACAAAGTATGGCTTCACCAGAAGCACATGTTCGACGGAATGGAAAAACAGAAGTGATGAAAAGTACAGAAATTGTACCAGGGGATATTGTTTTATTAGAAGCTGGAGATGTCGTTCCAGCAGACATGCGCCTCATTGAAGAAAACTCATTACAAGTTGAAGAGGCTGCTTTAACCGGTGAATCAGTTCCTACTGAAAAGGATGCGACACCTCTCGATGAAGAAGCTCAAATCGCCGACCGAACAAATATGGTTTATTCAAGTACAAATGTCACTTACGGACGTGGGTTAGGTATTGTTACAAGTACTGCTATGGATACAGAAGTAGGACATATTGCTTCCATGCTTGAGACGACAGAAGCTAAAAAGACCCCCTTACAAGAGGATCAAGAAGATCTAGGAAAAGCTTTAACTTATATGATTATAGGAATTGCTATCCTAACCTTCTTTGTCGGAACCATCTTCCAAAATATTCCATGGGATCAAATGTTGCTAGTCGCTGTTTCCTTAGCGGTAGCCGCCATTCCAGAAGGCTTACCAGCGATTACTACAATTATTTTATCGATTGGTACGCAAAATATGGCGAATAGAAATGCTTTAGTTCGTTCATTGCCCGCTGTTGAAACCTTAGGAAGTACTCAAGTAATCGGTTCAGATAAAACAGGGACCCTAACCTTGAATCAAATGACTATCGAAAAAGTTTATTATGATGGAGCGATTCATGACGATGATGAAGAAATAGATTTGACACATCCTCTAGTAAAATCAGTGACCTTTGCCAATGATACAGATACAGATAATGAAGGAAATTTAGTGGGAGATCCGACAGAAGTCGCTATGGTTCGCTATGCTTTAGATAAAGGCTTTTATTTAGAAGAAGAACTAAATAAAACACCTCGTATTGGTGAAGTTCCTTTTGATTCGGATCGTAAACTGATGTCTACCATTCACCAATTAGAGGATGGACGATATCTAGTGACAGTTAAGGGAGCACCCGATCAATTAATTGATCGAACGACCCAAATTTTTGAAAAAGGGGACGTTCGTGAATTAACAGATGCAGATAAAACCCATATTTTAGATTCAAATAAAGAATTAGCCCAACAAGCTTTACGAGTTTTAGGTGGAGCTTACAAAATCATTGAAGAAGTACCATCTGAATTAAATACAGATACAATCGAAAAAGATTTAATCTTTACTGGTTTAGTAGCAATGATCGATCCGGAACGCGAAGAAGCTCGTGGATCTATTGAGAAAGCGCGTCGTGCAGGAATTCGTACCATTATGATTACAGGAGACCATGCAATTACTGCTCAAGCGATTGCCGAACGATTAACGATTCTGGATGAAGCGGATGAAAATAATCAAAATCATGTCATCACCGGGGCAGAACTTTCTGAGATGAGTGATGAAGAACTTGCTCATAATATTGAAAATTATTCCGTGTATGCGCGCGTTTCTCCTGAGCATAAAGTAAGAATTATTCGTGCATGGCAAAGTAAAAATAAAGTCATTTCCATGACGGGAGACGGTGTCAACGATGCGCCTTCCTTGAAACAAGCTAACATTGGTGTAGGTATGGGAATTACCGGTACAGAAGTTTCTAAAGGAGCTTCCGACATGGTTTTAGCAGATGATAATTTTGCGACCATTGTTAAAGCGGTCGAAGAAGGACGTAAAGTTTTTACAAATATCCAAAAAGCCGTCCAGTATCTCCTATCTGCAAACTTAGGTGAAGTCCTCACTTTATTTATAGCGACTTTACTTGGCTGGCAAATTTTAGAACCGATTCATATTTTGTGGATTAACTTAGTTACCGATGTTTTCCCAGCGATTGCTTTAGGAATGGAAGAAGCAGAGAAAGATAGTATGGATTATGAACCACGATCCCCTGAATCTAGCTTTTTATCCAATGGTGTCCTTCCAAGTATTATTTATCAAGGAATTCTTGAAGGAGCAGTTACTTTATTTGTTTATTGGTTTGGTCGTTATCAGTATGCACCAACCCTTGGACCAGGAGTAGATGCGATTAACTTGGCTGAAACGATGGCCTTTGCCACATTGGGTACTATTCAGCTATTCCATGCTTTTAATGTGAAACATGTTTTTGATTCACTATTTAGTACTAAACCCTTTAACAATAAATATTTAAACGGTGCTTCCCTACTTTCAGCCGCTTTATTATATGGTGTAATCTTAATTCCAGGAATTAACAACTTCTTTGATGTTACTTTGCCAACGACTGAAGGTTGGTTAATTATTATTGGAGCTTCCGTAAGTATTATTGTTTTTGTAGAGATTATTAAATGGATTTTCCGTAAAACTGGATTTGCTGATAAATACAAGAAAAAAGCTATTAAACTTTAAGAGTTTACTTTATAATAATAACAAGAGGAGAGTGGTTTAGTGTTAAAAGCTAAGCCGCTTTTCCATACTTAAAGAAGTCTAAAAAAACAAATTGAAATTTTATCTTTTTAAAGGGATGCCCTTTTAAAAAACGTTGTTATAAAATAGTTCCGTAAGCTGTGAATAAAGAACAGTGAGAAAGATAGAAATTCGCAAGAAGCGAATGTTCTGAAAGAATAAGGAGAGAGAGTTGAATTATGGATTCTTCCGGGAGTTCCCTATACACAGAGTTATTCATCATTATTGTATTAACTTTTATCAATGCATTTTTTGCGGCCGCTGAGATTGCTTATGTCTCAATTAACAAAAACAAGGTGAATCAATTAGCAGCAGAAGGTGACAAAAAAGCGATTCGAGTATTGAAATTATTGGACGATGCAGATGATTTTCTAGCAACCATTCAAGTAGCCATCACATTTGCTGGTTTTCTATCGAGTGCGCAAGCCGCTACAAGTTTTGCTATAGTGTTTGCTGAATATTTGCCTAATTTCCCAGGAACAGAAACCCTAGCTAAATTAGTCGTTACTTTGATTTTATCTTATTTTACCTTGGTTTTAGGGGAGTTATTTCCAAAACAAATTGCTCTTCAAATGCCAGAAACGATTGCCATGAGCACAAGTGGTATTGTATCTGTTGCTCAAAAATTATTCCGACCTTTTATTTGGTTATTATCGGTCTCAACGGATTTATTGCAAAAAATCACACCCATTGATTTCACTGAAAAAGAAGAAAAATTCACTCGTGAAGAAATGCGGGTCATTTTGGAACAGAGTCGGGAAAGTGATAGTTTTGACACGGATGAGTTGGATATGATGGAAGGAGTTCTCTCATTAGATACGAAGATTGCTCGTGAGGTCATGGTTCCAAGAACCGATACTATTATGATTGATATTGATGACCCTTATGAAGAGAATTTAAACATTATTATTGATAGCCCCTATTCACGAATTCCCATCTATAAAAATGAAAAAGATAATGTGATTGGGATTTTACACATGAAGACTCTTTTAAAAGAAGCTAGTGCCCGTGGCTTTTCGGAGATTGATTTACAAGAAATCTCGCATCGCCCGATGTTAGTTCCGTCAACCATTTATACCGATGATTTATTAATCGAATTTCAACGAGAACAACAGCATATGGCAATTTTAATTGATGAATATGGTGGAGTTGAAGGAATCGTAACGATGGAAGATTTACTCGAAGAAATTGTGGGTGAAATTGATGACGAATCTGATGTAACCACCATGGGCGATATTCGAATTATTGATGATTTTAATTATTATCTAAATGGTGGCTTGCTTATTGAAGACTTTAATGACTATTTCGATGAAGATATTGAAGCTGATGATGTGGATACTATCGCTGGCTTTATTATTCATGAGATTGGCTATGTACCCGATACGGAAGAGCGAGTTTCCCTTCGGATTAATAGCTATGTCCTAACCACCAGCGAGATTTTAAATGGCCGTATTTATGGCGTTCTTTTGAATATTGATGAAGAGCGAATGATTGAGGTCGACTATGTAGCGGCAGATGATTCTGGTGACAGAATATTAGTTGAAGATAAAAATAATGATGGAACAGACGAATAACTGAAGAACACTTACTTGAATAAAAAACAAGCAAGTATTTTTTATTTGTAGACTCATTATGTTCGAAGTGTTGACGTTTACACTAGAGAATTCACTACATTTCTTTTTGTGTTCATGTTATTATTAAGACGCTTAATTTATCAGACTCGAGATCGGCTTAAACGCGAAAGGATAGAATCTAGTGAATTATACTAATTTAATTAAACAATTTCCAAATTTAATCATAAAAGAAAATGAACCACTTTCAAATTATTCTTATACAAAAACAGGTGGACCAGCAGATATTTTGTTTTTTCCCGCTTCTATTGCGGAAGTAACGGCTGTGATCAATTGGACACGAGAAGAAGGTTATCCACTAACCATTTTAGGAAATGCCAGTAATTTAATTGTGCGCGATGGTGGAATACGAGGAGTTACGGTCATTTTAACGGAACTGAACCAAATTACTGTGGATAAAAATCGTCTAATCGCAGACTCTGGAGCACCAATTATTGAAGTCAGTCAAGCAGCATACGAAGCGGAACTAACAGGGCTTGAATTTGCTTGTGGAATCCCTGGAAGTACTGGGGGAGCTGTTTATATGAATGCGGGGGCTTATGAGGGAGAAGTTAAAGATGTCATTGAAAAAGCAACTATTCTTACCTTAGATGGTGATATTATTGAAGTATCTAATGAAAACTTAGAATTTAGTTATCGCACCAGTAAGCTACAAAGCACCCACGATATTGTTTTAGACGTGACATTTAAATTAAAATCAGGAAATCCTGAAAAAATTAAAGATCGAATGGATGAATTAACCTTCTTAAGGACGTCAAAACAACCTCTAGAATATCCATCTTGTGGCTCTGTATTTAAACGTCCAACTGGGCACTTTACTGGAAAACTTATTCAAGATGCAGGACTTCAAGGGCTAACTTGGGGTGGAGCACAAGTTTCGATAAAACATGCTGGTTTCATTGTGAACATTGATAACGCAACGGCTACAGATTACATTGAACTTATCGAACATATTCAAGAAGTTATTTTAGAAAAATTTGATGTTGAACTTGAAAGAGAAGTGCGTATTATAGGTGAAAGCATCGAAGAAACATCAAGAATCTAAAAGGATAATTAAATATAAAGGCTGACTTTCATTAAAATGAAGGTCGGCTTTTTTGATTGGCTAGTCTTTAATTGAAGATAGTCATTTTACCCTAAGAAGTGAGCAGATTTTTAGGACCCACTCCTGAGGGTAAAGCTGCTATCCTAACAAGTTGGACACATTTTCACGCTCACTTGTAAGGATAGCGGGATTACCCTTACAAGTTGGACTCAATTTTTCACTTACTTGTGAGGGTAGAGCCGTTACCCTCACAAGTCGGACACATTTTCACGCTCACTTGTAAGGATAGAGGAACTACCCTAAGAAGTGGCGTATTTTTTATCCCCAACTCCTGAAGGTAGAGGAGCTACCCTAAGAAGTAGCGTATTTTTTATCACCAACTCCTAAAGATAGAGGAGCTACCCTAAGAAGTAACGTATTTTTTATTACTAACTCCTGAGGGTAGAAGGATTATCTTCAACAGTGAAGGTACTTTTAATGATTATTTGACCAATTAGTGTAAGTGGATCGTCTGTAACAAGCTAATAACAATTTACAAGACTCAAATTAAAATAAAAACATACAAATTCGTGTAAAAAAGGATTGTATTTCACAGAAAAATAAATATAATTAATGAAGCTAAAATGTATATAAATTGAGGTGAAGAAATTGACAGAAGCCATTGTGACCTTTCAAAATGTAGAGAAAAAATATGATGAATCAACTGTATTGAAGGACATATCCTTCCAATTGGAAAGAGGGAAGTTTTATACGTTATTAGGACCATCAGGATGCGGAAAAACAACTATTTTAAATTTGATTGCTGGTTTTACTGAAGCGAGTTCTGGGAATATAACGATTGACCATCAAGAAATTAATAATGTCCCCGCTTATAAAAGACAAGTGAATACCGTATTTCAAGATTATGCTTTATTTCCACACATGAATGTTTTTGATAATGTGGCATTTGGACTCCGCATGAAAAAACGTCCAAAGAAAGAAATTAAAGAAAAAGTAGAAGAAGCCTTAGGAATGGTTCGATTAAAAGAATTCTCTAATCGCTCCATTACAGGGATGTCTGGAGGACAAAAGCAGCGGGTAGCTATTGCGCGAGCCTAAGTAAATGAACCAGAAGTTTTATTACTAGATGAACCACTATCAGCACTAGATTTAAAATTACGAACAGATATGCAATATGAATTAAGTGAACTTCAGAAACGATTAGGGATTACTTTTTTATTTGTTACTCATGACCAAGAAGAAGCTCTTGCCATGAGTGATATGATTTTTGTAATGAAAGATGGAGAAATTGTCCAAAAAGGAAGTCCTATCGATATTTATGATGAACCGCTTAATCGCTATGTAGCTGATTTTGTTGGAGAAAGTAATATTGTTGAAGGTCATATGGTGCAAGATTATCGTGTATCCTTTGCAGGTTATGAACTTGATTGCGTAGATGGGGGAATTCCTTCCAATGAGACCATTGATCTTGTGATTCGCCCAGAAGATTTAAAAATTACTTCACCTGAAACAGGAAAATTCGTTGCAACAGTAGACACGCAATTATTCCGAGGGGTCCATTATGAAATTATTTTGTATGACCAAGTTGGGAATGAGTGGATGGTGCATTCCACGAAAAAAGCGGTTGAAGGTTCAACAGTAGGCCTTGATTTTTCTAGAGAAAGTATCCATGTCATGCGCCGAAAGGAATCAGAAGAAGACTTTTATAAACGTTTAGAAAAATACTCATTTGATCAAACGGAGGGGTAAATATGCGGAAAAATAATTCAGAAGTATCCGTTCAAAAACAAGATACTCTATTAATGTTCCCTTACGTTATGTGGATTGTTTTATTTGTATTGGCTCCAATCTTCCTTTTAGTTTATCAATCCTTGTTAAATGTCGATGGAGCATTTACGTTTGAAAATATCTTGAGATATTTTACATCAGTGACTTATTTAAGTATGACTTTTCAATCTTTTTTGTATGCGGGTTTAATTACGCTTGTCACTCTGATAATCAGTTATCCTGCGGCGTATATTCTGACAAAAACGGAACACAAAGAATTATGGCGCATGTTACTCATTTTACCAACATGGATTAATATTTTGCTTAAAGCATACGCCTTTATTGGGATTTTAAGTCAGTCTGGGATAGTCAATCGTTTTTTAGATTTCATAGGCATAGGTCGCCAACAAATTTTATTTACGAATTTCAGTTTTTTACTAGTGGCGTCTTATATCGAATTGCCTTTTATGATGATGCCGATTATGAATGCAATAAGTGAAATCGACCCGTCGCTCATTCAGGCGAGCCATGATTTAGGAGCGAATACTTGGGCAACAATTAGAAAGGTGATTCTTCCTCTATCCATGAATGGTGTACGTAGTGGGGTGCAAGCGGTCTTTATCCCATCTCTTTCTCTATTTATGTTGACTCGTTTAATTGGCGGAAATCGTGTAATTACACTTGGGACGGCAATTGAACAACATTTCTTAGTCACCCAAAACTGGGGGATGGGTTCAACTATTGGGATCATTTTAATTGTCTTGATGTTTATCGTCATAAAGCTAACGAGTAATAAGAAAGCGAGAAGAGGTGTAAGCAATGACTAATTCTTTAAAATGGTCCAAACTGTATCTCTTTTTTGTCTTCGTATTACTTTACTTACCTATTTTATATTTGGTTTATTTTTCATTTAACGAAGGAGGAACCATGAATGAATTTACGAGTTTTACTCTTGAACATTATTCAAATGTTTTACAAGACCAGCGTTTAATTCAAATTGTCATACACACGCTACTTGTTGCCTTAATTTCGTCAACCGTGGCAACCATAATTGGTACTCTGGGTGCTATTGGTATTCATTTTGTTAAAAGTAGCCAACTCAAAGAAGCTCTCCTTAATGCAAATAATATTTTACTGGTTTCGCCAGATGTTATTATTGGTTCAAGTTTTCTATTACTTTTTACGCTTGTTGGTTATCAACTAGGCTATATGTCCGTTATTTTATCGCATATCGCTTTTAGTATTCCCATTGTGGTCTTGATGGTGTTGCCAAACTTAGAGGAATTAAATCAATCCATGATTAAAGCAGCAGAAGACTTAGGCGCAAATCGTTGGCAAGTACTTAGCCAAGTCATTTTACCAAATATCACAGCTGGAATATTTTCTGGATTTTTCATGGCTTTTACGTATTCCTTAGATGATTTTGCGGTAACTTTTTTTGTGACGGGGAATGGCTTTACAACGTTATCTGTAGAAATTTATTCTCGAGCACGACAAGGAATTAGCCTAGAAATCAACGCTTTAAGTACGTTATTGTTTATCGCATCTTTGTTGTTGGTTTTTGGTTATTACTATATTTCACAATATAGTCGCCAGATGCATAAAAAGAAAAAGGCGGTGACAGGGAAATGAAAAAAGTTGTTCAGCTTATACTAGTCATTCTAGCACTTATATTGTTATTGCTTGGAATGGATCGCTATATGACCCAGTCATCGTCCCATTCTGCTGAAGGAACGCTAACAATTTATAATTGGGGCGACTATATAGATCCAAGTTTGATTACTGCCTTTGAAAAAGAGACCGGCCTTCAAGTTATTTATGAAACGTTTGACTCAAATGAGGCCATGTACACAAAAGTCCAACAAGGCGGAACAGCTTATGATATCGTTATTCCAAGTGAATATATGATTGAGCGGATGATTGATGAAGATTTATTATATAAACTTGATGACTCAAAGATCGAAGGAATGGATCATTTGATTGAAGATTTTCGAGAGTTACCTTTTGATCCAGGTAATCAATATTCTGTTCCTTATTTTTGGGGGACACTAGGGATTATTTATAATGATAAAATGATTGCACCAGACGAGATCACTTCCTGGGAAGATTTATGGAAGCCAGAATATCAAAATAATTTACTGCTGATAGATGGCGCAAGAGAAATTGTTGGATTAACGTTACAAAATTTAGGTTATTCATTAAATTCGAAAAACCCAACAGAATTAAAAGAAGCTAAAGATAAAATGTCCACACTAGCCCCAAATGTAAAAGCGATCGTAGCCGATGAAATCAAAATGTACATGATTCAAGAAGAAGCCCCCATTGCGGTAACTTTTTCGGGAGAAGCCGCCGATATGATGACTGAAAATGAACACTTACATTACGTACTGCCTAAGGAAGGTTCAAATTTATGGTTCGATAATATGGTCATTCCAAAAAACGCCCAAAATCTAGAAGGCGCATATGCCTTTATTTCCTTCATGCTTCGTCCTGAAAATGCGACCTTGAATGCAGAATATATTGGTTACAGCTCACCTAATCAGACCGCGATTGAACACTATTTGGATAAAGAAATTGTTAACGACGAACAGTTCTACCCTCCCTTAGACAACATTAAGAATTTGGAAGTTTATGAGAATTTAGGACAAGAATTTATTGAAGTTTATAATGATTTATTTTTGGAATTTAAAATGAACTAGCAGCAAAAAAGTGGCATCTTGTTTAAAAAAGACAAGATGCCTTTTTCATGGAATCTCTGAGGATAAAACACGGATTAAAGCTCAATTTTTCCAGGGAATTATGCTATACTATGGGAGTATAATTGAGAACGTTTTAATAAGGAGCTGGAAGATTTAATGAATCAAAAACAATTAGTAGGCGAAAAAGCGGCAACTTTTGTTGAAGATGGAATGATTGTTGGACTAGGTACAGGGTCAACGGCTATATTTATGGTTCAAGCCTTGGCTGAACGAGTGAAAAATGAAAATCTTTCCATTGTTTGTGTTTCGACATCAAAAGCCACAGAAGAATTAGCAGTAAGTTTGGGCTTAAATATGAAAGATTTGTCTGAAGTTGATGAAATTGATTTGACCATAGATGGTGCGGATGAAATCTCACCAGACTTTCATGGCATTAAAGGTGGCGGCGGAGCCTTACTTTATGAAAAAATTGTAGCCACGAATTCAAAGAAAAATATTTGGATTGTGGATGATTCAAAATTGGTCGACACATTAGGCAAATTTCCTTTGCCTGTTGAAGTAGTTCCTTTTGGTAGTGAGCATGTATTTAGAAAATTTGTAGAAAAAGGGTATCAACCAGAATATCGAAAAGACGATGCAGATACCAAATTCGTTACAGATTCTGGAAATTTAATTATTGATTTATATTTGAATAAAATCGAAGACCCTAAAACCTTCGCAAATGAACTAAAAAGCGAAGTCGGTGTGGTAGAACATGGCTTATTCATTGATATTGTTGATCAAGTCATTGCTGGAACAGCGACTGGAGAAATTGAAGTGAAGACAAAATAACCGATTGAATAAGGAGGAATGCATGTAATGGTACGTATGGTAGATCTTATTGAAAAAAAACAAGAGCACGAAACATTAACAACCGAAGAAATAAAATGGATGATCGAAGGCTATACAATAGGTGAGATTCCAGACTATCAAATGAGTGCCATGTTGATGGCCATTTATTTTCAAGGAATGGCCAAAGAAGAATTGCGCGATTTAACAGTAGCGATGGTCAAATCAGGGGACGAAATTGATTTATCTGCAATAAAGGGAGTTAAGGTTGATAAACATTCCACAGGTGGAGTCGGAGATACGACAACACTTGTGTTAGCACCTCTTGTTGCCAGCGTTGGTGTTCCCGTTCCGAAAATGAGTGGAAGAGGCTTGGGTCATACCGGAGGAACTCTAGATAAATTAGAATCGATAGAAGGTTTTCATATTGAAATTACTCAAGATGAATTTGTAGATCTCGTCAATAAAAATAAATTAGCCTTGGTCGGGCAATCGGGTAATCTAACCCCTGCCGATAAAAAAATCTATGCTTTACGTGATGTGACAAGCACGGTAGGTTCTATCCCATTAATTGCAAGCTCCATTATGAGTAAAAAAATTGCTTCAGGAGCGGATGCGATTGTCTTAGACGTAAAAGTAGGTACCGGCGCTTTTATGAAAAATATTAAAGAGGCCAAAGAACTTGCTGAAACGATGGTAGAAATTGGAAATTCAGTCGGTCGTGATACGATGGCTGTTATTTCCGATATGAGTCAACCTCTAGGAGAAGCGATAGGGAATGCAATGGAAGTGAAAGAAGCCATTAACACCTTGAAAGGCGAAGGCCCAGAAGATTTAACAGAATTATGTTTAGTTTTAGGAAGTCAAATGGCCTACTTAGGTGGTGTGGGTGATAATCTCGACGATGCTCGAGCAAAGCTTGAAGCAAATATTAAAAACGGAAAAGCTCTCGAACAATTTAAGTTATTTATAGAAGCTCAGGGGGGAAATCCTAAAGTTGCTGATCATCCAGATGAGTTATTACCACGAGCAAGCTATCAAGTAGAAGTGACTGCGGACAGAGATGGTATCATTTCCGAAGTAGATGCAGAAGAGCTTGGAGTAGCAGCCATGATTTTAGGAGCTGGACGTGAAACCATCAACAGCAAGTTAGATTTAGCGGCAGGATTAATGTTACATAAAAAAATTGGTGATGAAGTGAAAAAAGGCGACAGTCTTCTGACCATTCATTCCAATAAGAAAGATGTTGATGCATCCGTTAAAATTATTAAAAATAATATTAAAATTAGTGACCATGCAGAGCCAGTAACGTTAATTCATGAGGTTATTCATTAAAATTGTAAAATATTATAAAAATATTCCTCGATGAAAATCTTGAGGAATATTTTTGTGAGAAATAGATTGTTAAGAAATCAAGGAGTGGAAAAATGGAGAAATACTTAGTGTTAGATATTGGTGGGAGTGCGATTAAGTATGGAATTGTTACTGGAGAAGGGGAAATTTTAAGTAATAGCCAAGTAGTAACGCCTCAAACATGGGAAGAAATAGCTAAAATTTTTGATCGATTAGTGACTGAACAACCAGAAAAAATTTCTGGAGTAGCGATTAGCGCACCTGGACGTATTGATGTAGAAGAAGGTGTGATTCACATCGGTCGTGCCCTTCCTTATTTAGATCATATTAATTTCAAAAAATATTTCAAAGAAAAATATAATTTACCTGCTTCTCTTGTAAACGATGGAAAAGCAGCAGGGCAAGCAGAACTTTGGCTAGGAAATTTAAAAGGAGTAAAGAATGCCGCTGCCATTGCTTTAGGTACAGGTATTGGTGGGTCAATGATTGTAGACGGAAAAGTAATACAAGGTAGAAATTTCATGGCGGGAGAGTTTAGCTATGTCCTCCCAACAGAGGAGCCGCTTATGCATAATTTAGCTTATACGAATTCAGCAGTAAAATTAGTTGCAGAACTCGCGGATGTTATCGGGCTAGAAGACAAAACCGATGGGCAAGGGGTATTTGAAGTCATTAATTCACGTGAAAATGAAGAAGTGAATAAAATATTTGCGGCATATTGTAAACGACTTGCCATTTTCATGTGTAATTTACAAGCAACATTAGATATTTCACATGTGGTCATTGGTGGAGGAATTAGTAATCAACCCATTTTAATCGAAGAGCTAAATCATCAATACAACCTCATCCGTGAAAATATTCCTCGTTTTAGAAATGACTTTGAACCTCTATCTATCGATTCTTGTAAATTCTCAAGTAATGCCAACTTATTAGGTGCCTTGTATCAATTGTTACTAGAACAAGATAAAATTTAATGGAATTTTTAGAATCTGACAGAAAGTTGCCAGGTTTTTTGATAGTATAATGCTTAAATATTTAATTGAGAGGAAAATAGAGGAGAATAAGCTAAAATTATGGAGCTTGACCGCCAACCCTCTCGTTCACGTTCAAGGTCAGCAAGTCCGCCCGCCAACCTTCTTGTCGACGTTCAAGCGCAGCGAGCTTGACCGCGAGCAACTTATTTGAAGTCCGAGCACCCTCGATATAGAAAAAATGAGTGAACGTCGTCATAAAACACTAAAAATCATTCAAAAGATGAAAATTTCTGCTGAAATTTTCTACATCATCTCAAAAGAAAAAAGTAGGATAAAAATCCTACTTTTACTACTTCTACTACTTCTACTACTTCTTATATAAATAATAAATTACTATATTGATCGATTTGCATACTTTTGTAAATTGATTCTTCGTAATTCTCCCCAATGAGCGGTTTCTCCAGAAATAATGACATCCGTATTTGTTAATTCTGGCACAGTTTTAGTACCAAGCAAAGTCATCGTGCGTTCTAATTCAAGTTTCCATTCATATACACGATCAATTGCAGTGTCAATATCCGTTAAAATCATATGCATAAATTCACTAGAAATTCCGACAAGGGAAGCGCCTAGTGCTAATGATTTAATGATATCTTGAGCCGTTCGAATACCACCTGAAGATATAATATGGCTGTCTTTTTGAACCTCCATTGCTTCTAATAAAGAAACAGTGGTCGTTTGTCCCCAAGATTCTAAACCATCAAGTTTTTTCTCTCTGCGGCGGAAATTTTCGATTTGTGCAAAATTCGTACCGCCTTTTCCACTGATGTCGATATATTTTACTCCGATGTTTTGAAGGAGAGTGACTGTTTCCCGGCTCATTCCAAAACCAACTTCTTTAACAATTAATGGCACATCAATATTTCCTAAAATGTCTTGAATATTTGTAATCCATTGGTCAAATTCGCGATCTCCTTCAGGCATGACTACTTCTTGTGGAGCGTTAACGTGAATCTGTAGGGCATCTGCATCAATTAAATCAATTGCTTTTTTCGCATTTTCAGGGCCGTGGCCAGCCCCAAGATTAGCAAAGACTAAACCATTTGGATTTTCCTCGCGCACAATTTTATAAGAATTGGCAAATTCGGGATGTTTTAAACCAGCACTGATTGATCCAGTGGCCATAGCAAGTCCAGTTTCTCGCGCAACGATTGCTAGTTTTTGATTCAGCTTTCCTGTCCAATCGCTACCACCCGTCATAGCATTGATAAAGAAAGGAGCACTAAATTCCATTTCTCCTAAGGAAACAGATAAATCAATATCTGCAACGTTAATTCCTGGGAAAGAGTGATGAACAAAATGGATATCTTTAAAAGATGAATCTCCATCTTTATAAAAATTTTCTGAAAGTGAAACATGTTCATTTTTACGATTTGTTTGCTTAGGCATCAATATCCTCCATTAATTTATACTTTCTTTATCATAAATTGAGAGTGGTAAATTTGTGATTCCAATATTTTTCCAAGCTTCAATAATTTGAAGGGCAGTCTTATGATCAAATACAAATGCAATTCCTGAGTCGCCGCCGCCAGCTCCAGATGTTTTCGCAATACCACCATATGTTTTTGCGATATCACATAGCTTTGTCAATTGTGGAGTTTCAATGAGTACATTTGTCTGCTGTCCCATTTTCAATAGGGCTTGCCGATTTCTCTCAACAGCTTCTTTTATCTTTTGAGAATCATTCGTTTTTAATGCTTCAAGTAAAAGATCTACATTGACTTTACTTTCATTTAAAAAATGTTGATACTGTTTTTCGCTTTGTTGCTTTCTTTTTTGTACATTGCCAACTAAATCATTACTTGAAGCAGGGGAGCCTGTCCAACCAATTAACAAGTGCACATCACTTGCGACATTTAATCGTTGAATATCTAAAGAAGGCCAGGTCGTTTCAGCAATTTCTTTCACAGTCATTTCGCGAAGCATGGCTAAAACAGTGGGGCGATCAAAGCTTGTGTATTTGATCCAACCTGTATAAGTAATTGCAGCTAAATCGCCAAAAGAACTATTAACACTTAAGTGTAATTGTGCTAAAACGCTCAACTTATATACAAGTAAATCATGTGCTTCTATTTCATAAAATCGAAGAAGTCCTCTGACAATCGCTACTGTTACCGCACCGGAAGATCCTAAACCAAATTTTTGGCCCGATTGACTATCTAACTCACTGTTTACTTCAATATGATAAAAGCGTAAAGGAATTTCAAGCTCCTGTACGTAATCTTCAACTGTATGTATGGCAGCTAAAATATATTTCATAGCTGACGAGGGGTGTTCCAATTGAACTTTATCATTCACTCGGTTCCACCATAGGGGTTGAGCCGTAAAGTCTTTAGAGAAGATGCTCCCACGTTTTTCTATACATTCAAATATTTTTAAATGAAGGAATAAATCAACCGTAGTCACAATGGCTGAATAACCAGGCTCAACAACAGCATATTCACCAGCAACATATAATTTTCCAGGAACTTTTACTTGAATATTTTTCACGCTAAATTCTCCTAATCCAAACCTCAATCTTCTAATATTTGAATACCGGGTCCAGGTTTTGCAATAACTAGTTGCTCTTTACGAAACGTTTCTAGCAATGCCTGATATAACTCATCCATTTGAGAAGCTTTACCAATCAATTTCACGTTTGGCCCCGCATCCATCGTTAAGTATACAGAATAACCTTGATTGCGAAATTCCTCAACCTTTCGCATAGCCACAATACTCTCCGGTGACCAATAATTAAAGGGGGGATTTGCACTCAAATTCAGCGCATGCATCTTCAATGCACTTCGCTCAGCAATTTCACCAACTTCCACAATATCTTGTTTCTTAATCGCCGATTTAATGGCCGCCAAATCCTCCGTTGCCGAAGAAATCCACCCCTCATAATAAGGAGAGGTCTCAACGACTCGACGCATTCCTTCCGTGCTCGATACATCTTTTTTTCCGTCGTCGACAATGATGAAGAGCATGCCAATATCCCAATCCGCTTTATCAATAGGGATAGCGACAGAATTAGAGTCCGAAGTTCCTTTTTCCCACTCAGCAAAGCCACCGTAGATACTCCGTGAAGCTGACCCAGATCCGCGGCGAGCCAATCGAGAAAGCTCTTCTTTTGATAAATCCAAACCAGCTGCTAAACTTGCAGCACCTGCTAGAGCAGCTAAGCCTGAAGCCGAAGAAGCAAGTCCAGCTGCTGTAGGCACGTGATTTTTAGAGTCAATTCTTGCAAAATCATGAATATCAGCTTCCTCACGCACTAAATCTAAAATCACTTGCGCTTTGTTTAAAGCTTTTTCATCTTGTTCCTCACCATCAATAAACAAAATATCTTTATTTAAATCCTCATCAAAGCTCACTTGTGTATCGGTATAAAAAGCATCTAAGGTAAGAGATAAGGAATTATTTTTAGGAAGAATAAGTTCTTCATTTTCCTTTCCCCAATATTTTATAAAAGCAATATTTGTATGGGCACGTACCCATTTTGATTGTTTAATCATACGTTTGCACTCCTAGCGAATGAATCCAGACATCAACAGCCCCAGCATCGAGTAGGGATTTAGCAATATTTTCGGCCGTTTCTGGTAAATCCGCAAGAGCGATCATACAGCCTCCGCGTCCACCACCTGTAAGTTTGGCACCTAAAGCCCCATGACGATTGGCTGTATTTACGAATAAATCAAGAGTTTTATTACTGACCGTAAGTTTTTCTAAACGAAGTTGCGCTTCAGAAAGGATCTTTCCTAAACCTTTCATATCTTTGTCTTCAATCTTTTTTCGTGCTTGGTTCGTTAATTCCCCAAGTTCCGAAATCATTGCTTTCGCACACGTTTTTACATCCGCGACTAATGTCCCTACATCGGTAACGGCTACTCCCGTTTCCCCATATTGTCCCGTATCGGCAACAATCAGGTAACCCGGTAACTCAACTTTGAAAAACTCAGCGCCTTGATTTTTGACAAAATATACCGATTCTTCTGAGCGAACGACTTTTGCATCGAGACCGCTTGGATTTCCATGCGCAACCATTTCAGAAATGGACACAAAATCATTTAATAATTCATCAGTTAATTCCGCATCAAAATAATTAAATAGAGCACGAACTAAAGCCGTAGCTACAGCCGCGCTAGATCCCATTCCACGTTCTGCAGGAATATTGCTAGTAATTTTGATATGCATATTATCTGGCCTTGTTTCAAAATGAAGACAAACGGCTTCTAAAGTTTTTATTAAATTATTTAGCGTTTTTGGTGCGTCGGTTAATTTTCCTGTGTGATAAATACTATCAATAGTACTTTCACCCAAGATGTGTTCAATCGTTACTTTTACATTTGCTGAAGTAAACGGAATAGCAATTGCGGGTTCATTATGCACGACAGCATGTTCACCGATCAAAATTATTTTTCCATGAGCATGCCCAGATGCTGTATTTGATAGAACCTTCATATTTACCTCCTGTTTATTAAAAAAACGAAAAAATATATTTCTCATCTTTATTATTATAGTATAATTACTCTCGTACTTTAACATATTATCATTTGAACCTTAAAAATGTTTTAAGAAATGAAAGAAAATTCGTTTCAAGATACTCATTTTCCGCTTTTTTTGTTACACTATAATGGCGATTAACAGGGGGACGGGAGGAAGACAATGCAAAAATCGAATACTTTTTATATATTCGATCGAGAAGATTGGAAATCTTTAAATACTGCCGAGAACTTCTCAATGACCGATGAAGAATTAGAAGCGTTGAGTGCCTTGAATGATAACGTTTCGCTTAAAGACGTACGTGAAATATATGTACCTCTCGCATCGATTTTAGACGTATTTATAAAAAGTTATAATAAAGAACAAGAGCAATTAAGAAAATTACTAAATACCCCACAAAAAAGAGCACCTTATATTATTGGTATTGCTGGGAGTGTAGCGGTTGGAAAAAGTACATTAGCGCGGTTACTCCAAACAATCCTTGCGCAATATTATAAAGATCAGCAGGTTGATTTGATCACAACGGATGGTTTTTTGTATCCTAATGAAATACTAGAAGAAAAAGGAATCATGAATCGAAAAGGATTTCCTGAAAGTTATGATATGCATCGATTGATTACTTTTATGGGGGATGTAAAAAGCGGAAAAGTTAAGGTGCAAGTCCCAAAATATTCACATAATATTTATGATATTGTACCTGGACAATTTCAGATGATTGACCAACCCGATATTTTGATCGTGGAAGGAATCAATACTTTGCAATTACCTGCCAATGAAAAAATTTATGCGAGTGATTTTTTTGATTTTAGTTTTTATGTAGATGCTGAACCGGAAAATGTCGAAAAATGGTACTTGCAGCGATTTGGAATTTTAGTCGATACGGCCTTTAAAGACCCAACGAATTATTATAACCGATTCACAGACATTGATCGGGTGGAAGCTTTTGATTTTGCACAGAGTGTGTGGAAAGAAGTAAATCTTAGAAATTTGGTTGACTATATTTTACCCACACGTTTTCGAGCAGATGCTATAATACATAAGACAACCGATCACTATATCGACCAAATCTTACTTCGTAAACACTAATGAAAGATTGAGTTACTCAATAAACTGGAGGTTTTTATAAAATGGATGAATTAGTCACAAAAAATGTACCGACACTAGCCGTCATTGATTTTGGAAGTCAGTTTAATCAAGTCATTGCGCGAAGAGTTCGTGAACTAGGCGTATATTCTGAATTGTTTCCATACAATGTTTCAATGGAGACTTTAAAAGAGAATAATGTTCAAGGGCTAATTTTTACAGGTGGCCCAAGACGAGTTTTACATGCGGATGCTTTTAAGGTAGATCCTGCGATATATGAACTAGGTTTACCTATTTTAGCGATTGATTATGGCGCACAATTAATGGTCGACCAACTTGGTGGAATGGTCAAAGAAGTTGAACATAGCGAAACAGAAGTTGCAACGCTAAACCTTTTAGAGACTGATAATTCCCTATTTAAAGGTTTAAATGCTGAAGAAAAAGTTTGGCAAAGTGTTAGCGATCAAATTGCAGCTTTACCTGAAGGATTTGAAGTGATAGCGAATGCAGACCATGATGAAAATGCCGTAATTTTCAATAAAGAAAAGAGCTTTTATGGGGTTCAATTCCATCCAGAAACGGGTCAGACGGAAAAAGGGAAACAACTTATCGAAAACTTCGTAAAAGATATTTGTGGGTTTGCAGGTGACTGGGATATGGGTCAATTCATCGACTTAGAAGTTGAGAAAATCCGCAAACAAGTGGGCGATAAAAAAGTCTTACTTGGGTTATCAGGAGGCGTAGATTCTTCTGTGACAGGTGTTTTACTAAACAAAGCCATTGGGGATCAGCTCGTCTGTATCTTTGTAGACCATGGCTTACTTCGTAAAAACGAAGCGGAACAAGTGATGGAAAACTTGTCTGGTAAATTTGGACTAAATATTGTGCATGTTGAAGCCCAAGACCGTTACCTTTCAAAACTAGTAGGTGTAAGTGATCCAGAAGAAAAACGAAAAGTCATCGGAAACGAATTTATCGAAGTCTTTAGTGATGAAGCCCGTAGATTGGATGGAGTAGAGTTCTTAGCTCAAGGAACTTTGTACACAGACATTATTGAAAGTGGTACAGAAACAGCTGAAACTATTAAATCTCACCATAATGTGGGAGGACTTCCTGAAGATTTAGAATTCGAATTAATTGAGCCAATGAATACATTGTTTAAAGATGAAGTTCGAGCATTAGGCGAAGAACTCGGTATGCCCGCCGATTTAGTATGGCGTCAACCTTTCCCAGGACCAGGATTGGGTGTCCGTGTATTAGGAGAAATCACTCGTGAAAAATTAGAAGTGGTTCGTGAAAGTGACGCCATTTTACGAGAAGAAATTAAAAATGCAGGACTTGAACGAGATATTTGGCAATACTTCACAGTATTACCAGGATTTAAAACAGTTGGTGTAACAGATGATAAACGAACTTATGACTACACCATTGGAATTCGTGCCATTAACTCAGTTGACGGAGTAACCGCTGATTGGGCAAGAATCCCATTAGACTTACTGGATAAAATTTCTAAACGAATTACAAATGAAGTGGACGGGATTAACCGCGTCGTGTATGATATCACCAGCAAGCCGCCAGCAACGGTAGAGTGGGAGTAGTTACAGGAGAGCTTCAAACCCTTATATAACAAGGGTTTGGAGCTTTTACTTTTTAAAAATTGCACTCTCATTGCACTATTTTAATTTTTTTATTCCTTATATAATCTACAGTAAATTGATTTTTAGGAGAAGAATCATAGTTTTGTTTTGCTTCTTTAAAGGTAATAACTCCATTTAACTTATTCGCTACTTCAAAATTACTGTTAGGATAAAGATGTCCATAAGTTCCTAATGTCGTTTGAATATCTTCATGTCCTAAACGGTCTTTAATGATAAGAGGATTTTCTCCCATACTGATTAATAATGAAGCGTGGGAGTGACGCAATCCGTGAATTGTGATTCTATGAACACCTGCCAATTTAGCATATCGGTCAATTGCATGAGCGAGAGTATGCTTCTGTGTAGGAATACCATTATAACTCATTACAAAGTTTGTTTTGATTAAGTTTTGCTGGATATTCTTCCATTCTGATAAGAAATTTAAAGTACCCTCATCTAATACAATACTGCGGACACTTGACTTTGTTTTCGGTTCAACAAAACGATAATTTGTTTGATTTTTATAGTAAAGATTTTTATTAATAGTCAGTACTCCTGAATCAAAATCAATATCTTCCCACTGGATGGCAGCAGCTTCACCAATTCTCATTCCTGTCATAAACAAGAACCATAGAGAAATAAAAAGAAAATGTTGGTAGTAATCTTCTTTATAAATCAAAGAAATTATCTTTTCAAATTCTTCTTTTGTCCAAAATTCTATCTTGGGTTTTTGTTTTTTTACATTACCTATAATTTTAGACGGGTTGGTTGTTGTAATACCTAGTACAATTGCTCTATCCATAGCAATGGAAAATAGCCCTTGAACCGCTCTTACATAGGAAGATTTGAGATTCTTTGATAGTTTCAATTGCCAATTCTGTACGTGAATTGGTTCAATATCAGAAACTGCCATTTTGTAAAAGTAAGGAAAATGCTTATTAACACTTGGTAAGCGATTCTCATAAGTTCTTAGTTTTACTTGCGTTTTATACCAAGGAAGAAATATTTCTAAAATGTAATCTTCAAACATCATTTTATCTTTAGTTTCGCTCAATTCTTCTGGTTTCATTAGAATTAGCTTTGAGTATTCTTCTCTTGCTTCTTTTTTAGTAGTGAAACCACTACGATATTTCTGTATCTTTTTTCCCGTGAAATCGTAACCTAAATTTGCACGAAAATAATATGTTCCATTCTTTGCTTTTTTAATTGGGTCTTTAGCCATAGTTTTTACTCCTTACCGTGCAAAAACTAATCAGACCTGTTTTCATTTGAAAACTTAATTCCAAGAATTTCTTCTACAGCTTCACGAGGGACTCTATCCAATTTTCTGGATTCATAGTAAGAATGTCCTTTAGTAATCATTAATTCTTTTGCTTTTTTTATAATATCAGCCGAAAAAGAAGTTCCATATCCTAGCTCAATCAAGTCTTTTTTAGTGATTGTTACCATAAATACTCCTTTCCATTATAGGCTAGGAAAAATCCAATATTCACCTATAATTATATCAAAGATTTTATAATAATGTAGTTATAAAAATAACCCGAGTAATCGAACAGCTTTAGCAAAGCTCACGGGAATTTTACCCCTGCATGGTTCTCATGTAGCCGCACCCATTGCCTGCGACGCTTTTAACGCTCGGACTGTGGCTATACGGGAGTATCATTATCACGATAAGAAAGTCATGGCTACAATCCTGCAAAAGATTGCTCACGGATCACTAACATGAACCGCTCGCTATCTTGATAGGTCATGGCGTATTAGTCCGTTGGCTTTTTTCTTATCGAAATGTATTCGATTACTTTATTAAGTTGTCAAAGAACTATGGCTCGTTAGCCTATCAAAACATACTGAAAAAGCAATATGTTTTGATTGAGTAACAAACCCTCTCTACTCGGGAAGCGTGGAACTTAATAGCACACTTCCACGAAAAGAGAGTGGGTATTATTTAATTTCAAATGCTAAAATCTTTGTAATCAATCTTGTTTCCATTCTTCCTCGTAAGACTTCATCAACGACCATACTTTGATGTCCGTATTCGTCTTTCATTAGGCGTAGGGAACGTTTAGCAATATAACCCTTATAATACTTTAGAATATGATTGAGTGCTTCTGTATCGCCATCTGTGGCCTTTACAATTAAGGAAAAAGGAATCATCTGATAAGCTTTTCTCATTTTATTCTTCCTCCATAAATTTCTTAATGTAATCTAGTCCGCTTGTCCTATGTCTATAAACTGTGGAGCGATTTAATTTCAATAATTCAGCAATTTCAGAATCACTCATGTCCATAAAATAATACATCAGTAGAATTTCACGTTTCCTTTCTGGCAACTCACGTAATGCTTCACTCAATAAGTCATGTTCTATACCTACGGTTATCCCATTGAGTGTACAAATTTGAAAATCCGTTGTCTCGTTTCTGTTATCTAGTGTGAAAAATTGACTGACAATATGATCTCCTACATCTGAAAATGAAATCTCATGTTTTGAAAGTCTGGAAAGATATTTATAATAATCTTTTCGTTCATCTTCCATAGCTCGTTTACAAATATAATCAAACTGATTCTCGATTGTGGTTTGGAAAGTAGATGGCTTCATAGCTTCTCACCCCCTTTCTTGTCGTAAAAGGAAGTGAGCTTGTATCTCTATCTCCCTTCACACTTAGTCCCGACAGGAAAGAGGGATTTGTTGCATAAATAGTTGAAAATCTTTGAAATAAATGATTTAACAACAAAAAAAGCACGTAAGCAGATTGATTTATCTGTTTACATGCTTTATTATTTCTTTCAATTTGACACGAAAATTCACGTTGATAGTTATATTTATCTATAAATGATAGATAATTGTTTTTAATAATAACACTAAGAAAGAATTGAAAATAATTAGTATATTTCATGGCAACTTAACCTCCAATAGTCGCCATTTAAATACTAATATCTTAAAGAAATTACTTTTCTATCAAAAGTTAGATAACATAAAAATGATGACTTTTAAACCGTCATTTTAAAGTAATTAATACTTTTTTTCATAAAAAGGCCTACTGAATTACATTTTTTATTACCAGTGGTAGTACTTTTATAATGATCTGTTAGCAAAAATTTGAGATTTAATAATAATATGGATATTTTTTTTCTTTTGATTTCTTTGGAACCCTTAATAATTAATTTTTCATCGATTTTCGTTCGTGAATACATGTTATAATAACTATAACTAATAACGTAACGTGACTGGCAAGAGATATTTTTAAAACAATGAATAGGTTTACACTTACTTTAGTTTTATGGAAATGAAAGATCATATCATATATAATCTAGAATAAAATTAACTAAAATAATTATTATCTAGATAAAAAATTTAGAAGCCAATGAAATCTATAAATAAACTAAATTAAGTTTATTTAATTAACAACTATGGATATAAAATAGGTACTAATCAAAATAGTGAGGAGGATATATTTGAATACATACGAACAAATTAATAAAGTGAAAAAAATACTTCGGAAACATTTAAAAAATAACCTTATTGGTACTTACATGTTTGGATCAGGAGTTGAGAGTGGACTAAAACCAAATAGTGATCTTGACTTTTTAGTCGTCGTATCTGAACCATTGACAGATCAAAGTAAAGAAATACTTATACAAAAAATTAGACCTATTTCAAAAAAAATAGGAGATAAAAGCAACTTACGATATATTGAATTAACAATTATTATTCAGCAAGAAATGGTACCGTGGAATCATCCTCCCAAACAAGAATTTATTTATGGAGAATGGTTACAAGAGCTTTATGAACAAGGATACATTCCTCAGAAGGAATTAAATTCAGATTTAACCATAATGCTTTACCAAGCAAAACGAAAAAATAAAAGAATATACGGAAATTATGACTTAGAGGAATTACTACCTGATATTCCATTTTCTGATGTGAGAAGAGCCATTATGGATTCGTCAGAGGAATTAATAGATAATTATCAGGATGATGAAACCAACTCTATATTAACTTTATGCCGTATGATTTTAACTATGGACACGGGTAAAATCATACCAAAAGATATTGCGGGAAATGCAGTGGCTGAATCTTCTCCATTAGAACATAGGGAGAGAATTTTGTTAGCAGTTCGTAGTTATCTTGGAGAGAATATTGAATGGACTAATGAAAATGTAAATTTAACTATAAACTATTTAAATAACAGATTAAAAAAATTATAAAAAAATTGAAAAAATGGTGGAAACACTTTTTTCAATTTTTTTGTTTTATTATTTAATATTTGGGAAATATTCATTCTAATTGGTGATCAGATTTTAGAAAACAATAAACCCTTGCATATGACGCGACGTAATATGTTTTAATAATGATAAGGAGGTTATACTATGACTGAAAAAATTTATTTTGTAGGAGAATTAGCTGAAATTTCAGGCACTACCATTAGAGCAATTCAATATTACGATAAAATAGGTTTATTAAAGGCGAATAGACAAGAAAGTAGCAAAAAAAGATACTATACTAAAAAAGACTTAATAAAACTTCAGCAGATATTATTTTACAAAAAGTTAGGTGTTCCTTTAAATATGAAGATTGTATAATGAAGTTAGTCACCTAAAATAAAAAAGTCATGTGAAATTCATGTTATATTGAATATACCACTAACCAATATAAGGAGAATTCACATGACCCAAAATAATACTAACACAAAACCACACAAAGGAACACACCTTACAAAAAGTGAAATGGATAAGATTGAAGGTTATAAGGCAGAAAATCGCTCAAATAGGGCGATTGCTCGTTTGCTTGGCCGTAGCCCTCAAACGATTAATAATGCGATTAAAAAAGGGTCGTTTACTCAAAAACGTAAACAGATACAGAAT
>NZ_FQUF01000024.1 GCF_900129085.1 Atopostipes suicloacalis DSM 15692
ACGGTCAAAACTATCCGAAAGATTTCGCAGAGAAGATTGTAAGGCAATACTGTCGACTTCTTTAAGCCAAATAGTCTCTTCTTGTTTTTTTAGGCCTGGAAGTTGGGCAGAACACTTTCCGTAAGACAATCCCTTTCCTGTTTCTTTATACGTTTCGTTCCATTGATTCAGGAAGTGGTTGTATACGAACCGTGAACAACCGATGGTTTTGTTGATTAGGATAGCTTGCTCCTTGTTTGGGTAGAGTCGAAATTTATACGCTTTATGGATTTTCATTGTATTATCACCTCACTTTAGGTATATTTATTATACCTATTAATAGGATGAATAACAATGGAAAGAATCACTAAAAGCATACGGTTTCCAAACAAATTGGAAGCAAGAATTTCTGAATACCAGAAGCAAAATGAGATTAGCACCTTTACACAAGCATTATTTGAGTTAGTACGCATTGCATTAGAAACGAAAGGCTTTTGAGCTGACGCTCAATCGGCATTCATCTTCCACTTTCCCTTTGCTTAGAAGTGAGAGTCTTCTGCCGAAAAACGATAAAATAATTAAACTTAGTAAAATTAATAAAATGAGATATGATTTTAGTTTTTAAAAGGTTTAACCTTTTGTCCCATAAAAATTTTTTCTGCATTATCTACGAGATACTCTTTATATGTTGTGCCATAAACTTTATCTAAAATTTTTAAAGCTTCTACCATATTAAATGGACGTTCATAAGTGTTATGGGCATCTGAAGCAATAACATGTATTAAATTTTCTTCCATCATGTAGTGTGATGCTTGTCGTATTTCTTCAGTATAGTCCCCAACAATTGAAGAAGCTGTGACTTGTGAAATACAGCCCATCTCAATTAATCCCTTTAAAAGATCAGGATTGTCTAAAAACGGACGTTGTCTTTCAGGATGTGCGATGACCGGTGTAATTCCAGCGTCGAGCATTTCTTGTAAATAAGTACGAGCAAAAGAAGGAAAATCACTCCAAGAAAATTCAACAAGATAATATTGTCCATTCTCATCTAAAGGTAAATAATTACCTGCGAATAATTCCTCTGAAAACTCTTCATTCATTCGGATTTCTTGACTTGGCGAAACAGTTAATGGAATATTTTCTTCTTGGATAGCTTGTTCAACTTCTTTTGTTAGTTTTAAGACTTTATCTTTTTCATTGGTTACCCAGTATCGGTTATGATGCGGAGTTAAAACAGTATGTGTGATCCCTTCTTCAACTGCTGCTCGAGCAAGTCGAAGGGTTTCTTTTATGGAATCTGCCCCATCATCAACATTCGGAATTAAATGCGTGTGTATATCAATCAACTATATGAGCCCCTTTTAATTTCTTTTATAAAGTACATTTTATAAGAATTAGGCAAATGTATCAAACCAAAGTTCTTATATGACAGAAATGAATTTTATGCTGTAAATATAAATAGCCTTCAATCTAGAGAAATTGTTTACTCTATTTCTGAAGGCTATTTAATGAGAAATTTTATACTTTTATTTATTTTATAATAGAAATTATTCTTTAATAGTATCTACAATAGCTTGTAAATAGCCATTTGTATCAACAAAAGTAGCTCCACTGACTACATCTGTTATATCATCGTCTTCACCTAAACCATCTAATTCTGCAATCGTTGCTTCAATATCTTCTACTGAAGAGCCGACAGCAAAATCAATAATGGCTTGCATATTGTCAGAATAAGTACTTGTTGCATCTGCAAACTCAGTCATCATAGCAGAATAGGCCTCATCATTTTGCATTTTTGATGCAAGAACAACATCTTCGCTATAATTTTCACCAAAACCAGCATCACTATTAGGAACGCCATCAAAATCTGCTGGATCTAAAAATTGGAATTCATCCACTGAAGCAGCTAAAACAGTATCACCATTATGTAATACGGAGACAATTCCAAAAGACTGATCACCATGTGGCGCCTGAAGTGAATAACTGAATTCAGCATTTGCAAGATCCGCATCTGCTGCCCCCATAAATTCAAGGCCTTCATTTGCTGTATCTACGATGGATTGTAAATAACCATTAGTATCTACTAAGGTTGCGCCAGAAACAACATCTGCTACATCGTCATCTTCACCTAAACCATCTAATTCATTGATAGTTTCTTCAATCTCAGTAATTGTTTTTCCTTTAGCAAAGTCTTCGATTGCTGTTAAGTTATCACTGTATGAAACAGTAGATCCAGCTTTTTCCATATTTTCAGAATAAAATTCGTCATTTTCTAATTTACTGATTAATGTTACATCTTCTACAGAGCCATCACCGAATTTACTCTCTGAGTTAGGAACTCCAGTAACTTCTTCACTATCCATAAATTGATACTCATCAATAATAACATCTGCTACTGTATCCCCATCCATTACAACAAATGTAGCAGCAAAAGATTTGTCTCCATGCGGTGCTGTATATAATGTTTTAATCGTTGCACCGGCTGTTTCTTCAGTCTCTTCAACTGAATCATTTGTTTCCTCTGCTCCAGTATCCTCATTTGTTACGTCTTCTGTTGGATCTTCTGTAGCGTTGTTATCTTCTGGTGTATCTTCTGAATTCCCACAAGCCGTAAGTAATAACGTCGAAGATAATAATCCCATTAAAAATTTATTTTTCATATGAACCACTCCATTATATATTTTTATTATTTTATGATAAGTTCAAGTTAATAATATCACAATTTTTTATAAAAACAAACCTATTTTTAAATATATATATAAAGGATCCCTATGTTTATAGCACTTAATATATATTTTGTTTATAAAAATAATCACAAATAAAACATGTAAGAATTCACATGTTTTATCTTATATAGTCATTTATCCTAAGAAGAATGCTTGTCTCTGTCCTTCAGAGAGCACCCTACTTCCATTTTTAAACGGTCTTCTAGACTTAACTGAAGCTTTTCTAATTCATTTTTAAAAAATGTGCGATCCTTTTCTTTAATTCCACGACTGAGTCCGCGCTTTTGGCCCCTTTTCATCGCAACGGAAAGATTTTCTTCTATAGTTAACCGACTAGCGGTTCCCATACGTGTATCTTGAAAAACTCGACTAATATATTTTGCACGTTTATTGACAGATATTTCTGTAATATCTTTGTTTTCTAAAAGGTATTTTTTAATCGCACTCTAAATTTGTTATCATAATGGGCTTTACTAAATTTGTCTCTATTAACTACTTTAATTCTTACTTTGTGTATCAATTAATTCATCGACTGCAATTAAAACAGCCACGGATAAATCTATAAAGGTTTCATCATATATTGAAATTTCATAGGTATCTCCCCACGTTAACCATTTTTTGTTTATACTTGCGAGTTCTGCTCCTTCACTATATAAAGAATAATTATGCGCGAAAAAATCTCCCTCAACATATAATGTAAAATCTTCAATTTCTATATCAAAACTGTGCCGGAAAAATGTAAAATTTGTGCGTATTTTAATGGTTTCACCACTTACGAAAGTAATCGTATAAACGGGAAGTAAAAAAGCAAATCCTCGTTCAATTGTAAAAACAAGATCCCCTTTCGCATTCGTTACATTATAAAACTTACCAACAAATTGAAATTCTTGGTCTACATAATATACAGGCTCTTCTTTTTCATTAAAAATTGGATAATGATCAGTTATTTTAAAGACAGCTTGTTGAATGTAAAGTTTTTTCATAGGAGTCTCCTTGGTCATTTTAATTTCGTCAATAAATAGACTTTGATCTTGTATAAAACAGATTATACAGGATAAGTAATCAAGATGGAAAGCCTAGATTTTACACTAGGCTTTAAATATTATAGACGAGTAATCGTATATTCTGCTCCTGTTAGTGCGCGTTCTGTACGGTCTCCTGTTTCATCATCTGTTTGAATCGTGATTTCAATTTGTCCTTCTAAACGATTGACCATAATGTGAGATAAGCTTGTGCCAGCCTCTGCTAATGTTTGAGTGATATGGGCTAAGACTCCCACACGATCTTCTTGAATATGAATTAAAAATCGTGATCCTGCTTGATGATAACCAGATAAATCAATAAGTGCTTTAAAGATATCTTTATATGTTACAATTCCTACAACTTCTTTTGAAAAATCTAAAACAGGTAATACTGTAATATTTTCATTTTTCATAATAGTGGCAGCTTCTTCAAGTAACGTATCTGCTGTAACGGTCACTTTTTGTCGCGTCATAATCTCACTTACCGTCATTTTATCAAAAAGATAATTCATTTCATAAATACTCAGACTTGTTACGTTGGATGGTGAATTTTCAGCAATTTCTTCATCTGTCACCATGCCAATATACTGCTTATCTTTAACTACAGGTAAACGATGAAAATTATTCTTTTCCATTAAATCTACTGCGTCTGTTACTCTTGTATCTGGTGTAACTGTAATTACATTTTTTGTCATAAAATGTCCTACATTCATAATTAACCTCCTAAATATGCTTTTTGAATTTCGTCACTATCTAACAATTCCTGAGCAGAACCTGAGGCCACGATCTTTCCCGTTTCAATTACATAGCCACGATCTGATATCTCTAAAGCAATCGTCGCATTCTGTTCAACTAATAAAATCGTCGTTCCTCGTTCACTAATTTCTTCAATAATATTAAAAATTTCTTTGATAAATAAGGGAGCTAAGCCCATAGAGGGCTCATCTAACAGTAATACCTCTGGATTCGATAATAAAGCTCTTCCCATCGCTAGCATTTGTTGTTCTCCCCCTGAAAGAGTTTGTGCATCTTGATTGAGTCGTTCTTTTAAAATGGGGAAACTTTCATAAACACGTTCTAAATCTTTTTGGATTTCTGCTCGATCTTTTCGTAAAAATGCCCCCATTTCTAAGTTCTCTTTTACCGACATTCCATTAAACACTCTTCGCCCTTCAGGTACTTGTGAAATCCCAGCTGCTACAATATCTCTTGTGCTAGTTTTTATGATTGGTTTATTTTTATATCGTATTTCTCCTGAAGTTGGTTGAATTAAGCCAGAAATACTATTTAAAATAGTTGTTTTTCCAGCTCCGTTTGCTCCAATTAAAGAAACAATTTCTCCTTTATTTACTTCAAATGTGACCCTTTTAATGGCTTCAATTACGCCATAGTGAACCACAACATCCTCTATTTTCAACATTTAATCCCCACCTAAATATGCTCGAATAACATGTTCATTTTTTTGAATCTCTTGAGATGTTCCTTCGGCAATTTTCTTACCATATTCTAAAACATAAATACGTTCAGAAATATTCATAATTACTTTCATATCGTGTTCGATAAGCACAATAGCAAGATCAAATTCATCATGGATTTTTTGAATAAGCTGCGTCAATTCATTACTCTCTTTAGCATTCATTCCTGCAGCAGGCTCATCTAAGAAAAGAAGTTTGGGATTAGTACCTAGTGCACGAACAATCTCTAATTTCCGCTGATCTCCGTAAGGTAAATTAGAAGCTTTATATTTCGCTTTATCTTCCATATTGAAGATTTTTAACAAATTCATGGCTTTTTCGGTCATTTCATTTTCTGTTCGATAGAATTCTTTTGTTCTAAAAAAAGAATGAAAAATATTGGCACCTTGTTCAGTATGCATTCCAATACGCACATTTTCTAGTACAGTAAGATCTTTAAATAAACGAATATTTTGAAAAGTTCTTGCAATTCCTTTTTGCCCAATTTTTGAGGTATTTTTTCCAGATAATTCATAACTCTCTTCCTGTGGCTTAAAAGAAATGCTTCCTTCAGAAGGCTTATACACCCCTGTTAATAAATTAAATAAGGTTGTTTTTCCTGCGCCATTGGGTCCAATTAAACCAATTAATTCATTTCGATTAATTTCTAAATTTATATGAGAAATTGCAGTTAATCCACCAAAGTTTTTTGTAACATTTTCAACTTTTAATAAAGTCATAAACTTTAAACTCCCTTCTCTTGTTCCATATTTTCAATTGATCCTGGAACATCTTGCGGTCGTTTAAATAATTGACTGAGTGAAAATTCAACGTTCCCCATCAATCCAGATGGTTTAAAGATCATAATTAAAATCAAAACGAGTGCATAAACAATCATTCTCAATGCACCAAACTGTTGGAGATAAACATTAATGATTCCTAATGCAATGGCTGCTACTATACTTCCTGTCACACTACCAATTCCACCAAATACTACAATAATTAAAACATCTATGGATTTATTAAAGGTAAATTGACCTGGATTAATCACCCCAAAATAACTTGTATGAATACTCCCGGCCAATGCAGCTGTAACTGCGCCTATTAAAAAGGCTAAGTTTTTATAATAGGTGGTTTGGATACTCAAGGATTCTGCAGCAATCTCATCTTCACGAATAGAGATAGTTGCTCGTCCTGGACTACTGCGAATATAGTTGGAAACCACAAGAATAGTTAAAGTGGCCGCAAAATAAGCAAAACGCCAATCAGCAATTAGAGGAATTCCACTAATCCCGACGGCCCCATTCGTTAAATCAGGAAGATTTAAGATAGCTACACGTATAATTTCACTTGCTCCAAGTGTTGCTATCGCAAAATAATCTCCTTTTAAACGTAAAGTAGGGATCCCTACAACTAATGCCACTAGACCAGCTAAAATCATTCCCATTAATATACTAATTATAAAGCCACCGGTACTGGGAATATTGCTTAAAAGAATCCCTGTCGCGTAAGCTCCTATTGCCATAAATCCTGCATGACCTAACGATAATTGTCCAGAAAAACCTACAATGAGGTTTAAACCTACCGCCAAAATAATATTAATAAATATATTTACAACAGTGATTTCATAAAAAGGATCAATAATACCTACAAAAGTTAAGACTTCCAGTATTACATAAGTCAAAATAATTAAAATAAGCCATCCAATATTTGTACGATTAATAATTTTCATTTAATCACCTACACTTTCTCGGGTTCATATTTACCTAAAATTCCTGATGGCCGAACAAGTAATATGATTATAAGAATTAAGTAGACAACTGCATCTCTAATCATAGAATTTCCAAAAGCAGAAATCATTACTTCTGTTATTCCAATGAGATAACCTCCAAGCATTGCACCAGGTACACTTCCAATACCACCGACAACTGCAGCGATGAAAGCTTTCAAACCAGGCCCCGCTCCCATTGTAGGTGTAATTGTATTGTAGTACATTCCAACAAGCATCCCCCCTGCCCCAGCTAACATAGAGCCTAAGAAAAAAGTAAAACTAATGACTTGATTCGAATTAATTCCCATTAATTGAGCAGCTTCAGGATCATTACTGACCGCACGCATTGCTTTTCCAAATTTTGTTTGTTGTACAATGAGTTGTAAAGCGATCATTAATAAAATTGTTGTAGCTAACATTAAAAGCTGCATCGTGCTAATTTGAATAGCTCCAAATTTATATAATTGATTATTAATAATTTGGGGAAAGGAGCGAGTCTGAGGGCCTGCAATATAAATCATCCCGTTCTGTAACAAGTAACTCATCCCAATAGCCGTAATTAACGAGGCAATCCGAGTGGAATTTCGTAAAGGACGATAAGCCACTTGATAAATTACAAGCCCTAGAATCCCCGTAATTAACATTGTAAGAATTAGCGTAGGAAGAAAGCCAAGATTAAAATTCGTTATAATATAATAGCCTACAAATGCTCCGACCATATAAACATCGCCATGAGCAAAATTCAGCAAATTAATAATGCCATAAACCATAGTATATCCTAAGGCAACGAGTGCATATACGCTACCTAAGGATAAACCATTAATGAGTTGTTGAATAAGAGTATCCATTTTATTCACTCCTTCTATTTATATATGCAAAGCTTATAAATCATCTGGGTCAACTATGTATGTATTTACAGCTTCCCCATTTTGTAATTCTAAAATCGTTACAGATTTTGAAGGATTATGCATATCATCGTATGAAAAAGTTCCTGTTACCCCTTCAAAATTCTCTGTTTCTGCAAGAGCTTCATTAATTTCTTGACGATTTTCAGAACCTGCCCGTTCAATTGCATCACGCATGACATAAGCTGCATCATAAGCCATAGCAGCAAACATATCAGGCTCAGATCCAAAGCGTTCTGTATAATTTTCAACAAACTGATTAACTAAAGAATTTTCATTTAATACTGTAAATTGAGTGGTGTAGTATACATCATTTAGATTTTCTGGTCCTGCTAAGTCAATCAAAGCTTGATTTCCAAAACCATCCGGTGCTAAAATAGGTTGATCAAGTCCTATTTCACGTGCTTGTCGAACAATTGGTCCACCTTCTTCATAATAACCAGTCACTAATAACACATCAAAATCACGTTCATTTAAACTTGTTAAGGTTGCATTGAAATCTGTTTGTCCTGCTGTAAAGTTCTCTTTAACAACAACTTCACCAGAAAAAGTCTCTTCAAAAAAGTCAACTAAGCCAATTGAATAATCACTAGAGTTATCCATTAAGATTGCAACTTTTTGCGCACCTAAATCTTTTTCGGCAAACCGTGCCAAAGCACCTCCTTGGTAACTATCCGGAAAGGCTACACGCCAACCCCATTCTTCCACAGTATCATCAGAAGCTACCGTGTAATTATCAGCGGATGCCGAAGGTGAAAGTGTCGGTACTTCATGTTTTGAAGAACTTTGTAAAGCTGTTTTAGAAGAGCCAGAAGTATCTGCACCCAAGATGGCATCTACATTATCCTGTGTCGCTAAGCGCGTAGCCAATTGAGCTGCTTCTGTATCTTCTGATGTATAATCATAATTTACAAGCTCAATTTCTTTACCATCTAATACTCCTCCGTCTTCATTAATTTCATCTATTGCCATCTTTATAGCATTTTCTTGGGGCGTTCCATAAGCGGAAACAGATCCAGTAGTAGCAAATATAGTCCCTAGAGTTACTTCTTCATCTTCATTAGCTGCATTGCCTCCAGCTCCTGTCCGACTTCCACAACCTGCTGCAAACAATGCAGTTGCGGCCAACATACCTACTAATCCCTTTTTCAAATTCATTTTTTCTACTCCTCCTATTTTTTTGTCATCAAAATAAAAAAACAAGCCTCTTTTTAAAGGCTTGTCTTAGTAAATTTTTTAGAATTACTATTACGAGCCCTGCTTTGTAATGTACAAATAGGACTCTTGTAAAAAGAATCCTGCTACGTAATAATAATAATGACTAAATGATTAGAAGGTAATTGATATATAGATGTATTTGAATGCATTTTATTCATTTTTTGATCATACATTTTGCTTACCTCCATCAAATATTTCATTTATTATAGCAGATTCATTAACGTTGTCAAATGTTATTCTAATTTATATCTAATAAAACTTTTTTCTTTAAAAATTCGGATCTACTTCATAAACACCCACTTCTTCATTGTCTTGAATCTCTATAATGTTAACTGTTTTTACAGGATCATGCTTCTCATCAAAAGAGAACGTTCCAGTAATTCCAGGGAAATCTGTTATATCTTTAAGCGCTTCGTTCACTTCTTTTGGATCTGAGCTTTCTGCATTTTCAATTGCTTCTTTTAACACATATACAGAGTCATAAGCCAAACCGGTAAACATATCTGCCTCAATATTAAACTCATCTTTATAGTTTGAAACGAATTCTTGTACGGCAGGATCTTCAGACGTTACAACAAAGTGACTTGTATAATAGATATCATTCATATTCTCTGCACCAGCTAAATCACGAAGAATCTCATTTCCCATTCCATCTGGTCCAAGAATTGGCTGCTTAAGACCCATTTCTCTTGATTGTTTTATAATAGGTCCTGCTTCTTCATAATATCCCGGAACATAAAGAACATCAAAATCTAGATCTTTAATATTAGTGAGTACAGCACTAAAGTCTGTTTCTCCTTCCGAAAAATTTTCAGATGCTACAATTTCACCATCAAATATTGTTCCAAATGTTTCAGTTAATCCAATCGCATAATCACTAGAATTATCACTTAATATCACTGCTTTTTTAGCATTTAATTCATCATTTGCAAATTGAGCCAACGCACTTCCTTGAAAAGAGTTTGTGAAGCTTGTGCGCCATGCATAAGGATGAACATCTCCATTAGAATCGGTTAATACGCCATCATCTGTTGCAGTCGGAGACATAATAGGTACCTCTGCCGTATTTGCACTTGGTATTGCTGCTTGCATAGAGCCAGTCGTTGCAGGACCAATAATTGCTGCAACTTGGTCTCTTGTTCCCAAACGCGTAGTGAGACTTGCTGCTTCTGTTTCATCAGTTTTAGTATCATATTCTATGACTTCAACTTGCTTTCCGTTGATTCCTCCATCTTCATTAATTTCAGCAACAGCCATATGTACTGCGTTATTCATAGACGTTCCATAAGCTGCTGCTGAACCGGTTAATTCAAACATAGAACCAATCTTAATGGAATCGGTCTCTCCTGCTTCTCCCTGACTCCCACAACCAGCTATAATAATTAACATCATTCCTAAAACAAAAAATTTTATACTCTTTTTCATATTTTTCTCCACCTTATAAATATTTCAACATTCATCAAAAAACCAAAAAAGGACGAGCTATTCTTCGTATTGAAGAATTAGGCTCGCCCTTTAAACTTTCATTAGTTAAGGAGAGCCTCATTTAAAAACTAAAGAGGGCTCTCCATAATCTACGTAATGCTCTGCATGTAGATTAGGTAGGTCCCTACTTAACTAATAATAATAATAAATTTTGATTTAATGAAAAGAAGCCAGAAAATAGACGCTTTTTATCTTTTAGTTTGAAATCTGTTTGCATTATTTTTGGCCTCCTAAAAAGTTGTTGAAGTTATTCTAATCGATTACACATAAATATGCAAGTCTTTTAACTGTTTTTTAATAAAAAAATAAAGCACTATTCGATTTAACGAACAATGCTTTATAATCTATATAAAAAAATGAAATAATCTATTCTTCAGCAAACTGCGATTGATATAAATCAGCATAGAAACCATTTTGCTCGATTAATTCATCATGATTCCCTGTTTCAATAATAGTTCCTTGATCCATCACTAAAATTAAATCGGCATTTCGAATGGTAGATAGACGGTGAGCAATTACAAAACTTGTTCGTCCCTCCATAACTTTATCCATCGCACTTTGAATTAATTGTTCTAGTCTTGTATCAACAGAACTCGTTGCTTCATCTAAAATTAAAATATCCGGGTCACTAATAATCGCCCGTGCTATGGTTATCAATTGCTTTTGTCCCTGTGAAATTCCATCACCATCTGGATCAATGACTTCATCATAGCCATCAGGAAGAGTTCGTATAAAATGATTTACGTTTGCGATATTCGCAGATTTTATAATTTCTTCTTCTGTCGCATTTTTATCTCCAAAGCGAATGTTTTCAGCTATAGTATCTTCAAATAACCAAGCATCTTGTAATACAAGACCGATGTGGTCGCGAAGATTCTGACGAGAAACTTCAGAAATATCCACATTGTCTATATAAATAGCTCCACCCAGAATCTCATAAAATCTTAAAATTAAATTAATCAGTGTCGTTTTTCCTGCACCGGTTGGACCTACAATAGCTACGGTATCCCCTGGCTTTACTGTAAAGTTAATGTCGTTCATTAAAATATTATCAGAGGAATAACCAAACTGAACATGATCAAAAACAACTTCGCCTTTAACTTTTTCAGGCAATTGTTGGGTTTCGTTTGAAAAATCTTCTTCTTCTTGATCTAAAAGTTCAAAAACTCGAGCACTTGCAGCTCCAGCATTCTGCATAGCTCCACTCATCTCGGTCATTTGATTAATGGCTTGGTTGATTTGGCTTACATATTGAACTAAAGCTTGTAAATTTCCTAAGGTAACCGTTCCTTTAATCACTTGACTTCCGGAGGTTAATGCTACAACGACATAGGCCATATCTGCAGTAAAACGAGTGACCGGCGTAACTAACCCTGAACGGAAACTCGCTGTCGCTCCAGCTCGTGCTAATCTAGCATTCATGTCTTTAAATTGATTTAAAGATTCTTCTTCTTGGTTATAAACTTTCATTTCTGTAAAGCCACTTAAATGTTCTTGAGTTAAAGCAAATAAACTACCTAAAGCTTTTGTTTGCTCTTTCCAAATGGGTTGTCCCCACTGAACAAGTAAACGTGAAAGAACAAGGGCTAAAAACATCATAATAAATATAGTAATTAAAACCTGTGGTCGAATCGCAATAATCATAACGATAGAAAAAATAATTTGTAAAATTCCCATAATTGTAGGAGAGAAAGTCTGCGTTAAAAAGTTTGATACAGACTCAACATCGCTTGTTACTCGGCTTAGTATGTCTCCTAATTTATGATCATCAAAATAAGAAACTGGTAAACGATTCATTTTATTACTAATATCATTTCTTAAATCAAACATAGATTTTTGAACGACACCAGATATAAAGAATGTAGAGAAATAACGTCCAATCATATTTAATGCTCCACGTAAACCGTAAATAATCATAATCTGGAGTATATACGAATAATTCATGCTTGCTCCAGGTACTCCTTGAGCAAGATCAATAACATTCTCACCAATTTCAGTGATCGCTAGTCCTAAGATAAAAGGCTCTAATCCTGCTGTAACAACAACCACTAAGATCATTATAATCCCAATAAAAAACTGTCCTTTATATTTTTTAATATAAGGCCATACTCGTCGTAACTCAATTATATCTTTCATCCGTATAATTCCTCCTCGCTTAGCTGTGTACGAGCAATTTCTAGATAGAGGTCACTATTTTGTAGTAATTCTTGATGTGTTCCTATATCTACGATCTCACCTTCATTAAGTACAATGATTTGATCAGCATTTGTTATTGAAGAAACACGTTGAGCTACGATAAATGTTAATGCATCTGTAGTCTCTTCAGAAAGTAGGTTTCTTACCTTCGCATCTGTTTTAAAATCCAGAGCAGAAAAACTATCATCAAATATATAAATTTCAGGCTTATCAATAATAGCTCGCGCAATGGCTAAGCGTTGACGTTGACCACCAGAAAAGTTTGTTCCGCCTTCTACAAGATCCGAACTGTATTTCTTTTCAAGTCTTTGAATAAAATCATAAGCTTGAGAAATAGACGTTGCATGATCAAAATCTGGTTGTTCAGCCTCTTCTTTACCAAATTTTAAGTTATCAGCAATTGTTCCACTAAAAAGTAAAGATTTTTGTGGAGTATAACCAATCTTATCTCTTAAAGCCTCTAAGTTATACTCTCTAACATCTACTCCATCGACTAAAATTTTCCCTTTAGTCACATCATACAGTCGTGGAATTAATTGAATAATCGTTGACTTTCCACTCCCTGTAGAACCGATAAAAGCGACTGTCTGCCCCTTATGAGCTTTAAAAGAAATGTCTTTTAAAACAGGTTCATCTGCATCAGGATATTGGAAATAAACATTTTGAAATTCAACTTCTCCTCTAGTTTCTGTCTCGGTGACACCATCTTTATTCAAATGAATGGATGGATCTGTATCCATAATTTCTTTGAGACGACTAGCACTTACTGAAGCACGAGGATACATAATAAATAATTGAGCAAGTATTAGTAAAGAAAACAATGCTTGGAAACTATACTCAATAAAAGCAGTCAAAATCCCAATTTGCATATTGCCTAATTCAATTTGTCGAGAACCAAAAAGCATAATAATAATAATCATGCTTATAATTACAAAACTAAAAGCTGGATCTGTAATGCCTAATGTTCTAAATAACTTCAAACTATTATTTTTATATAAATTATTTACATCTTTAAAACGATTAAAGCGATTTTCTTCCTGAGTGAAAGAGCGAATCACTCGAGAACCATTAATATTTTCTCTAAAAATCCCATTAATGCGATCTAGGTTCTTTTGTTGTTTTTCAGATAACGGACGTACAAATTTAGCTATAAAATAAATAATACCGACCATTATAAATAATGCCGGAATTAAAATAATCATTAAATTTGAACTGATTTTTAACATCATTATTATAGTTGTAATTGTCATCAATGGAGCCATTATCCCCATGCGTAAAATTTGATCCGCAAATTGCATCAAAACAAAAGCATCGGTAGAAATACGTGTCGTTAGCGACGCTACCCCCATCTCTTTATATTGGTCATGCGAAAAATTTGTCATTTTTTCATAAACTTCATTACGCATTTCTTCGGTCATTCTTGCTGTTGCTAGTGAACTTCCATATGTGTTTACTGTTCGACCTACAAAGCCAATAATTCCTAAACCTACCATCCACCAACCAATAGTTATTGCTTTATCAAAATCACCTGATATTAGAGCAGTATCGATCATTGCTCCTAGTAAAGTAGGTAGTCCTATCATTGCTGCTACTTTTCCAATGGTTCCTATTAAACTGATGAATACATACCCATGTTGCTTTTTCAGGTATTGCCACATAAATCCCATAAAATTCCTCCTTTTCCACCAAAAACTGTATTCAATCTTACTATATTCTTCATAAATATATGTATGGGACTGTTTTTACAGTACTATATATGGTATCTTGTTTCGTGAGCAAAGTCAAAAAAAGATTCAACGAAATTTCTATAAAAAAAGGACTTTTTTACTCGGCCTTTTTAGTCATTTTTATTTATAGTAATCAATGAAAGAAAAAACAGTTTGATAATAAAGTTCAGGTTCTAAAAATTTTGATTCCGTATGCCCTGCACCTTCAACAATAAATGTTTCTTTCTCACTTGTTGGATGGGCATCATACAATTCATAGACCATTGGAGAAGGTACAAAGTCATCTGCGGTCCCATGAATAAATAATGTAGGAGTTTTTGATTTTGCTACCCAGTCTGTTGTAATTCCGTCGTTGAATAAATTTATATCTGCCCGAGGAACAGCTACTGCACCTGCCATATATAAAGCGGGAAATGCGGGAAGTTCGAAGCGTTGATATAACTCACTTTCGAATACATCCCAAACACTTGTGTATCCAGAATCTGAAATAACAGCAACAACTTCTTCTGGAAAATTTTCAAGACCTGAAGCCATTAAAACTGTCCCCGAACCCATAGATTGTCCATGGGTAACAATTTTAGCCTTTGGATGGCGTTTTATTAGTTCACCTAACCAGCTAACTAAATCATATTTCTCTTTAATCCCCATAGTTAAATATTCACCTTCGCTTTGCCCCATGCTTCGTTGATCATAGCTGAGTACATTGTATCCTTGTTCATAATAATGATGAGCGACAGGGTACATATTTTCTTCAGAAACCTGATATCCATGAACCACAACAACCCAGTCATCAGAAGGTTCTTCTTGGTAAAATATATGACCACGTAGGGTTAGATCATCATAGCTTGTGATTTCAATTTCTTCTTTTAAATCTTCTGTATCCACTAGCCATTCATCAACTAGTTGATCTTCACTTTTTTTGGTTTCAACTATAATTTGTTCAGCGCTCTCTCCTTTTGTTTCTACTCCTGAAGGTAAGACATCCGTTACTGGTTCACGATCCTGTCCACCACTATTAGGTACTAAGGCATAACTAACAAAATAATTCCCTACAAAAATAGTTAATAGGACAATAAAAGTAAATAAAATAGAAAAAATAATTCCTATTCTCTTCTTTGTAAAATATTTCTTCAATATATTTTCTCCTTACTCTGCATAAAAAATATGTAAAACAATATCACCCATTATAGCTATCCATAAACAAATTATCAATTATGTTTATCATAGTCAAACATTTATAAATTTTAATTTGGATTTAATAGGATAGATTTTTCTCAAAAATTGATTAAATCTATTTAATTACAATTGTAGTTTTGAGATTATAGAAGCAACTTGTTCGGCATCACCAGGTTCAACATATTCTGTTTTGATATTTTCAATAATTTTTCGAGTCTCTTTTTCTATTATTGAAGAATCATTAGTATATATTTCAGGATTTCCCCATCGTGTAGGAACAGTATATATATTAATAGTTCCGTCTCCGTTACTGCTATAAGTGACTATACCATCCACTAATCTACTTCCAGATAATTGGATCACATTTTCCGGATAATCTAAACTTCCTTCATCTAGAGCATTAATAGGAGTACCGGCTGAAATTTTTTTCCACATAAATCTCTTCAATCTCTGGATTAGGACTGAATTGCAGCCAGATACGAGCATACTCAATTTCCTCAGTAGAATATGTTTCTAAAAAATCTGTCTCTTTTAGAGATGGTTCAGTCCCTGTGCTTTCTTTTTCATCGATATCTATAGTATTTTCCTCTTCATTTACCTTTTCTTCATCAGACAAATCCTCGGTTGTTGTTTCATTTAATTCTGTAAACTCTTCATCCGGTTGTACAGGCTGCTTAATACTTTCTTCTTTTTCACTGGTACATCCCGCTAATTGAAATCCTAGAAAACTCACTATAGCTAGTTTATAAAACTTATTCATTTTTATATTCAACCTATCTTTCTATGTATAGAATTATACTGTATCGTAACATAAATTTTTCAGTTTCTAATTCTAAATTATAATTAAATACATCCAAATACCGTACCCTAATTTCTGAATATTTCTTTCCTGTTTTATAAATGCTATAATTCAAATAACTTCATTATTCAAAGAGTTAAAAAACATTCATTTCTTTTGAAACGAAATGTTTAAATACCTATTATAAATTTATCCTTTAATTAAGCATTATCAGGAGGAGATGTCATTTGAATAATAAAAAACAAAAAGAGTTTTATAAACAATGGTGGTTTTGGGGAGCAATTCTTATTGCTGGATTTGCAGTGTATTTTATTCTTAATATAAACCAATTCACCTCTCAAAAATTTGAATCTAACCGGGAAATTCATTTATATACTCGGGAAATAGGTTCAGGAACACGTTCTGCTTTTACATCAGTCACTCATTTAACGGATGAGAATGAGGATGATATTCTGTCTCCTAAAGCGACCGTCCAAAATAGTACCAGTGCTACAATGCAAGCGGTCGAAAGTGATCCCCATGGAATCAGCTATATTTCACTCGGTTCATTAAATTCCTCTGTAAAAGCTGTTTCGGTTGATGGCGTTGAACCAACAATTGAGAATATACAGACAGGAGATTACGAACTTATTCGAAATTTCAATGTCACTTATGGACAAGAATTAAGTGAAGTGGCAGAAGATTTTTGGCATTTCATGTTCTCGGCTCAAGCTCAAAAACTCGTGGTTAAAGACGGTTATGTACCTGTTGATTCACATGCTCCCGAATATGAGCCTTCTGAGCTTTCTGGATCAATTAGTATTGTAGGTTCCACTTCTGTAGAACCCACTATCCAGCGATTCTCTGAAGCCTATAGAAAATTCAATCCCAATGTCACAATTGATATTACTGCCCCTGGCTCTGGTGCAGGTATTACTTCAGCTATTGATGGGAGTGCCGATATTGGGATGTCTTCAAGAGAGCCCGATGATGACGAAGATGCTCAGCTCATTGAGACAGCTCCAATCGCTGTTGATGGAATTGTTGTCATTGTTAACAACAATAATCCATTAGAAAATCTAGAGATTCAAGAAATTCAAGGTATCTATTTAGAATATCTTGATACGTGGAACGAAATTTTAGAAAATTAGTATTTGTTTTATTAATTAATGGAATGTAAAAAGCCAACCCTATTACCGGTTGGCTTTAGTATTATTTATTACTTATTATCTTTCTTTTTTACATCGTCTGCTGCATCTTCTGCAGTTCCTTTTACATCTTTAGCTGCGTCTTCTGAAGTATCTTTTACATCATCCGCCGCATCTTTAACTGTAGATTTCATATCATCGGATGCTTTTTTAGCCTCATGTTTAACATCTTTTGCTTCTTCGCCTGCTTTTTCTGCTGATTCTTGCGCTGTTTCTTTTACGTCTCCAGCAGCATCTTGCATGGTTGATTTTACATCTTGAGCCGCGTGTTTTGATGTATCAGCAATTTCGGCCCCTTTTTCAACTGCTGTATCTGCATAATCCATTCCTTGTTCTTTGAAGTCATCTAATTTGTCACTGATGTCTTTTCTTGTTTCTTTTCCGCTTTTTGGAGCAAATAAGTAACCAACTCCTAAACCTACTAGCATACCTTTTACAAATGATGAGAATTTCATCCAGCTCACTCCTCTATTTATTTGTTTTTTATATTATACATATAGTATAAGTAAAAGAGATTTCAGAGTACAAACTTAACACTTGAAAAATTGATTTTTCTTTAAATTCTAATATTTTTCATTCATTAAATCCTTTTTAATGACTAAGAATATGATTTTTTTAAAAAATTAGATTATAACTTACCATAATAAGCAGTGAACTAAGTAATGTTCCCAATAAATAATATTCTGCAAACTGTGGATCTTCAGAAATTTTATTATATCTAGCCACTGACTTTGCAGTAAGCACAAAACCAATCGCTGTGAGCTGACCTGCATAGAGCATCAAAAGAATAATCAGGCGTTCAAAAATACCTATCAAAGCTCCAGCATTTGTAATTCCTTCATCCTCTTCTTTTTTATGTATCGGCTCAAAATGATCTAAAATAATCCGAATACTGATACTAGAAGGTTTATAAATTACTAACAACACTAGAATCCAAGATAAAATCAATTCTGAATTCAATTGAAGTTGCAGAATAATATTTTGTAAACGATAGAAATAGTGTACGTCGATTTGATGAAGCATTAAGAAACTTCCACCAAGTAAGATAATTATAAGGTGTAATAATTGATCGAATAAATAGATAGAAATTAATTTTCCATAAGATAATACATGCGTTGCTTTATAGTGATATTTTACAAAATCAATTAGCCAATGCGTAAAAGAAATAACTAGGACTATTATAAATAGCCAGCCATTAATAATGGGTAAAATAGAGATCAATAAGGACAAGGTATAAATCAAACTATGCATAAGAACAGTTTTTTGGTTTTGATTTTGTACAGAGTTATCGGACTGAAAATAATAATCTCCTAGGAAATGACCAATAAACAATAGAAGAAAAATTTCTTTATACATCATTCCCTTTCACCATCCATTTCATTTATATAAGTTTGTAGGTCTTCCATCGATGATTTAAAAGCGAAAAAATCTGTACTCTTTAGAGCTTTACTAACACTCGATTGACCAATATCTAGTACATGAGCAGTTTTATATTGATTTTCATGATTATTTAGATAAGTTTTGATTATTTCTGTCTGTCGGTTAGACCATTTTGATTTAATCGCGGTATTTAATGCAAAAATAGCATTAATCAGTTCAACTTCCTTACGCTCCCTTTGATCCGATAAATATATATTTGTTTTACGAGTGGCATACTGCTGCTCACTCTTTTCAATAATTTCAATGGCTTGTCGTGCATGATGATAGGCTGGACCATCATTTAATTGAGAGTTTAAGGGATCAATAGCCGTTGTAATTTCTCCAATCCCAATACCAAAACGGAATTCAACCGGAAATAGTTCAAGTTCTACATCAAAAATTATTTGCATAAAAGGAGATGACATCTTTAATAAACCTTGAAAACTATCTCCCATTGAAATAGAGCATTTGGATACCCATTCTTCTTGGTACTTTTTATTTATGGTTTCTAATACGTCTAATAATTTCCTTTGTACTTCTTCTCGATTTTCTAATAAGCGTGAATCATAGATATCTCCAATTACTGCAATATATTCTTGTTTAGTCATTTTGATCACCTCTACGTTATTATATGATATCCAATATTATGAATCAAGTAAATTGATTCATAATATAAGGAATCTATATAGATGATTCGTATTTTAAGGAATCATAAATCACGCCTCTTCCTCAAGCATCGTCTTCTTCTTTATTAATTTTTTAAATTCTTCCTCAAGTACATTCTTTTCGTCTTCTGTAAGCATTGAATCTCCTAGCTTACTTAACACTGTAGTGATAGCCAGTTCTATTTTTGTTAATTGTTCAGCTACTAGATCTCGTTCTTTTTGATGATCCCAGTTATGATATTCTTCGTAATCACCTTCGAAAAATATTAATTGGTTTTCTTCAAAAATTAAAAGCTGAGTTGCAATATTAGATATGAACTGACGATCATGCGAGACAAATAAAATCGTTCCTTCATATTCCTTGAGTAATTCCTCTAAAGCATCAAGAGCATAAATATCTAAAAAATTTGTAGGTTCATCCAAGATTAAAGTATTACAATCACTTACGAAAATTTTAGCTAGCGAAGCCTTAACTTTTTCTCCGCCACTTAATACGTTAACCTTTTTATATACATCTTCATTAGGAAAGCCTAATCGAGCAAGTACAGTCCGAATAAGTGTTTCATTTTGTTTAGAGCTTTCTTTTACATTTTCAAGAATTGTTTTTGTGGAATCCAATACATCCATATCTTGAGCAAAATAACCAATTTTAACTGCAGGAGAAAGGTATAGATTCTTGTCTGATTTTTCAATGATCTTTTTTAAAAATGTTGTTTTCCCACTACCATTCGGTCCAATAATGCCTACTTTATCTCCACCTTTTACAAAAAATGTTGCAGGCTGCCAAAGTTTTTTGTTTTCAACTTGTCCAACTACTTTTTCAGCACGTAAGATTATTTTATTTTTAAAAGCTTGTACATTAGGTAGAGTCATTTTGAGTGACATTTCTTCTTTAGGTCTTTCAACTTCTTCAAGTTTTTCTAAGCGTGTTTGCAGAGCTTTCCGGTTTTGATGTAATCCTTTTTGTAATTTTGCAAAATAAGGCTTTGCACCTTTTATACGTGCCTCAGAGGAAGATAAATTCTTAGGCGCTTTAGTGGCTCTTTCAGCTTGTCTATCTTTTTGTATAATCGCTTCTTCTAACTGTTGCTCTTTTTGCTTAAACTTTTCATATTCTTTTTGTTGGTACTTCTTTTCATTTTCTTTTTGTTCAAGATAATTTGAGTAATTACCCGGATATTCTGTAATTTGTCCCTCTTCTAATTCCCAAATGGTCTCACAAACATTATCTAATAGTGTTCGATCATGAGATATCAAAAGAAGCATCCCTTGAAAATCCTGAAGCTTCTTCTCTACCCATTCGACATGTGAGGTATCTAAATTTGTCGTCGGTTCATCCGCTAACAAAATATTGGGCGATTGAGTCAAAATACGAACAAAATAGTCTTGAGAAACTTCACCACCACTTTTATAAGTATTGGTTTGTTTCAACTGTGGAAGCATACCTATTGTTCCACTAACTGAAAAACGACTAATATCTGTCTCTACTTCACCTAGCAAAGCTTTAAATAACGTAGTTTTTCCACTTCCATTCTTTCCAATTAACCCAATTTTTTGATTACTATCTACTCTTAAATCTTTTAAGTCAAGCAAATCTCTAATACCAATAGAAACTTTAAGATGTTGAATATTAATAGCATTCATTGCATTTCCTCCTAAAAATCGGAAGCATAAAAATAGCCCCCGTACACATAAAATGGGAGCATATAAAGTATTGGCAATTAAAATAGTTCTATATAAATAAAAATACAGACTAAGCCCCTACTCCCATTATTCCAATTCGACAAATAGACGTATTAAAATAAGACATACGATTTCCGTAGTCAAAATATTTATCTCATCTATTTCTTGGAAAAACAGGTTTAGTTGCGCATCGTTTTAATTTTGCCCTCTTTTCTATATTTATTTAATCTAAATTACCACGTGAAAACGTTTTTGTCAAACTTAAAAAAATATATAGTGGATAGCATAAAGCCCATTTCTCTATTAAAACAAACGGGCTCTGATAAATATCTAAACTTATATTAATATTCTATTAACTTTAATTTCCGACTTTCTATACGCCAGATTTGATCCGCAACATTTTCCACAAAGTATTTATCATGCGATGTAAATAGAATAGTTCCCCTATAGCTTTTCATCAATACTTCCAAAGCTTCAATTGTCTGCACATCAATAAAATTCGTCGGTTCATCTAATATTAAAACATTACTGGGATCTGTAAATAATTTTGCAATAGCTAATCTTGTAGCTTCTCCTCCACTTAAATCAGAAACAATTTTCTTAACAATTTCGACTTGCTCAAAACCAAGATTATTTAATATACTTCGAATAATAGGCTCTTTCATGTGAGAGTCCTGTTTCAAAAATTCCAATATCGTTTTATCTTCAGTTAATTGGTAAGCCATCTGTTTATAAACAGAAAAGACAATTTTATTTGATAGAGTAATTCCTTCACTATTTGTAATAATATGATTTAATAAAGTAGATTTTCCAGATCCATTGGGTCCCACAATGGCAATTCGTTTCCCTATCGGCAATTGAAAATTTGCCTCATCAAATAGATATTTTTTTCCTTTTTGAATCGAAATTTTTTGACCCATAATTGGAAAATCATTATGCATCTCCAAATTTTCCGGTTCAGGGAATTGAATCAAATGGTCTGTTTCCACTTTTCCTACAGTTTCTAATTGCTCAACTCGTTTCTCAATAGCTTTAGCAGATCTATGAGCAGCTTTTTGAACAGTATCTTTTTGTTTTGAAGAAGATAAGCGATCTGGTTTTACGAATCTATTTTTCTGTTTTTCACTTACATTTGATAATTTTTCTGCACGTGCTTGTTTTTCTTTTGCTGCTTGTTCTAAACGACTCTTTTCCTTTATAAATTTCTCATAAGCATTCTGTTGTTCAATCAATTCTTGTTGTTTTAATTCTTGGTATATAGAATAGTTTCCTGGATATACCGTAATTTTCCCATTATCCACCTCCCAAATAATATCAACAATTTCATCTAGAAAATAACGATTATGACTTACAACAAGTAAAGTTCCATAATAATATTTCAATTCATCAATTAAAAATTGTATTCCTTCAATGTCTAAATGTGTAGTAGGCTCATCCATTAATAAACCTAAATTATAAGTTGAAAAATATTCAGCAAGCCGTAAACGTGTCTTTTCACCACCACTCAAATGTGCGACTTCATGACTCGGAACATCTAAACGAGATAAATGTTCCGGGTCAATTTTTGTATAATCCGGATTAATATTTTCTTTAATTTGTTCATAATACTCAAATTCAATTAAGCGATGGATATTTCCGATATCCGGTTTCATTTTTTTAGCGATTAAGTTAAGAAGCGTTGATTTCCCTTCTCCGTTTCCTCCAACAATACCTATTTTTTCATTTTCATAAACTTTTAAATTTTCAATTGTTAATACATTTTTACTCATAAAACTTTTCTCCACATGATTTAGTTCAAGGACAAGATTTTCCATTTTTTAATCACTCCTGCATTTTTTATTCCTTCATAACCATCTAATTTAGGCAATAAAAAATGCAGATCAAAGTATTATCGGCTTTAAGCTGCAAAAATAATCATATTCTGGATACATAAATAAACAATTTTCTCCCGAATTTATCTTGGAAGAAAAACTGTTATTAGATGTGCCATCCAATAAAGATTTTTTTTAAGCATGACAAATAAGCCAATCTAATAGATAAGATTGAACTGCTTCTTATTGCCATTCTTAACGTAATCTCATTGAAGCCACCATCTGTATACCTCTCCTTTTTTATCTACAGATAATTTATCATACACTCTTTATTATTTCAAGAATCTATTTATTTATCTTGTAATAAAAATAGAGAATAGATAAGAGTACATTCTCTATCCATTCTCTATCTCTCTATCGCTTAAAGAATTAATTATTTAATTCTTCCCGGTTGTTTTTCATAGCCGTAGTAAGCATCTGCTAAAATCTCTTCCATATCACTCACTAAAGCTAAGCGTGGGTTACATGGTGTACATTGGTCTTCGTAAGCTAGATAAGCGATGTCTGAAATTTTTGACATATACTCTTCTTTATCTAAGCCCTGTTCTTTAAAACTCATTTGAACACCGACCTTTTTACCTAAATCATAAACAGCTTGAGCTAACGAAGCGACTCCTTCTTCAGGTGTTTCGCAAGGTAATCCTAATACTTTTGCAATTTCTTGATAATGAACATCTGCTCGATAAGTATTATATTTAGGCCAATTAGATGTCTTAGAAGGACGAGTTCCATTATAGCGTATAACATAAGGTAAGAGAGCAGCATTTGTTGCGCCATGAACAGTATGGAAAACTCCACCAAGTTTATGTGCCATGGAGTGAGAGATTCCTAAGAAGGCACTTGCAAAAGCCATTCCTGCAATTGTTGAAGCATTATGCATTTTCTCTCGGGATTCAAAATCTCCTACTTTAACCGATTGTTCTAGATTTTCAAATACAAGTTTTATTGCTTGCAACGCTAATCCATCCGTATAGTCATTCCCCATTGTACTGACGTAAGCTTCCATCGCATGAGTTAAAACGTCCATACCAGTATCAGCTGCTACGTTTGCTGGAACTGTCATAACAAATGAAGGATCGACAATTGCAATTGTTGGGGTTAATGCGTAATCTGTTAAAGGATATTTCATATTGTTTTCTCTATCAGAAATTACAGCAAATGGTGTCACTTCTGAACCTGTACCAGAAGTTGTAGGAATACCTACAAATTTAGCTTTTTCGCCTAATAATGGGAAACGGAAAGCGCGTTTTCGGATGTCCATAAATTTCTGCACTAAATCGTTAAAATCGATTTGTGGTTGTTCATAAAATAACCACATTGCTTTAGCTGCATCAATTGGAGAACCTCCACCTAACGCAATAATAGTATCTGGCTGGAATTCGTGCATAGCTTCCGCACCTTTACGAACAGTTTTAATATCCGGATCAGGTTCAACATCATTAAAGATATGGTAAATAACTTTATTTCTTCGGGAATGTAATTGTTCAATAATACGGTCTACAAATCCTAATTCAACCATTGCATTATCAGTAACAATCATTACCTTTTCAACATTACGCATTTTTTGTAAATATTGAATTGAATCACGTTCGAAATAAATTCGAGAAGGCACTCTAAACCATTGCATGTTATTTCTACGTCTCCCTACTTTTTTAATATTGAGAAGATGGTTGGCATTGACATTACCACCCACCGAATTACTTCCATATGAACCACACCCTAAAGTTAAAGAAGGCTCAAAGGCATTATAAACGTCTCCAATTCCTCCAAAAGTAGAAGGAGAATTCCATATTACACGAATAGCTTTTACTTCTTCACCATATTTTTTAGATAAGGCTTCATCTGCAGTATGAATAGATGCAGAATGCCCTAAACCGTGAAATTCAACCATTTTCTTTGCATTTTCAATTCCGTCTTTTTGCGATTTTGCTTTGTATAGACCCAGAATCGGAGATAATTTTTCACGAGACATAGGTTCTCGTTCCCCAATTTCTTTGATTTCTACGCCTAAAATACTTGTACCTTCTGGAACTTTAAAGCCTGCATTCTTTGCAATATCTATTGCGTCCATACCAACAACATCAGGATTTAACTTCGCTTTTTTAGCTTCAGTACTATTTGCCGTTACTCCGAAAACATATTTTTCAAGAAGTTTTTTTTCTTCAGCACTTACAATATATGTGTGATAAGTTTTGATTTCATTAATAAAGTCTTTATAAATTTCTTTATCAATAATTGCTCCAGATTCAGAAGCACAAACCATTCCATTATCGAAAGATTTACTCATTACAATATCATGTGCAGCTTGTTTAATATCACAAGACTTTTCAACATAAGCTGGAACGTTTCCTGCACCAACTCCAAGAGCAGGTTTCCCGCAAGAATAAGCGGATTTCACCATCGCATTTCCACCTGTTGCAAGAATCGTTGCAATATCTTCATGATTCATCAAAGCATTGGTTGCTTCTATTGAAGGTTTTTCAATCCATTGAATACAATCTTTAGGGGCTCCCGCCTTAATGGCTGCTTCATATACAACTTCTGCTGCAGCTATCGAACAGTTAATGGCTGATGGATGAAAAGAAAAGATAATAGGATTCCGTGTTTTCAAAGAAATGAGAGCTTTGAAAATAGTTGTTGATGTAGGATTTGTTGTTGGAGTTATCCCACAAATAACCCCTAATGGATCAGCAATTGTCGTAATACCATTTACTTCATCTTCATCGATGACTCCTACCGTTTTTAAATGTCGCATATTATTAATAACATGTTCACAAGCAAATAAGTTTTTTGTAGCTTTATCTTCAAAAACTCCACGTTTTGTTTCATCAATGGCCAATTTAGCTAGCTTTCCGTGCTGTTCTAAAGCAGCTACTGAAGCTTTCGCTACGATAAAATCTACTTCTTCTTGATTATATTCTCTAAACCTTTCAAGGGCTTTGGTTCCTTTTTGGACTAATTCATCAATATTATCTACTACAGAAATTTTTGGCTCTTTTACTTTTTCAACCATTTTTTCCATCTCCTTTAATAATCGTGTTGATTAATTCAAACCCATTATAAACAGGAAAAAATAAAAAGTAAAGTCATTTGTGAAACTTTTAACAAACTGAAAACGTATTCATTTTGATAATTGAAATAGATAACAACAATGTTTGTGAACATCTATTAATCTATACATGAAATAGTAAGGTTTGATTATATAAAAGATTGTGAATGTAGTAACATAAAAAATTAACCTTTTTCTTCATCTTTTAAAAAAACATCATCTCCTCGTAGTTTCTTTGAATGATTAATTTCACTCTATTTTTTTAAATGAATAATCGAATCGCACCATTTTGCAGCAAGTTCTTCGTCATGTGTAATAATAACGATTACTCGCTTTGTTGTTTTTAATCTTTCTAACAACTGTCCAAATCGTTCCATATGCAAATAATCCAGTCCACTAGTAGGTTCATCAAAAATGATGAGTTCTTTGCCCGAAAGAATGGCTGAGGCTATGGCAACTCTTTGCTTTTGTCCTTCAGATAAGCTCATTGGATGTCTTTTTCTATAAGGAGATAAATTTAAAGTTTCAATTACTTCCTCTAAATATTCTGGATGTTTAGAACCTAAGAGAATTTCATTTTCAACTGAATCGCTAAATAATTGATAGTTCATATCCTGCATGACTAAAAAACTTTTTTTAATTAATTGTTTAGGAGACATTTTCTTTCCTTGCCACAAGATTTCTCCGGAGATAGGTGCCTGTAAACCAGTTAATGTATTTGCTAAGGTAGACTTGCCCGTTCCATTTTCACCCATTAAACCAATAATTTTATTTGACTGGAAGTTTAAGTTTACTCTTGATAAAACTTTATGACTTGGGTATCCAATTTCTAAATCTTTTGTTTGCAACATGCCCTTTTCTCTGCTTGTTAAGAGATTCGTTTTTTCTTGAATATCTTCTCGATATGGCGATAAATTCATTGAGCGAAGACCTAAGTAATGCAGTTCATCATTCGTTATTTTATTGAACTCTGAAGCAGACCACTCATTCTTAATTTTTCCTTCTTCAAACAAAATATAACGATCGACAAAATCTTTTGCCCACGAAAGACGATGTTCAAAAAGAATTATTGTTATATTTTTCTTTTTTAAATTTTTTACCATTTTAGAAATTCTGTTAATTGCTTCCTGATCAAGATTGCTTGTCACTTCATCAAGAACTAAAATACTAGGTTCCAACATGTTTGCTGAGACAAATGCAATCTGTTGTTTCTCACCACCCGACAGCTTAAATATATTTCGTTCTAATAAATGCGAAATCTGAAAAGAAACAGCCTTGTTTTGAATTTGTTGGCGAATATCATCGAGCTCCATCCCAATATTTTCTAAAGGAAAAGCTAATTCACTGGTCGTATCTACAGTAAAATGCTGTGTCTTAGGGTTTTGAAACACACTCCCTACGATTGGCAGATACTCTTCAATATCTGCCTCTCCCGCATTTAAATTTGCCGTGTGCATATTCCCACTTAGATTACCTTCTATATAATTAGGGCTAATACCGTTTAATAACCTAGAAAAAGAAGTCTTCCCACTTCCGCTAGCTCCACAAATGAGAACACATTCTCCTGGATACACTTCAAAATTAATATCTTTTAAAAAAGGAGCTTTGCTATGTAAATATTGAAAGGAAACTTGTTCACTTTTGATTATAGATTTCACAAATAAACTCCTCCTAAATGTAATACTAGTGGTATGAAAGCAAGTACAACATATAACCAGTCATATAAAGTCAATTTTAATGGCACAATGGATGTATGTTTTCCGGATAAACTAAGTCCTTTTGTTAAAGATGAGATGGTTAAGTCTTCAGCGACTTGAGTAGCATTCATTAATAAAGGAATTAATAGATATTCTAGGGTTTGAATAGGATGTTTAACTAAATCCCATAAATTAGTTCCTACTCCTCTAAAAGCCATCGCTTGACGAATACGCTGATAGTCTTCTCGAATAGTAGGGAAAAATCTAGCGATAACCGCTAAAGGAATTAGTAACCAATTAGGAAAATACAATTTTTTAAACGCAGCAATCCACTCACTAACTGTTGTTGTTTTTATTGAATATGTCCCTGCTATCATACTTGGCAGTAACGAACGCAGGCCAAACACTAAGAACGAGAGAATATAAGTAACAAAAGCATGGTTCATATGGGAAACCAGGAATTGAGAAAGAAGTAACTGTGAAAAATAGATAAGTAAAAACATTATAGCTAAGGAATAGAGTCCCGCTAAAAAGTAAGGTCCAATATAAATAAAAACTAAAATCAATTCTATTGGAAAGCTTAATTGTATACTAATATAGACAGCTGCCAAAATTAATAATAATAACTTAACTCGAGGATCTAACACTCTTTTCATTAGACAATACCCGCTTTTTCAAAGTGTTTATTCATCATTTTTTGTCCAAATAATCCACCAACAATTGCTGCTACTATGATGCCACCAATTAATACGCTTAAGGTATTTTGTGAAATATTATTGAAAACTCCTTCAATATAAGTGGCATCATGCCCCACTTCTATTAGTTGATTGATATAAACAGTTGGAAAGATAAACATTGGAATAACAGGACCAATTGTACTAAATGAAAAAATTAAATAACTTAATAAAAGTCCCTTTTTATTTTTATAACGCATCAAGTAGGCTATACCATCCGCAATAAAAGCAATCACTATACAAATGAATAAAGCGCCCGGAAAACGGCCCATGATAAAAAAGAAGATGCCCATAATAGAGCCCATGATTGTAATCGCCCCAAATCGTGGAACCTTCGCAACCATTAGCATAAAAATAGTGCCTGACAATAATGCGGAAATAACAGGGATAAAAACATAGGAATATCCTGGAATAATGAAAATGACAAGCAAAGCAGAAATCGCAACCATAATAAAATATAAAGCCGTATAAACACCTATCGTAACTAAATCTTTAATTTGGATTTTCTTTTTTTTACTCAATGATGCCAACTCCTCAATAAACTTCTAATAAACATAATAATTCACAGGTTTTAAAAAAACAATAATAAGAGGAATAAAGTACTCCATATTCCTTTTGAAGAAGTAAGTGTTTTATCTTTTGATTTTTAAAGATTTTTTGAATCAGTATTAATGTTAAGCCCCGCTGCTTCCAAGCGATAGTTTACTGTTGCAGATATGAGTGAGTACACAACAGAAACTAAAGGCACACTTACTAACATCCCAATAAGCCCAAAAAAAGAACCTCCAACTGTTACGCTAACCATTACCCAAATACCTGGTAAGCCAACTTTATTCCCAACAACTCTTGGGTAAATAATATTTCCTTCAATTTGTTGAATAATAACAATAAAAATAATAAACCAAACCGCTTGTTTAAAATGAACAACAGATATTAAAGTGAAACCAATAATGCCTCCTATTATTGCTCCATAGATTGGAATCAATGCTAGGGCACCTGTAATAACTGATATTGATAATTTGAAAGGGAAATTAAAAAGAAGCATCCCTAGATAAACTAGCATTCCAAGAATAAAAGCCTCAATAATTGCTCCCCCAACAAAATTCGAAAAAATTTCATTGGCTTTTTGGCCAACATTAATAAAATAATTTGCCCATTTTAATGACCAAACACTATAAATGATTTTTTTAAATTGTCGAATAATTTTTTCTTTATTTGTAAGTAGAAAAAATGCAAACACAATAGCTATAAACATTGTAACTACACTACTAACCGCTCCTGTTATAAAACTTACAATATTCCCCAATGTATTTGTTGCAAAAGCTTGGGCATAATCAATTAAATCTTGCTGAATAGAATTTAAATCAATCTCTAGATTTTGAATAAATTGAATAATTTTAGGATTATTATCAACAAAGCGGTCGAACCAATGAATGATACGAGCAATTTGATTCGGGACTACTTCAATAAAAGAAGTAACAGTTCGTTCTAAATCAGGAATAACTAAAAAAACTAAGAAAAATAAGATAAGAATAACAAACATAAATGAGACGACAATAGCTAATGGACGAAACCATTTTTTATACTCTTTTTGCCATTTCATCACCCAGCTTTCAATTCTTTTAACGGGTAAATTGAGTATAAATGCAAATGAAGCTCCAAAGATAAAAGGCTGAAAAGCTGATATTATTGCATTTAAAAAATTTTGTAGAACTAACATATTATTTACTGCCCAGTATACCAATACTATGATCATCAATAAGCTTAATAGTCTTCCCCAGTTCTTTCTAATATCCATACTTTGTTCCTCTCTTATTACCAATATTTTTAGTATAAATTAATTATATCAAATTTTTATCAAAAAACTGTAGAATAAGAGGATTAAAATTATAACATTTGTTTATTTCGTTATCGTTGACTATTCAATTCTTGAGAATTATGATTAAGAAAATGGAACAGGAGTTATGCCATGAAAAAAAACATATCATATTTCTAGTAATGGATTACAGGAATCTACATCAGACCATGATGTTTTACAAATATACCTCAATCCAAGCGAAAAAGAAAGAAAACAATTCATAAGGTATCATAATTTTCCAGAAGACCTCTTTGATTTTGATGATATGCCTCATATTGCTCCTAGAATTGAAATCTTTCACAAGGAAGAGATTAATCATACCTTATTCTTTGTCTTTTCAAATGTTTTTGATACCTCAGAAGATTCGCAAGTTGAAAAAAGATTTGAACCCCACACATTTATTTTGAAGCAAGAAAAGTTGTTTTGGTTTATGAATGATAAATCTTCCACTTTAGATCAAGAACTCCTAGAAGAAAAAGGGATTAAAATAAATTCTGTACAAAGTATTTTATTGAATGCCGTTCTTCTTTCTTATAGACGATTTACTGAAGAATTAGAAAAACAAAAAGAAGTTATTGACGAACTAAATAAACAAGCCATTCGTTCAACCAGTCGGCAAATTCTAATAGAGGTCTCGGATACGGAGCGTAATCTAGTCATGTTGCAACATACCATTGAGACGCAAGAAGAAGCGGTTACTAAATTATTAGATCATGAAGAGTTTATTGAAAAGCTAAACAATCCTCATCTTGTTCATGATGTTAAATGGTATAATCGTCAAGTTAAAAAATTAATTAATGTTTATCGTGATTTATTGGATTCGGTTAGTAGCTTATTTTCAGATATTATGAGTAATAATTTGAACAAGCTGATGAAATTCCTAAGTTCGTTATCGCTTATAATAGCTTCATCTAGCCTTATTGGTGATTTATGGGGAATGAATACGGGTGGTTTGCCGTTCGAGCAAAGTGAATACGGTACTTTAATCATGATAGGCGTGACCCTCCTTGCAGGAATTATGATGTATTTATTCTTAAAAAACAAAGAATATTTTGATGATTAATTTGAATAAAAAAAGGCTGGAGTTTTTCCAGCCTTTTTTGTGCTTATTTAATTCCTGGCTAAAAGCCAAGCCGTTTTATGATAAACTTCTTTTAAATCAGCAATTGTATTATCTAATATTCCTGAATTAAATACGCTAATCGCTAAAATCATCACTAAAGGACCTAATAAAGCTCCCCAAAGTCCCGAAAATTGAATCCCGGCATAGATACCAATCAGAGCCAGTAACGGAAGCAATCCTGTTTGTTTCCCCATGACTTTAGGTTCTGTTAATCTTCTGAACACAAAGAATATTACTCCTAGTAAAATAAGGAAAACACCTTTTGTTGTATCCCCACCAATCAACTCAATTGCTCCCCATGGAACTAAAACAGCAATAGTACCAAGCAATGGAATAATGTCCACAATTGCCAGAGCTAAAGCAATTATAAAACTATACGGATGTTGATAAATAGTAAAAGCTAAAAACATAAAAACAAAGGCAATTCCAGCAAGGATAAATTGCGTCTTAATGTAGCCAATCACGCCTTTTAAAGCGGAGTTTTTCAAAAGGCTTAAAGAATTTAATAATTGCCGATCTATTCGTTGAATAACAAATCCCCTAATCATATTAAAATCTGACATTAAAAAATATAAAGCTAAGAAAAAGGTAATGAAATTTAATGAAAAGGTTCCTGTTCTAGAAATAATCCAGCCTGTAGATGAAACAGTATGGGTAAGTAAATTACTACTAAAATTTTGTATGAAATTTAAAATACTTTCTGTAAAATTCTCTAGTAGTTCTACTGCTGGTCCTGGTAAAATAACGACTTGTTTACCTATCCAACTTTCTAATTTTTCAAAGGCAGATACAATATTTGACCAATTGTCTTGAATATTTAGTGCTAATCCAATAATTTCTTGTATAATTTTTGCAGTAACTAAATAAATAACTAATGAGATAATAATTAATATAATAAGCGTTAAAAGTAACGTAATAATATTTCTTGAAAAAGAATAATTAAATTTCGTTTTACTCAGCCAATGATTAATTTTATTGACTAACGGATTTACCATAGCAGCAACTAGATAAGCTAATAAAATCGGAAATAAAAGATGAATAACTTTAGGTAATAAATAAAAAACAGCTAAAATTAAAAGAATTGTCAAAATAAGCCGAACCAGTAACCTTTTAAATAACTTTATGTTTGAACTTGATGTATGCACAAGTTCCACCCCTTAATATATGTATTGAAAAATGCTTCCTATATAGTTTAAGGTATTGCTCAATAGAATACCAGATATATTATATAGAAGCAGAACTAAAAAGCTAGAAACTCTTTAACATATTTTTTTAATCATTACTAAACAAGGATTCCACTCATCCCATAATGTTGGAAAGACTTCTAATTTTTTGAATCCCCTTTTTTTGTAAAAAGCAATTGTTTTATCATATTCTTTATAATGACCTTCATCCACCGTTTTAACTTGTAAATAGCTATGCTTCTGAATGGCAGATATTTCGAGCGCATCTATTAATAAGCTTCCAATCCCTTTTCCATGAAAGTCTTTTTTTACTCCCATACAAAATATTTCTGCACAATCAATACTGGTAGCCTTCATGCTGATAAACCCCAAAATTTTCTTTTGACTTTTAGCAACCCAAAATGGCTGCTTTTTCACTTGGTGAATGTATTCTTCGGTACTCTCTGGAAGGCCAAACCACTCAGGTAAGTCAAGTAGGACTTCTTTAGAAATAGTTTCTTTCAATATTTTATCCGTTACTTCTTCGATGATTATTTTTTTCATCCACTAACTCCTCTATCTTTTAGAAACTCAAACAAATTTGTTTATATCATTTTAAATAAGGCTCTGTTAAAGTTAGTTGTTGATAATTGATTTTAAAGAACGAATGTTCTATAATTGAACTAACTACATTAGGGTTGGTGATGATTGTGAGAGCGACTGAAATCCTTAAAGCCATTCAAAAACTAAATCCCGCAGAGAAGCACAGATTGCGTGAATATTTAATTGATGCACTAAGAGCATCAAGTTCGACTGGAACCGTTCTTCACGAAATATCTGAACGTAAGAATAAGAATGGGTATGAATGTCCTGATTGTACATCAGAACATATTGTTCGCTTCGGTAAATATACAACAATCGTTGATGGTGAAGAAGTTAAAAAGCAACGCTATCGCTGTAAGGCTTGTAAAAAGACATTTACCGACCTCACAAATACAGTTCTCTATCGAACTCGTCACCTTAACCAGTGGATTAAATTTATTGAGTGTATGATTGAAGGTTATTCTCTTCGGAAGTCTGCTAACTTAATCGGCAACATTACTCACGTCACTTTATTTTATTGGAGGCACAAACTATTATCATCGTTAAAGCAAATGGAAATACCAAATTTTGAAGGTATCGTTGAAATGGACGAGACCTATTTCTTGTACTCAGAAAAAGGACAAAGAAAAATTAAAGGTAGAAAACCTCGCAAACGTGGTGGTTCAGCAAAGAAACGTGGCATAAGTAATGAACAAGTGTGTGTATTAGTTGCAAGAGACCGTGACAAGACCACTATTTCGCAGATATTAGGTATGGGTAGATTAACGAAAGTACAGTTAGATAAAGCCATCGGGCATAAGCTTTCAAATGAAAATATACTATGCACGGATTCTTGGCGTGCATTTAAAACATATGCTGCTGAAAAGGGAATGGATATTTACCAATTCAAGTCCGATGGTAAAATTCGTACAAAGGGGCTTTACCACATCCAGAACGTGAATAATTATCATAGAAGACTAAAAGGTTGGATACAACGATTTAATGGTGTTGCGACCAAGTATTTAAACAATTACCTTGCTTGGTTTCAGGTCTTAGAAAGTATCCAACATCAAAGAAATGAAGTAACAATGAATGATTTGATAATCAGAGGGAATTTAGTACAGAATTCAGAAACTTATGATACAATTAGGTTAACTAAATTTGCTGTTTAAACAGTGTTTCTTATTCAACTAACGGGGCAGTTTAGTGGAAGAAGGATTTTTAAAAACTATATAGAAACTAACCAAGAAGGGAGGAACTTTTGAATGGTTGAAATTAAAGATTCGTGGTTTACATTACAACAAATTGATGATAAAACTTTTGCTATTAGTGAATATGGACATTGGGAAAAAGTTCATTCCTACTTATTAATTGGTGAGGAAAAAGCAGCCTTAATTGATACTGGGCTTGGAATTGATAACATAAAGAGAATTACAGACCAGCTGACAAACTTACCAATTATTGTTCTGACAACACACGTCCACTGGGATCATATTGGAAGCCACGGTGAATTTGATAATATATATGTACATAAAGATGAAGAAGATTGGCTTATAGAAGGTATCAAGGGGCTTCCCATCGAGCAAATTAGAAAAGATGTAAGTCGTGATATTACAATCCCTACTCCGAAGAGTTTTAATCCAGAAACATATATGCCATTTAAAGGGCATCCCACTGGACTTTTAAATGATGGAGATGAAATAGAGATAGGAAATAGAACATTGACTATATTCCATACTCCAGGGCATTCTCCAGGGCATATTTCAATTTTAGATAATAGCACAGGCTATTTATTTACAGGTGATTTACTTTATGATGGGACTCCAGTATATGCTTTTTTTCCTACGACAGAACCTGTTAAGTTAGTGCAATCATTAAAGAAAATAGCCAACTTATCAAATGTGACGAGGATTTATGGCGGGCATAATACAATAGGTCTTCCATCAAGTCTTTTAGCAGAAGTAAAAAATGCAGTTAAGGAACTTGAAGAAAAAGAACTGGTGAGATTTGGAACTGGAATTCATAAGTTCAAAGGTTTTAGTTTGCAGTTCTAATTATTCTTAATATACGAACGGGTGCTTATCTTAAAGAAGGATTAGCACCCTTTCTTGTTGAATAAATAAAGAACAGGGTTGTTGAATCAGGAATTACTCTAAACCAAGGGAGAAATAGTATAGATGAAGTTTATAACAAGTGATGGATTAGAATTATATTACGATAAGAGTGGAAAAGGAGTTCCTTGTGTATATCTTCACGGTGGCCCAGGTTATTGGAGTAAATCATTTCAATACTTTTCGCAAGAACTTTTAGAAGAGAAATTGGAAATGGTATATTTGGATCAAAGAGGATGTGGGCGTTCCGAACACAGCCCTACGCAAGATTATTCTTTAAATAGGTTAATAGAAGACATTGAAGAACTTAGGGAATTCATTGGGTTTCAGGAATGGTATGTGATGGGACACTCATTTGGCGGAATACTTGCAGTCAACTATGCCGAACGGTTTCCTGAAGGAACGAAAGGAATAATATTATCAAACGCAACACTTCATATGGTTGATTCTTTTGGGCATCAACTGAATAAAGGAGCAAATTTATTAGGGTTAGAAGTTAGGGATTTATCTACAGACGATATAAGTTCATTTATGGATTCCTATTTCTCTATTCTCACGCAATTGCTTGATAAAGAAGTGTATTATAAATTTCAATTTACCAATTTAGAGAACAAAAAGAGAGTAGATTTAATTGACCAATACGGATTAAATAGTGATCCTAAATTCCAACAATACGTGTTCTCTTCAGGGGAATACTTACAAGACTTCACCTCATTATCAAGCGATATTCTTAAATCAGTATTAATTATTGCTGGAGAAGATGATAATGCTGTTGGTCCAAAACATCACCAATTGTTTAACTTTCCAAACTCTAAAACAAGCGTCATAGACGGAAGCCATCACCCTTACATTGAAAACCAATTAAAATTCAGGGATGCTATCTTGAATTTTATTAAAGATTGATTTCTTATTGCACTAAATGGTGCTTTAGTTGATTAAAACATTATTATTTAATAGAACTTCCAGAAAAATGGAAGTTCTAATTTTTTACCTTATATCAACAATAAACTTTAACATAGCCT
>NZ_FQUF01000032.1 GCF_900129085.1 Atopostipes suicloacalis DSM 15692
ACTGTAAAAAGTGGTGATACGTTATCGCATATTGCAGTAAAATATAAAACAAATGTAGCCCAACTTAAGAAGTTAAATAATTTAAAATCTGATCTGATCTATGTCGGTCAAAAGTTAAACGTGAAGGGAAACAGTTCTTCTTCAAAACCGGGGACAAAGCCATCCACTTCTACATCAACTAAAGAATCGACTTATACTGTAAAAAGTGGTGACACTTTATCTCATATTGGACGACAATATAATATGAGTGTCTCAGAGCTCAAAAAACTAAATAACTTGAAATCTGATCTTATACTTGTTGGTCAAAAATTAAAAGTTAGCACTCAGTCTAAATCAGTTACACCATCAAGTAGCTCTTCATCTAGTTCGACGAAGACTTATAAAGTAGTCAGTGGGGATACCTTATCAGGAATTGCGCTTAAATATAAGACTTCAGTTAGTGCCTTAAAAGCGAAAAATAAGTTAAAATCAGATCTTATTTTAGTCGGACAAGTATTAGCCATATAATACTCTCGGCTTACTCGGATAGTTGTAAAACATACAATATGTGCTAAAATAAGACTGTAAAGAATCTAAAAGTTATTAGGAGTAGTAAGTTTATCTTTTTTATCAGAGAGTACATGGTCGGTGTGAATGTACAAAAGAGACAACTGAACTCACCTATTAAAAAGCTGGAAGAGATAAAAAATTCTAGACGTCATTCCGCGTTAAGGAGTCGAGTTCAACTATAAAGTTATAGTTGAAAATTAGGTGGTACCGCGTTTAATCGCCCTATAAACAGAACAGACTGTTTATAGGGCTTTTTTTCATAAATAAGGAGGAAATATATATGAGCTTTAATCATTTAGAAATTGAAGAAAAATGGCAAAATTATTGGAAAGACCATGAAACATTTAAAACAACTGAAGACCCAAATAAAGATAATTTTTATATTTTGGATATGTTCCCTTATCCATCTGGTCAAGGGTTACATGTTGGGCATCCATTAGGGTACAATGCGACGGATATTTTAGCACGTATGAAACGTACGCAAGGTTATAATGTATTGCATCCAATGGGGTGGGATGCATTTGGTTTACCGGCTGAACAATATGCGCTAGATACTGGAAATGATCCAGCAGAATTTACAAATAAAAACATTGAAACGTATAAACGTCAGATAAATCAATTAGGCTTTAGTTATGATTGGGACCGAGAAATTAATACTACAGATCCTAAGTACTACAAGTGGACACAATGGATTTTTACAAAATTGTATGAAAAAGGATTGGCCTATCAAGATGAAGTCGCTGTCAATTGGTGCCCAGCATTGAACACGGTTCTATCAAACGAAGAAGTTATCGACGGAGTCAGTGAACGAGGCGGTCATCCAGTGTACCGTCGTCCAATGCGACAATGGATGTTGAAAATTACCGCTTACGCCGAACGTTTGCTTGAAGATTTAGAAGAAGTAGACTGGCCAGAAAGCATCAAAGAAATGCAAAGAAACTGGATTGGGAAATCAGAAGGAGCAACCGTGAAGTTTCCTGTTATAGATTCTGATATCGTACTGGAAACATATACCACTCGTCCAGACACTTTATACGGTACAACTTATATTGTCATTGCGCCAGAGCATAAGTTATTGGCTGATATTGTTACTGACTCGCATCAAGATAAAATTAATGCTTATGTAAAAGAAGTCGAAACAAAAAGTGAACTTGAGCGTACGTCATTAAACGATGATAAGAATGGATTATTCACTGGAGCATATGTTAAACATCCAGTAACTGGTGAAGAACTTCCGATTTGGGTAGCTGATTATGTTGTGGCTTCATATGGTACAGGGGTTGTAATGGCAACACCTGCTCATGATGAACGTGATTATGCTTTTGCAAATAAATATGAATTACCTATAAAATCAATTATTGAGTTACCTGAAGGCGAAGAACTTCCCTATGATGGTGACGGTAAGCATATTGAGTCTGAATTTTTAAATGGTTTATATAATGAGGAAGCCATTGAAAAAATGAATGATTGGCTGGAAGAAAATGCAAAAGGTCATCGTGAAATAAATTACCGTCTAAGAGATTGGGTATTTTCACGTCAACGTTATTGGGGAGAACCTATTCCTATTATTCATTGGGAAGATGGAACGACAACAACAGTAGCTGAAGAAGATTTACCAGTAGAACTTCCAAAAACAAAAAATATTCATCCTTCAGGAACAGGAGAGTCACCATTAGCAAACATTGAAGAATGGGTACATGTTACTGATCCTGAAACAGGAATGAAAGGGCGCCGTGAAACAAATACGATGCCACAGTGGGCTGGGAGTTCATGGTATTATTTACGGTTTATTGATCCAAATAACGAAGAAGCACTTGCGGATCCAGAAAAATTAAAAGAGTGGTTACCAACCGATCTTTATGTAGGGGGAGCAGAGCATGCTGTGCTTCATTTGCTCTATGCACGATTCTGGCATAAGTTTTTATATGATTTAGATGTTGTTCCTACAAAAGAGCCATTCCAAAAATTATTTAATCAAGGAATGCTGCTTAAAGATGGCGACAAAATGTCAAAATCAAGAGGAAATGTCATTAATCCAGATGATATAGTGGCTCAATATGGAGCGGATACCCTACGCCTTTATGAAATGTTTATGGGACCTTTAGAAGCTACAAAAGAATGGACAGAAGAAGGAGTCGAAGGAGCTCGTCGATTCTTAGATCGTGTTTGGCGTTTATTTATTGATGACGAAAATGAAGTAAGAGATCGAATTACTACCTTTAATGATGGCTCGCTTGATATTGTCTATAATCAAACCGTAAAAAAAGTTACCGAAGACTTTGAAGCCTTACAATTTAATACGGCAATTTCTCAATTGATGGTTTTTGTAAATGAAGCGTATAAAGCAGAAGGATTACCAATTGCTTATGTAAAAGGATTTATTCAAATGCTTGCACCAGTTACACCACATTTAGGAGAAGAATTATGGCAAAAAATTACAAAAAGTACAGACAGTTTATCTTATGAACCATGGCCAACTTATGATGAAAATAAATTGGTTTCTGATGAAATAGAAGTTGTTTTTCAGGTGAATGGTAAAGTACGAGGAAAAGCAAACGTAGCTCGTTCAATTTCTAAAGAGGACTTAGAAGAAAAAGCGCTAGAAAATGAAAATGTCCAAGATCACATTGACGATTTAACGGTACGAAAAGTAATTGTGGTTCCAGGAAAATTAGTCAATATCGTTGCAAATTAAAAATAAATAACCATCTTAAAAAGTTTCTATTGAAAGGTTGTCCCATTGATAATCTGTATAGAAACAAGTAAAATAAGAGAGAGGAAAAGAGCTTTAAAGCTCTTTTTCTTTATGTAAAGTAACCATTATTGGTGAAAGTGGGATTTAAATTATGGAAACAGAGAAAAGATTACAAGAAGATAATCAGATTGTTACAGGGTCTTCTTGGATGACTTTAGGAAGTTTAGTTTCTCGTATTTTAGGAGCCGTCTATATTATCCCGTGGATGATTTGGATGGGAAATCAAGCTGAAGCGGATGCCGCGCATGCACTCTATCAAATGGGATATGTACCCTACACATTTTTCTTATCGTTTGCGACAGCAGGTGTACCTTCCGCTATTTCTAAACAAATTAGTCACTTTAATGCAATTCAAGAATATGAAATATCTAAAAAAATCTATCGACAAGGTCTTATTTTGATGTCTTTGACTGGAATCGTGTCAGCGCTCTTACTTTTTTTCTTTGCTCCGATGATTGCAGAAAGCAGTCCTGCAGCAAGTCATGAATCAGCCGTTCTTGTTATGCGTTCTCTGGTGCCTGCTTTAGTTATTATTCCGGTTCAATCCGTCACTAGAGGGTTATTTCAAGGGCACAATCGAATGCGAGAGCCCGCTATTTCGCAAATAATTGAACAATTATTAAGAGTTGTCTTTATTTTAGGCTCGGCTTTTATTATTCGGCAAGTCCTTACAGGAAAAGTAGTAACAGCAGTTGCTTATTCAACATTTGCAGCATTTGTGGGTGCAATTTTTTCAATGCTTTATTTAACTTTTCGCTTAAAACAACTTCCCACAGCCCTAAATCGAGAGATTGAAGAAAGTCGAAATGAGATTTACATTTCGACTCCAAATTTACTCAAGGATATTATAAAAACATCGATTCCTTTTGTCATCATGTCTACAGGCCTTACTGTATTTAATTTTATTGACCAGCAAACGTTTGCTCCTTTAATGAAGCTTTTTTATCCAAACTTATTAGATAATCAAATCCAAATTAGTTATGGAATTATTCAAGCAAATGCCAATAAACTGAGTACAATTATTACTTCATTTGGAGCTGCACTTGCCATTACATCTGTTCCTTTAATGAGCAATTTGTTGGCGAAGAAAAAGTATGCGGATGTATCTTATCAGTTTGAGCAAGCGATTCAGTTATTAATGTTTATCATGGTTCCAGCAGTCGTTGGAATGTTTGTGGTCTCTGAACCTTTTTATACTTTTTTCTATGGGTATCATGCCTTTGGAGTTCATGCTACAAAAGTGTATGCAGTAACCAGTTTATTTTTAGGACTATTTTTAGTTTTAGGAAATATCTTACAGGCTGTAAACTTAAGACGTAAAGGGATTTATGCTTTAGCAATAGGATTAGGAATAAAATTAATATCACAACCTGTTTTTCTTTATGTATTAGGAGAAATCGGTATGTTATATTCAACCACCCTTGGATTAATGGTTACTATTTTCTTGATGTTTAAAGCAATGCATGAATTGGTTGCCTATTCGACGAAGTTTTTAGTTCGACGAACCATTTTAATTCTTTTGATAGCTTTCATTATGGGGCTTGTGACATATACTGTATCAAAAGGCTTAGCCTTATTTATAAATTACGAGCGTCGTTTTCAATCGCTCATTGCCTTATTTATTATTGCAGGTGTCGGAGTGATCGTCTTTGGGTATTTAGCATTAAAAACAAGACTTGCAGAAAAAATTATTGGTTCTCAAGCAAAATCGTTACGAATCAAATTACACATTAAATAAAAAATTAGGAGTTTTAGCATGCGATTAGATAAATTACTTGCACATACAGGTTTTGGAACGAGAAAAGAAGTAAAGAAAATTATTAAAGATGGGTATATTGAAGTGAACGAAAAAACCATCAAAAATGCGGGCGCTAAAGTAGATCCAGATAAAGATGATGTTCGTATTGGCGGAGAACGTATTTATTATGAAGAATTCGTATATTTTATGTTAAACAAGCCAGCAGGTGTGATTAGTGCAACGGAAGACTTTGTTCATGAAACGGTTCTAGATCTATTGGAACCTGCGGATCTAGTACAAGAACCGCACCCGGTAGGTCGGTTGGATATTGATACAGAGGGCTTACTTATTTTAACCAATGATGGTCAATTGACCCATCAATTGACGTCTCCTAAAAAGGAAATCGATAAAGAATATTACGCAATAATTCGAGGACTTGTCACAGATGAAGATGTCAAAACTTTTGAAGGCGGTTTGCTTTTAAAAGATCAAGAAGAAGAATTTAAAACATTACCTGCTAAGCTAGATATTTTAGAAGTGGATGAAGAAGCAGAAACGTCTGAAGTGCGGGTTACCATTCACGAAGGAAAATTCCATCAAGTGAAGCGAATGTTTGAAGCGGTAGGAAAGAAAGTTATGTATTTAAAGCGGGAGAGAATGCATACTCTCGAATTGGACGAGCATTTACCTTTAGGAGAGTATCGAAGACTTACAGATGAAGAATTAGCGTCTTTAAAAGTATAATAAAACGGCAATTTTCAGCACTTTAAAAGAAGAAAAGTGCTGCATAACCGCCAGCTAAATATAATAGGGCATTCAAACCAATAAACTTTAGCAGGGCAATAGAAGCATCATTAGCTTCGCCCGTTTTATCCGGTTTGGTTGTTGGTGTTTGAAAAGAAATGACGATGAAGGCTATTAGTAGCCCTACAACATATACACGTCGTAAATATTTCATTAATAATATTCCTATAATAAATGAAAGAAGACTAAATAAATAAATAGATCTTTTTTTCAATGATTCCACTCTTTCTGAATAAAACTTTTTAAAGGCTGATTTGTAGAGAATACAAATTAGCCTTTAAATATTTTTAATTATCATTATGTTATAAAAATAAATTAAAATCTATACACTGCTATTTATTGTAACAAATTTTATCCAGGATTGTTTAAACTTTTTATGAAGATTGGAAGATCGTTTATAATTGCAGAGGGTAGAGTTGAATAATGTGTTTTAGCTAGTTTATTTGCGGTCGCACTATGAACATAGAGGGCACTTAGGATTGCTTGTTTTTTATTTTTAAATTGTCCAAGGAAACTAGCGATAATCCCTGTCAAAATATCTCCCATTCCACCAGTTGCCATTGAAGGATTTCCAGCAATATTTTGCCATACTTCATCTTCAATATAGATTTCACTTTGTCCTTTTTTTAATACAATAGTTGCTTGAAGTTTCTTTTTCTGTTCTTGGTTTTCTTCTATATCATCAGCAGGGGGTTCAATATTAGTCATTCGTTGCCATTCTCCCAGATGAGGAGTAAAAACCACATGATCAGTGGGAATTTGTAAAGAATTTCTCTGATTTACAAAATGTGTGATGGCATCTCCATCAATGATTAGCCATTGATCTTTATCTAAAGTACTTATTACATATTTAAAAATCTTAAGTGATTGATTGCTAAGACCTAGACCAGGGCCGAGTACGATGACATCAGCTTTTTTAACTATATTAGGCAAAGAATCAAAATCATACATATTTGTGAACATTGCTTCAGGAATTCGTGCATGTAAGGCATGAACATTTTCTGGGGCAGAAGCCACAGTAACTAAACCGGCTCCCGCATAAAGGGCTGCCGAAGCACTTAAAATAATAGCACCTCCCATATTCGCATTTCCACCCACACAAAGGACATGTCCCATCTTATTTTTGTAGGTGTTTTTATCCCGAACGGGCAGCCAACTGGACACTTTATCTTCTGTAATTTTTAACATATTTATCACCCTTTTATCTAGTCATAGTATAATCAAAAAAATGAAATTAATCGAATTTGAAAAGAAAAATAGAGAATAATGAAGAAAATATAAAATTCTTATCATAAGTGAAGAAGGTGATTGACAGAAATATTTTTGTAATGCAGATAAAAGTGTTATTATAAAAGTATATATTTATTAGGAGGAATAATATGGCTGATATAAATTGGAAAGAAATAGTAAAAGACTATAAAGAGGATTTTATAGAAGATTTATTTACTTTATTAAAAATAGACAGCACTCGTGATGACAATGCTGCAACGGATGAATATCCAGTAGGACCGGGACCAGTTAAAGCACTTGATGCGTTTTTAGACATTGGAAAACGAGACGGTTTTTCTACAGAAAACTTCGATAACTGGGCTGGACATATTGAATTTGGTGAAGGGGAAGAGATTCTTGGGGTTCTTGGCCATGTGGATGTTGTTCCAGCCGGGACTGGTTGGGATACTGATCCATTTGAACCAGTTATTAAAGATGAAAAGATTTATGCTCGTGGTTCCAGTGATGATAAAGGACCAACAATGGCTGCCTATTACGCGATGAAAATCATTAAAGATTTAGATTTACCCGTTTCAAAAAAGATCCGTGTTATTATCGGTACTGATGAAGAGTCTGGTTGGGGCTGTATGGATCATTATTTAAACGTTGCCGAAACACCCGATTTTGGTTTTTCTCCAGATGCTTATTTCCCGATCATTAATGGAGAAAAAGGAAACACGAGTGTCCAAATGAAATTCCAAGGAAATAATGGAGAACAAGCGAAATTAATTTCTTTCCAAGCTGGATTACGTGCCAATATGGTTCCTCAAGATGCAGAAGCGATAGTTGAAGTAGACAATCCAGCAGAGCTAACTGAACAGTTTAATGAATTTTTAGAAGATGCACCAGTTTCTGGAGAGGCAAAATTAGAAGGAAATAAAGTCACAATAACTCTTATTGGTAAAGCAGCCCATGGTTCGACACCTGAACACGGAGTAAATGCTGCGACTTATTTAGCAACTTTCTTAAATAACTTTTCTTTCGATAAAGATGCAAAAGCTTTCTTAAACGTAGCTGAAAAATATCTCCATGAAAACCATGACGGTAAAAAATTAGGAATTGATTATGAAGATGAGTTAATGGGTCATTTGTCTTCAAATTTTGGTATCTTTAATTTTAAAACGGATGAAGGCGGAGAGATATTAGCCAATATGCGTTACCCTCAAGGAACAGATGAGGAAACGATTTTAAGTCAATTTAAAGAAACCTTAAAAGATGAGGTAGTAGAAGCTGTGTTGACTAGTGGTGGAAAAGCTCCTCATTATGTCCCTACAGATGACCCATTAGTAGAAACCTTATTAGATGTTTATGGCCGTCAAACAGGCCTAGAAGCACACGAAATGGTTATCGGTGGTGGAACTTATGGCCGCTTGTTGGACCGTGGAGTAGCTTTTGGAGCCATGTTCCCTGATAGTGTGGATACAATGCACCAAGCAAACGAATTTATGGCAATTGATGATTTAATGAGAGCAATGTCTATCTATGCAGAAGCTATTTATGAATTAATCTCTAAATAGTTAATTTTAAAAACCATCTAGCAAACTCAAAACCGAGTATGTTAGATGGTTTTTTAATCAGAACATTCATTAAATACTTAATTGAAGAATTAGGTAAAGTATAAATAGGATAAGTCCCACGAAACTTATAATTAAAGAATGTACCTTGTAAGTCATTTGTAGATAAGCCACGAATTCGCGAAGGAAAGCATTTAATGAAAAATAAAATTTACTATGAGAACCATAGCCAATGCAATCTATTCCTAAAGAGTGAGCCTGCATAAGTCCACGTAAGACATGGTAGTAGTTAGTTACTATAGCAATTTTTGGTTCAGTTTTAGCCCTCCAATCTAAATCAATGAGATGTTTTGAATATTGGATATTTTGGTGAGTACTTTCTGAATTTGTTTCCTTTATTATAATCTCAGGATTTACACCTTGATCAAGTGCATATTGAGCCATTGCCTCCCCCTCGGGAATGACCTCGTCTTCTCCTTGCCCTCCTGAGAAAACAATTTTACCATGTTTTTGCTTTTGTTGAAGTTCGATGGCTTTATCAATCCGTCCCGCCAGTAGAGGAGTGACTCTTTCTCCTGTTAATCCTGCGCCTAAAGTAATGAAATAATCAATTTTAGTTTTTCTAATATGCATTAAATTAAGTGAATTGGCCACTGTATAGCAAAGTAAAATAAATGAAAAATACAATACATTAAAACTAATAAATTGATACACAGTATTTAAAAAAATGTTTTTAGTAATATCTACGATAGATGGCCAAATAAACAAATACCCTAAAACACTAATTCCAAAAAGTAAAGATAATAAATTACTAAATTTGAAACCTTCATTTCGTATAACCTTGATTCCATTGATTAAAAAGGTTCCGACCATTAAAAAAGGCATCGTAAAGATAAAAATAGTGAATAAGACTGCAATAATGATTAAGGGGACTAGAATATCATTTTGTAAAAAAATTACGACGAAAATCATAGCAAAATTAAAAAGAAAATTTATAAAACTAATTCCTAGCCAAATTGTTTGTGGTCGTTTCATTTTTAAAAAAAGAAAAAGCAGGCCAAAAGATAAAGTAAGGATGCCAAAAAAATAAGGAATATACATACTAACCTCCACCAATAAGCTGTATTTATTTTATAGACAGCTATTTTTTAATTAAAGTACCATCCAATCCTTTCCTAAAAGAATTGGATGACTTATAGTATTATTCATTAATCATTTCTTCATTAAATGTAAAGACTTCTCCTTCTTCTAAAGTAGCGTGTGGCCCACTATACGGTTCCCCCTCAACAGTTAACAAAACTTCTTGAGTCCCATAATAGTCACTCAATGTATTAACTAACGTATAGATCGCAAACAGTTCACCCGTTGATCCGGCCATGTTTTTTTCAAAAGCTGAAGTCATATCGACTTCAACAATATTTTCATCATTTAAGAATAAGTAATTAATTTCCGTCCCTTCCGATAAGATGTTGATCTCTGTATAGGGTTCGACTTGTCCACTTAATAACTGTGTAATCGCTACTCGAGCAGGATCATTTGTATTGAGAGTTAACTCTGCTTCGACGCGGTCCATCCCCATGACTTGTTCATCGGGGACATATACTGTTAACGGTAGAACTTCTGGCGTTTGCGTTTCAATTGTTTCTAGATTTGATTCTACAGTCATTCCTTCTGTTTCAGAAATTTCAGAGACCAAACCGACATCTTCAGCGTAATATCTTTTAATCATCATATCATCCATGGTAATTGTTACTTCAATGGTCGGATAAGTACCTACTGGAACTTCTATTTCATAATCTACAGCAGTAATCTCATAGTCATTTCCATTACTATTCCATGAATTTCCAACTTGAATAGGTGTTTTTAGAATAACTTCTTCTTCTCGTTGATCGGGGAAACTTCCAATCTCAGTAAAGTTATCTCTAAAATAAGTTTCTGGTCTTTGAAAGCTTCGTATAACTTCATGTTCATTATAGTCATAAATTTCTGCCACGGTTGTTCCGCCATTATCTGTAGAGGTTTGGTAATAATTATCTTGATTGAATTGTGGTGTCCAATTATAAGAGGCATATTCGTTACCAGTACCTTCGTAAGAATAACGAACATTATCTAATCTAGGCAACCAAGCTTGTAAGTCTTGATTGACTTTTACTTCTTCTTGTTCGTTCTCATCTTCTTCTGGGATTACTTCTTCTGTAGGTGGTTTGGGATTAGGTTCGGTCGTTTCTTGATTTGAAAACAGGCCACAACCAGCTAAAAAAATAGATAATATAGAAAAAGATAACCACTTATGTTGTTTTTTAATCATATTGTTTACTCCTTATCTTCATTTTTATCTCAATAAGAGTATAGCATATGAACTAATTTTCAAAAAACAAGACAAATAGAAAAAACAAATATAAAATGATTGAGAAGTTTGTCATTTATTAATAGAATGGAGAAGAAACAACTACATATAGAAAAGAGCGATTTTATTGACTTTAAAAATATATTTTGGTGCCCCTTTATTTAATGAAATGGAACAGATGTACAATGCACATGTTGTAAAACAAATTCGTGAAAAATATGGAGATAAAGTTGACATTTATTTACCTCAAGAAAATGACAGCATTAATGATAAATCAGGTTTTGCAGATTCTTTAGCTATTACCCAAGGAGACAACGATTATTTAGAAGAAGCGGATTTACTGATCGCTATGTTAGATGGGGTAACGCCGGATAGTGGTTTGTCGGCAGAGTTAGGTTATTTTTATTCCATGAATCGTCCGATTCTAGGGCTTTACACAGATGTGCGTCAGGGCACACATGGAAACCAAGAAAAAATTGAGGCTTTGGATGACCTTGCTGAATCTCAATTTTCATATATTAACTTATATACTGTAGGCCTCGTAAAAATACGAGGAGAAATGCTCAACTCTTCTAAAGCCTTGGTTGAAAAAATTGGTGAATATATTAGATAAAAAACTAAATGAATCCTTTTTGATTGTTATGGAGTGATAGATCTATAAATAAAGGAGTTTATTATGGATAAGAAAATGAGGATATGGCAAGGAGATATTACAACATTAAAGGTAGATGCTATTGTTAATGCTGCTAATAAATCACTACTTGGCGGGGGCGGAGTAGATGGAGCCATTCATAAAGCAGCTGGTCCCGAATTGCTTCAAGCAACAAAAAAACTTGGCGGGGCAGAAACAGGTGAAGCGAAAATAACCAAAGGCTATAAACTTCCTGCTCACTTTGTCATTCATACGGTAGGCCCAGTTTATAAAGATGGAAAGAGCGGAGAAGCACAGTTGCTTGAAGATTGTTACAAAAATGCACTAGTTTTAGCAGAAAAACATCATTTGGAAACTGTTGCTTTTTCAGCCATTAGTACAGGAGTCTATGGTTATCCATTAACTGAAGCAACCAAAATAGCTGTCTCAACCATTAAAAATAGGTTGCTAGACATGAAGAGTATAAAAGAAGTGATCTTTGTCGTATTTGATGATTCGCTAAAAGAAGTGTACGAAAAAACGTTCGAACACTTGGGAATTTAAAGTATAGAGATGGGAGCACAAAAAATGGAATTAATAGGTATAGAAGTATATATTCGATTTCATTATATTGAATCTTTAAAAGATAAAAGACGAATTGTAAAAAGCATCTTAGATAAAACACGACATAAATACCAGATTAGTACCGCAGAAGTTGATTATCAAGATAGTTTAAAAGAAGCTTCTCTGGGTTTTGGAATGGTTACAAATAATCGTCAGCATGCAGAAACCATCTTACAAAAAGTAATCAATTTTATAGATACTCAATCCGAGGTAGAGATTTTTAAGATTGAATGGGTGGAAGCATAAGTTTTAAATTTTTTAAATAGTTTCACTAAATAGACATCAGGAGTCATATTGTGCATTTTTATAAAATGTGTTATATTTTTGTAAGTCTTACCAAAGATTTAACAGAAATAAGGAGCGAATTAATATGATAAAATTAATCATTGACTCGGGTGCTGATCAAAATACTTGGTTTTTGGAAAAATATGATTTTGATTTTTTACCACTAAGTATTATATTAGATGATAAGCAATATTTAGATAAAGAAGAAATTAGTTTAAAAGAATTACATTATGCAATGAAACAAGGGAAAATGCCCTCAACTTCTCAGCCATCTCCTGGTTCAATTAAAGAGAAACTTGAAAAATATCGTAAAAATGGGGATGAAGTCATTATTGTCAGTTTATGGAAAGAAATTTCTGGAACGTATCAAAATATTCAAAGTGTTCTTGATGAATACAAAGATACACATCCAGAGTTTAAAGTGGCTTTGATTGACTGTCGAAGTGGCTCTGTTGCCGCAACATTAATTGCTATCCAAGTAGCAGAAATGATACAAGCAGGCTATTCATTTGATGAAATTTCAAAACAAGCAGAATGGAATGCAACACATCTTTCAATTTATTTAACCGTTGATGATTTGAATTGGCTAGTTAAAGGCGGACGTCTATCAAAAACAGCTGGTTTTATGGGGGCTGCTTTAAATGTAAAACCTATTATTAGCGTAAATGATAAAGAATTATTTTCTGAAAACGTCGTTCGTGGAAAAAAACGGGTCTATACAAAACTAGTTGATAAAATAAAAACAGAGACTTCTGATTTTACTGAACAACTCTATCTGATTAGCCATGTTGATCAAGAAGAGAATGCAAAGCTTGTAGAAGCGCAATTAAAAGAAGAAATCCCAAAGGCTAAGACGATGATTTTTGAATTTGGTGCTGTATTAGCAGCCCATATAGGACTAGGTGGGGTTGCTGTTGCTGCTTTAAACGAAAAACCCGAAACATATATTTTTCCCCATTAAGCTTGCTATTATATATTTTTTTAGAGTTATTACCCAAAGTAATGACTCTTTTGTTTTGTTTATATTTTAGACGTAATCCGTTTTCATGGTACAATATATTTGTTAAACTTTAAAGAGGTGAAGATCGTGTACGAAATTTTGATAATCTTGGTACTTTTATTATTAGGAGGTTATTTCTATTGGCAAAATCATATACATAAAGTTACATCCTATACGGTTTCTCTACCAAAAGACTATGCATCTTTGAAAGATAAAAAGATTGTATTTATTTCTGATACACATTTTAGGAAAAACATTTCACATTTTTTAATTGATCGAGTTTTATTAGAGATTGAAAAGGTTAATCCAGAGGTTATTTTATTTGGTGGAGATATTGTACATGAAGTTTCTCATGATCAAGTGATTGAACATACAAAAGATTTTTTCTCCCAATTATCAAAAATCGCTCCAACGTATGTAGTCTATGGGAACCATGATTTAAAGAGTGATCGAAAAAAAGAAATGACAGATACTTTAAAAAGAGTAGGGGTTACTTTATTAGATAATGAATCCGTGTGGCTCACTTTTGAGGACTCAGATATTGGAATTCATTTAATTGGTTTAAGTGAAGAGATGAGCTCAATCAGTATGAAACAAGATGCGCTTTCTCAAATCAATTTGTCTAATGAGCATAAAAAAGGGCTAAAGATCTTACTCGCTCATTATCCCCAATTTATTGAAAAATATAGGAAAGATGAAACCAAAATACCCGATTTAATTCTCTCTGGAGATACTCATGGTGGCCAAGTTATTCTGCCATTTGTTGGAGGACTTTATGTGCCTGGACAAGGATTCAATCCATATTATGATTTTGGTATTTTCACAAATGAAACCTACCCATCGAGTCGTTTAATCATTAGTCGAGGGCTGGGCAATTCATCTTTTCCATTAAGAATAAATAATCGTCCGGAGATAGTAATGATCAAATTTATTTAAATAAAAGGAGAGTGAAAAAATGAATAAACTAAGATTAGGTACAATCGGTACAAGTTGGATAACCAATAGTTTTATTGATGCGGCTTTAGACACTGGGCTTTATGAGTTGAATTGTGTTTATTCGAGGAATAAAGAAAAAGGGGAAGAATTTTCAAGCAAGTATGGGGACATATTTGTTGAAACAGATTTAGAATCTTTTATGAAGAAGGATACGCTTGATGTCATCTATATTGCATCTCCAAATAGTCTTCATTATGAACAAGCAATAATGGCTTTAAAAGCTAAAAAGCATGTGATGGTCGAAAAACCCGCTTCTACAAATGTCCATGAATGGGATGAAATGTTGCGAGCAGCTGAAGAAAATGATGTGTTTGTTTTAGAAGCGGCTAAGCATATGTATATTCCAAATTTAGAAAAAGTGGCAGATGAAATTGAGAAATTAGATGGGGTTGTAGGAGCGACCTTTCCTTATGTAAGATATTCTTCTAGATATGATAATGTCTTAGCGGGAGAAGAGCCGAATATCTTTTCTCTAAAATTTGCGGGCGGTGCTTTGATGGATCTAGGAATTTACCCAGTTTATACAGCGGTCGCTTTATTTGGAGAACCAGAAGAGGCCATTTATTATCCGCGTAAGATCCGGACAGGTGTTGATGGAATAGGGACTATTATTTTACGCTATGAGGCGTTTGATGTAACGATATTGGTTGGGAAAATTGCGACTTCTTTGTATGATGTAGAAATATATGGCTCAAAAGAAACACTAATCATTGATCATGTCTCTCATTTAGATAAAGCAAGAAAAGTGGACCATCAGACTTTTGAGGAGCAAGAAGTCCACTTAGAAAAACAACATGAAAACAGTATGTTCTACGAAGCAGAGGCATTGGCTCAGATGATTGAGACAAAAGATGAGCCGAAAACAAAAGAACGTTATAAAGAATTATCCGATCTCGCACGAATTGTTTCAGGTTTATTGAATCAATTACTTACTCAAGCTGGTATTGTATTTGACTCAGAAGCCTAAGAAACTGTATGGAAAAAATGATCTATTTGAAATAGGTATTTTGGTAGACATTTAGAGCAATTAAATATATAATGGATAAGTAATCGAATTGAAATCGGTGCCAGTAAATTCATGGTTTCGAGACTCGTTTGATCATACAGAATAGTTTTGGAGGAATGTATAAAATGGCAGAAAAAACAATTATGTTAGTATGTGCTGCAGGAATGAGTACATCATTATTAGTTTCAAAAATGCAAAAAGCAGCAGAAGAAAGAGGATTAGAAGCAGACATCTTTGCTGACTCAGCAAACGAAGCGGATAATAGTTTGGAAAATAAAGATGTAGATGTACTATTATTAGGCCCTCAAGTTCGCTTTATGAGATCTCAATTTGAGAAAAAAGTTGAAGGTAAAGGTATTCCAGTAGATGTTATTAATATGCAGGACTATGGGATGGTTAATGGTCCTAAAGTTCTTGACGCAGCGTTAGAATTAATAGGCGAATAATAAAACTTTAATAATCTAGTAGAAATCAAGTCAAAAAAACGTTTGATTTGTAATTTCAATAAAGACTGAAAAGAAACGTAAAGGAGATTAAATTTATGGCAGAAGGGCAAGAACAATTGTTAGAAACAATTATGGGTCTTATCATGTACGGTGGAGACGCCAAAAGTAGTGCAATGGAAGCAATCTATGCAGCAAAAAGCGGAAACTTTGATGAAGCAGAAGAAAAGTTAGAAGCCGCAGATGAGGCATTAGGAAATGCACACAAGTCTCAAACAAACTTGTTAACCCAAGAAGCAAGTGGTGACTCAGTGGAACTTTCACTACTCTTAGTTCATGGTCAAGACCACTTAATGAATGCAATTACTTTTAAAGATCTAGCACGTGAATTAATTGATGTGTACCGCAAATTAGACGGACAAGACGTTTCGGTAGATTAACCATAAAAAAAGCACTGAGAGGAAGAATTTTCTCCTTTCAGTGCTATTTTTATTCTATAGATTAAATCCAGCTAGACGATGTTTAACAACATCCATTAATCGGTCATATTCATCTTCTGTAATTTCCCCATTATCTTTCGATCGCACCAATTCTTTTTGTACATCGGTTAGTTTTTCTGTATCTGTAGTATTTACCTTGTTTTCTAATTCCTTATACAACTCTGACATTTGAAAACACGCCTCCTTTAATTGTTTGTATAGATTTCATTCAAAGTATATAACGCAAACAAAAAGATAACAATTGATATGATTAAGAGTCTGATGCTTGCTTACCTTCATGTTTAATCACTTGATAATTAATATATTTAGCAAATAATAGCTTTAATGGAATATACATGGTCACAATATTGTCAAAATAAAATTGATCATGAAACCTTTCTTTCGTTAATTCAGTAGCAATATTATAATCACTCGCATAAGCGAGTGAATTATTTGCTGAATTTGTAAATGATAAAATATGAACTCCTTTTAAATTCAACAAATCATACTTATCTTCTAAATAATCATTTTCCCCACTTGACGAAACAATGACAACCGTATCGCCTGCCTTCATAGAATTTAGAGCCACTTCAAATTCCCCCGCGCCTTCAATCAAACGAACCCACCGATCCGCATGCATAAATAAACGCTGAAGTTCTTTATTAAAGCTTTTTTGAAACATGCCCGTCCCGTAAGCGTAAATAGTAGGAGACTGCTCTAACATTTTAATTATGGGAGTAAAATTGTAATTTCTATAATGATTAATCACTTGAATATCACTGTCACAAACACGATGAATAAAGTCTTCATCAACTTCGTGTGATAGTTTTTGATTCAGTTTCAGTAATACTTTTAGCTCAGAAAAACCTTCAAGACCAAGCTTTTTAGTAAAACGAATAATGGTGCTTTTAGATACGGAACAAAAGGCGGCTAAATCGTCAATCGTATTCAAATATACCGCATCTGGATCATTTAAAATTGTTTTTGCCACAAAACGATCGCTCTCAGTAAGTTCTCCATAATGATTAATTATTAAATCTCTAATATTTTTCAATATACCAGCTCCTGACTTTGTAATGACACATTTTTCCTTCGATTGACACTTTATGCCACACTATGAAAACGCTCCCCAATCTCTCCCTAAAGTATTGTATTCGAAGAGGAGGAAGTTATAATAATATTGTACCAAGCAAGAGAATCTTTGGCCAATAGATTTCTAAATCTTTTAACGGAGGATGTAATAATATGAAAAAATTTGCAATCACAATTGCTGGTGGAGGAAGTACATTCACTCCAGGGATTGTAGATATGTTATTAAGTAGTTATGAAGAATTTCCAATTTCAGAAATTAAATTATATGATAATTTAGCTGAACGACAAGAACCTATTGGTAAAGCTTGCGATATAATGATTTCTGAAAGATATCCAGATGTTAAATTCTCATACACAACCGATCCAGAAGAAGCATTTACAGGGATTGATTTTGTTATGGCTCATATTCGCGTTGGATTGTATGCCATGCGTGAATTAGATGAGAAAATCCCTTTAAATTACGGAGTTGTAGGCCAAGAAACTTGTGGTCCAGGTGGTATGGCTTATGGAATGCGTTCTATTACAGGAGTATTGGAAATTTTAGACTACATGGAAGAGTACTCACCAGATGCTTGGATGTTAAATTATTCTAACCCAGCAGCAATCGTTGCAGAAGCGACTCGCCGTTTACGTCCAGATTCTAAAATTATTAATATTTGTGATATGCCAATTGGTATGGAAGATTCTTTTGCGACTATTTTAGGACTTGAATCTAGAAAAGATATGATTGTTCGTTATTATGGGTTAAACCATTTCGGTTGGTGGGACAGTATCACGGATAAAGAGGGTAATGATTTAATGCCTCAATTGACAAAATACATTTCAGAACATGGTTTAGTCTTAGATACTGATGCCTTTCAACATAATGACGAGAGTTGGAAAGAAACCTATCGCAAAATGAGAGATGTGATTGCTTTAACGCCTGAAATCATTCCAAACTCCTATTTAAAATATTACTATTACCCAGATTATGTAGTAGAGACTTCTGACAAAGAGCATACTAGGGCGAATGAAGTCATGGAAGGCCGCGAGAAACAAGTCTTCTCAACAGCAGAGAAAATTGTTGAAGCAGGAACAGCAGAAGGAATTGAATTTGAAGCAGATGCACATGCTACATTTATTGTCGATTTAGCACGGGCAATTGCTTATAATACCAAAGAAAGAATGTTATTAATTGTTCCAAATAATGGATCTATTTCAAACTTTACGTATGATGCAATGGTCGAAATTCCTTGTTTAGTAGGTAGTGATGGACCAGAACCTTTACACATTGGGGAGATTCCTCATTTCCAAAAAGGTTTAATGGAACAACAAGTAAATGTTGAAAAATTAGTTGTAGATGCTTATGTAGAAAAATCTTATACAAAAATGTGGCAAGCTCTGACTCTATCAAAAATTGTTCCAAGTGCCAAAGTTGCAAAAGATTTACTCGATGCTTTGATTGAAGCAAATGCCGACTATTGGCCAGAATTAAGATAAAATGAAGAGAAAGAATACAACTGATTTTAATCAGTTGTATTCTTTAAAATAAGGTGTAAACGGTTTCTTATTTAATTAAGGAGGAAAAAATTAATGCAGAAAATACAACGCTTTGGGGGCGCAATGATTATACCCGTTATGCTATTTGCGTTCTTTGGAATTATAGTAGGAGTGACGACATTTTTTCAACAGGAAGTGATCTTCGGAACACTTGCGAATCCAGATAGTTTCTTTTGGAAATTAATGGATGTTATTCAACAGGGTGGTTGGACAGTATTCAACCAAATTAATTTACTTTTTGTTATCGGTTTACCAATAAGTCTTGCTAATAAGCAGCAGGCACGTGCTAGTATGGAATCATTTGTTGTATATATGGTATTCAATTATTTCTTAAGTGCTATGCTAGGTCATTGGGGAAATAATTTTGGTGTTGATTTTAGTTTGGAAGCTGGTGGAGAATCTGGCCTTGCAATGGTTGCAGGGGTAAAGACGCTAGATATAGGTATGATTGGTGCAATTGCCGTTACACTTATCGTCATCTATCTTCACAATAAATATTTCGACTTAAAAGTTCCAGAATGGCTTACAGCTTTTAGAGGTTCAGCCACAGTTGTTGCTATTGGATTCTTTGTGATGTTACCTGTTGCAGCTATTTTTATGATGGTATGGCCACAAGTCCAAAATTTAATTAGTAGTTTACAAGTTTTTATTATCAATTCTGGAACCTTTGGGGTCTGGTTATATACATTCTTAGAAAGATTACTAATACCAACAGGAATGCATCATATTTTAAATACACCTTTCCAATTTGATAATATCGTAATAAATGGCGGTCTTTTAGCAGGATGGGTTAATCAGTTACCTGAGATTGCCCGTAGTAGTGGTGAAAGCTTGCGAACGCTTTTTCCAGCAGGTGGATATGCTCTGTATGGATTAAGTAAAGTCTTTGCACCGATTGGTATTTCTTATGCGTTTTATAAAACAGCGGATGAAGATAAAAAAGCAGAAGTTGCTGGATTGATGGTTCCTGTGACCCTAACTGCAATTGTTGCGGGTGTTACTGAACCTATCGAATTTACTTTCTTATTTATTGCACCGGTATTATTCTTAGTTCATGCGCTTTTAGCCGCTACCTTTATAACGGTTGTTTATATTATAGGGATTTCTGGCTACTTTACAGGTGGACTAATTGAAATGACTTCTTATAATTTCTTACCATTAGGTGCTAGTCATTGGCAACAATATCTCTTGCTTTTAGGAGTCGGTCTTATTTTCTCTGGAATTTGGTATATTGTTTTCAAAACGATGATTGTAAAAATGGATCTGAAAACACCTGGAAGAGAAGCAGACGAAGAAGAAATGCACTTATATAGCAAAAAAGAATATCAAGATTCACGAAGTAAAAATAAACGAGATGATCCTGCAAATGATCCTACTGAGTCTAGAGAGTCAACTGGAGATTTAAGTAAACCAGAAGGCTATCTACAGGCTTTAGGTGGAAAAGAGAATATAGAGTCGGTTACCAACTGTGTGACTAGATTAAGAGTTACCGTTAAAGACGAAGAATTAGTGGCTCCAGAATCTATCTTCAAAAAATATGGAGCTTTGGGATTAGTGCATAAAGGAAATAATGTCCAAGTCATTGATGGAACAGATGTTACATTTACTCGAGAAGAATTTGAAGAATTATTATAGAAGAGTATGATAAAAATAAAAATGACGAGTAAAAAAATAATAGAATTCATCTTTAATTTAATTATTGTCGTTTTTTTTGCCTATCCATTCTTGCTGATTTTGTATACACAATTTTTAGGAATTGATCTTCAAAAACTAATATCAATGGATCCTTACTGGAATATAATGTTTATTCAATCTTTTATAACGCCATTTATTGGTTTTTATATTCTGCAACTAAAAGAAAGATTAGCAAATGATAGAAAAGTAGAAACGATCATCCTGCAGTTGCTAGTTCTGGCTATTGGATTTTTAATCATGGGGAATGCAACTTTTTCAATCACTATTTTCATTTTAATTTTTTACCTTTTTTATTATTGGAAAATTAAAATAAAAGATTTCCAGTATATCTTTAAAAAGGAAAATTTTAGTTTTAAAGATTATCTTGTACCTCTTACAATACTTTCAATAGCAGTGATCATCCGTATAATGCTTAATCTTGTATCGAATACTTAAAAAAGATAGACACATACTCTACAATTTTTGGTGTTAGTGAATCATTTTTTTGATTCATTAGCATCTTTTTTTATTTTTCGAGTTTGAATAACCCGCATTCGATGATAAACTATACTCGTATTAACATAGGAGGGGCATAATGACATTAAAAGAGAATTTTTACTGGGGTAATTCAGTATCGAGTATGCAGACAGAAGGGGCATGGAATGAAGGAGGAAAAGGGAAGTCCGTTTACGATATTCGGGAAGCTTCCGAATTTGCTTCGGATTGGAAAGTAGCCACCGATTCTTACCATCGTTATAAAGAGGATTTTGACATAATGCAAGATCTAGGGATGAATATGTATCGGTTCCAGATTTCATGGAGTCGTGTGAATCCTGATGGTGATGGAGAATTTAATGAAGAAGGTATTGCGTTTTATGATCAATTTATTGATGATTTAATTGCGCGTGGTATCGAACCAATGATTTGTTTATATCATTTTGATATGCCATTAATTTTAGCTAAAAAATATAATGGATTTTTATCTAGAGAAGTGACGGATGCTTTTGCAAGATATGGGATTGAAATGGTGAAACGCTTTGGCCATAAAGTGAAACATTGGATTACATTTAATGAACAGAACTTATACCATATTGATCCGATTGCATTTAGAGTCGCTGGTTATTTAGAGGGAGACCAGACGTTAGATGAATTATATCAAATCCAGCATAATGTGATGATGGCACATGCTTACGTGGCCAATTACATTCATGAAGAGACCGATTGCCAAATCAGTGGAATGTTAGCTTATCAAGAAGTTTATCCAGCTACAAGCCATCCTAAAGATGTTTTTATCGCAAGAGAAGCGGATGAATTTTTAAATAATAATTTACTAGAAGTTTTTGTACATGGAAGATATTTAGATTCTTTTTGGACCTTTGTAGAAAATAAAGGGATCGATTTAAAGTTACAAGAAGGGGACTTAGAGGTTTTAAGTAAAGTAAGGAGTGATTATTTAACGTTTAGTTATTATCAGAGCCTAATGGTAGATCATCGTGAAATTCCTGAAGGGGTTGCGCCAAATTCTTATATGAAATATGGACAAAAGAATAACCCACATTTAGAAGCTTCGGAATGGAATTGGCAAATTGACCCACTTGGATTTAGAAATATTTTGAATAAAATGTATGCCCGTTATGATTTGCCTATTTTCCCCATTGAAAATGGTCTTGGAGTCATTGAAGAATGGGATGGAGAAAATATGATTCAAGATGATTATCGTATTGAATATCTAAGTGAACATATGAAAGCGATGAAGGATGCCGTTGAATTAGATGGTGTTGATGTGATGGGGTATCTTGGATGGGGAATGATTGATATTTTAAGCTCTCAAGGAGATATGCGCAAGCGATATGGTGTTGTTTATGTAAATCGAGAGAATCATGATTTGAAAGATTTAAAAAGAGTACCAAAGAAAAGTTATGCTTGGTTGAAGCAAGTTATTCAAACAAATGGCGAAGAATTATAAAATAATAGCTCCTATTCTCAAAATAAAGTAGAATTTGAGAATAGGAGCTTTATTTAACGGTCCCGAGAGGAATTGAACCTCCGACGCAAAGTTTAGGAAACTTACGCTCTATCCGCTGAGCTACGGGACCAACAAACTAGAACTATTTTAAAAGAATAAAAGATGAAATTCAATGCATTTATAAAAAATAATAAATATAGTTTAAAGTAGAAGGGGAATTAGAGAATGAATGATGTCGTCATTATGTTTGTATGTGCGGGTGGGATGAGTTCTTCGCTCGTCGTAAGCAAAATGCAAAAAGCTGCAGAAGAGCAAGCGCTAAATGCTGAAATATGTGCAACAGGAGTCGGTCACGGCAAAGAAATATTAAAAGATGGAGACGATATTGATGCTTTATTAATTGGCCCACAAGTGTGTTTTTCAGCTAATGAATTAGAAAAAGTAGCGGAAGAGAATAATAGAAAGACAATCATTCATGTGGCTGATATGAGAGACTACGGAATGGTTGACGGTGAAAAGATATTAAAGGATATCTTAAATAAATTAGAAACAAGCTATGTATAAAAAGAGGCTAAACGTTTGTGACGTTTAATCTCAATAAGTATGCGGGTATGTAAGAAAGCTACCTGCTATTTCTTCCAGTAATCATATTAAAGATGAAGAGGCCTATAGCTATTACAAGCAAAACATGAACAACTGCTCCACCCACTTGAAATACAAGCCCTAAAACCCAAAATAAAAGTAATAAACCAATTAATGTCCATAACATCTTGAACCACTCCTTTTATATATTGTGACTTTAGAATACCAAAAGTGAATGAATTAAAATAATGATATGCATTAAATAGTATTTATTGAATCAAAAAAGCGTCTTAAAAGACGCTTTTTATCTTTGGTTTATTATATTTTAAAATTTAAGCCCAAGTTCCGTTTCTAAATACAGGTACACTAGAACCATCTTCTTTGATTCCATCAATGTCCATTTGATCGGAACCAATCATAAAGTCCACATGCGTGTTCGATTCATTTAAGCCGGCTTTATTTAATTCTTCACGAGTCATTTCAGTCCCGCCTTCTAAGCTAAATGCATAGGCTGAACCTAAAGCTAAGTGGTTAGAAGCATTTTCATCAAATAATGTATTGAAAAAGGTTAAGCCAGATTGTGAAATAGGAGATTCATCTGGGACAAGTGCAACTTCACCTAGTCGTGAAGCACCATCATCTTGTTCGATTAATTTTTTAATGACTTCTTCGCCTTTATCTGCTGTTACTTTAGTAACTTTTCCATCTTTAAAGTGAAATTCCATGCCTTCAATAATTGAACCTGCATAACTTAGAGGTTTAGTAGAGACTACAACACCATCCACTCGGTTAGCATCTGGTGCAGAGAAAACTTCTTCAGTCGGCATATTTGCAACGAATATTTCACCGCGTGCATTAGTTGAACCGGCGCCTTCCCAACGGTGTCCTTTTGGTAAGCCAACAGTTAAGTCTGTCCCAGGTGCTTTATAATGAAGAGCCGTGAATGCTTCTTTATTTAATTCATCTGCTTTTGTTTGAAGGGTATCTACTTTGTTTTCCCAATAAGCAATGGGATCCTCTTCATATAAGTGGACAGATTCAAAAATAGCATTCCATAAAGCATCAACTTGTTCTTCGGTCGTTTCTAAGTCAGGGAAAACTTTTTTCGCCCATTCTTCACCTGCAGCAGAGGCTACCAACCAGCTAATTTTGTTTGCCTGAGTAGCTTCCATCATTGGACGCATAGCGGTGCTTCTCGCTTTTTGTGATTCTGCGATTTTATCACTATCAAGACCTGCTAGAGCATCTGGATCAGAAGAACGTACGCTAATTCGACTTGCACCTTCTTCGATAATGTAATCCATTTCTGCAATTTTATATTCTGGGACATCCTTTAGTGTTTCAATATCTTGATGTTGGTAATCAAGACGTGTTAATCCATCATCTGCCCAATTTACGATGACTTTTTTTGCACCACGTTCATAAGCAGCTTCTGAGACTAATCGGGCAAGAGGTGCTTGATCGACATCAATCGATAATACAACCGTGTGATCTTTTGAGACATTAATCCCAGTAGCGACTAATAACTCCGCATATTTTTTCAGGTTTTCTTCGAAATTTGGTAATACCATTTTTGAATTCCTCCATTTTTATGTAAAAGTTTCTATTTAAAATGCTAATTCATTTGTTCGAGTTTTGCAACTAATTCTTTCGCAAAGGATTTTAGGTTTGTAGTTGCTTCTTCATCAGGGTCTAAATTATATTTAATGCCATTTGCTCCTTTTTGAGCACCCGTTTTTTCAAATTGTTCTTCAAAATAATCTACACATAAACAATATTTTCCTACATAAAATACATCGCCCGAACCAAAAACTCCATAAACTTTCCCATCTAAGTCGACATCTTCTAATTCTTCATAAAAGTCAACAATTTCATCAGGTAAATCTGCATCTGTTCCATAAGTATAAGTGCCTACAACACAAATATCATAATCTTCATATTCAAAGGGATCGGCATCATAACTTTCAAGAACATCTACATCCGTATCTAATTCTTTGAAAGCTTCTTCTAAAATATGTGCACCTGTGCGCGTATTTCCTGTTAGACTCGCGTATACAATTAAGACTTTAGTCAATTTTATCGTCCTCTCTATTCTAATCTTTCTACGTCATTATAACAAAAATGATAATATAGAAACAGATTGAAAGAAGAGATAAATAGACTTTTACCTCAGTTGTAAAGTTAAGTGCACCACTTTGAACATGATAGATTATTATCTTCAGATCTTAGGGTTTTATGCTTTTACTCCCCCGAGGGGGAGTTTTTTTAATTTTTCATTTTCTGATAGATTTCTTCGGCTGACTGGTAATCATTTACTTCGCGTACACGTAGATTAATACTTTTAGTTGCTTCTATCACTTCTTCATCGGTGAAGTGATGTAGAGAAATACCTTTCGGTATAAACTCTCTTAACAACTTATTAAAGTTTTCATTGGATCCTCTTTCCCATGCAGAGTAGGCATGACAAAAATATATTTTT
>NZ_FQUF01000039.1 GCF_900129085.1 Atopostipes suicloacalis DSM 15692
GTCTGCCTTTTTGTCTGTGCGGCCGATCAGGCCAGCCTGTCACAAGACTAGCAGACCGAAGCTCATTATCAAGGCTCATTACTTTGTTAGATTATTGAATAACCAGCGTTAATCACATTGTCTACTATTTTACACAAGATTATGGACTTGACAAAAAAATCGTAATCCTTTGTTTTATATAAATAAATTTTTTAATAAGACTTTCTTAATTAATAAATATTTATCTATTTTTTTATTGTTGTTAGATATCTGAACATTGATTTTATTCAGAAAAGTACTAATAATAACTTGTTCTTCCGTGCTTGGGAAATATGATTTTATTTTCAAAAAATCTTCAGGATAGATCTTATATTGTCCATAAAGAGCTCCTTGACGGTATTTTAATATTTTATTTAATTCAGAAGGTTCTTTAATCAAGGTGGATATAAAGTTTGGATTGTATCCTTTTTGTACCTCGAAGATTTCATAAACATCTGATATAGAAGCTTTACCATAAGAATTTAGTCCTATAGCACCTACATCCAAATTATTTGAACTATAAATAACATCAGTATAATTAGTTCTTTTATATTTCTTATTTGAATTTTTAACTAAAAAACTTCTGTCATATCGTTGCCCCTTCGGAGTGATTCCATCTGTTGAAGTAAAAGACATCAGCGGATATTCCGCATTTACAGGTTTTCGAATATTTTTAATTTGTAGAGCATTTGATAGAGGCTGTTTTCTCCATGGTTTATTGAAATTATTAAATCTAAGTATGGGGATACTATTTGAAGTAGCATACAATGTTCCAGTCAATTCTTTTTTTATTAATTCCAACTTCCTATTTTTTTCTTGTTCAAGAGCAATAATTTCATCCAGTTTTATTAAAAGATTTCCAATTAATTTTTGCTCTACATTATTTTTTGGAACTAAAAAATTAATATTAGATAAATCATTTGAATTAATTGCTGGGTAGCTAGTTCCTGTTGATCTTTTTAAAACTTCTATTACAAAATTATCACTTTGTATTTTGTAAAACAGAAATTTTCCATTTACTTTAGTGGGTCTAATCTGGGTATAACCCGTAGAAAACACAAAGTTACTATTGTCCATATCAAAATAATAGTTATTCTTTTGATATGGCCTAACAGTTTGGAAGAAAATATCCCCTTTTTGAGCTAGTCTTTGTGCTCGAGAAGGGGCGGTTATACTCTCTAATTTTTGATGACTTATTAAAGATGTACCTTTAACAGACTCTAGATCTACATATTCAATAAATTTAGGTAAATTGGATGCTGGGTTTATCTCTCCTAAATTTAATATTTTTTCCTGCATCCAATCGTCAGTAAAGCCTTTGAATCTTAGATTAGGAACTCGTCTTTCTATTTCATCTTTAGACATTACTGGAACACCGCCTTAATAGCATCAATAATTTCTTTGTTTTCCTCAGTTACTTGAAGTTCGTCCATCATGCCTAAAAATTCTTTTTTATTTTTTTCAAGTTCTTTATCAATCTCCTGAATATCTTTGCTTAATTGCACTACATCGATTGGTTCAGGTTCTTCGAAAGTATCGACGTACCTTGGAATATTTAAATTATAATCATTTTCCACAATCTCATCGAACTCTGCAACATAAGCAAATTTATCTACGAATTCTCTATTTTTATATGTTTCAATGATCTTCTCTATATGTCCCTCATCCATCTCATTTTGATTTCGAATTTTCTTAAATTCTTTAGAGGCATCAATAAATAACACATCGCGGTTATCGCGGTCTTTTTTCAAAATAATGATTGTAGTAGGTATACTTGTATTGAAAAATAGATTTTCTGGAAGGCCAATGACCGTATCGATCGCACCATTTTCAAGTAAGTTTTGGCGTATTGTTGCTTCTGCTCCACTTCTAAATAAAACACCATGTGGAAGAACAATCGCCATTGTTCCATCTGTTCTCAAATGATAATAACCATGTAATAAAAACGCAAAATCTGCTCGTGATTTTGGTGGGAGTTTTCCATATGGCGCAAAGCGTGAATCTTCTAAAAAAGCATTGGAAGCTGACCATTTTGCGGAATATGGTGGATTCATTAAAACCATGTCAAAGTTTGTTGGTTCATCCGTTGGCCAGTCATCATCTAAAGTATCACCATTACGAAACTTCTGTTGGCCGATACCCACATTATGTAAAATCATATTCATACGTGCTAAGTTTAAAGTGGTTGTATTAACCTCTTGACCAAAATAGTAGATTAAATTAGGCTGATTAGAATAAGCTTTTGCATTCAGTAATAACGATCCTGATCCCATTGTCGGATCATATACTGTTAATCCCCGTTTATCTTCCTTACCCAAAATAGCAATTTTGGTCATCAAGTTTGAAACAGCTTGAGGTGTATAAAACTCACCTGCTTTTTTTCCTGATTCTGAAGCAAACTGTCCGATTAAATATTCATATGCATCACCCAATGCATCTCCACCGTATTCAGTTAGATCTACTTGCTCTAACCTTTGCATCACTGCTGAAATACGATCATTTCTTTTTTGAGGATTCGGTCCTAAACGTGTAGACTGCAAATCAACATCATTAAATAATCCAAGGTAAATTTTATCAGATTGTTCGATATCTCGAAAGGCTTGTTCTAATTCAACAAGTTCAAATGTTCGATTATTTATTTTTTCAATAATTGCTGTATACGTTTCATGAGGCTCTAATGTATATCCATATGTATTTTGTAATTCTGATAGTAAAATATCTCGAATTGCATCGTTATTAAAGTTTTCTTCATATATCTTCTGAGCTTCTTCAAGATTTTTTGGTTCTTCTTCTAATAATTCTGCCGCTTTATATAACAAATGATCTGATAAGTATTTATAAAAAACGAGTCCTAGTAAGTAATTTTTATATTCATTTGCATCCATATGTGAACGCAATTCATCAGCCGAATTCCATAGTGCTTGTGCCAACGTTGTTGATTTCTGTGCCATTTATTATTACTCCTTTTCAGTAAAAATATAGTCGTCCTCTATTATACCAAAGAAACTAAGGTATGATAAATATACTTTAATTTTTATTTTAACCCCTTCACAATCTCAATAAAAGCCTCATTAAATTGTTGTTGGATATAGGAGTTATCCGCTTCAGTATTGAGAACTAAACTGATATAAAATTTAGGCGCTCCTTCTAAACGCACCTTGACTAAATCCGTATCCTCACTCATCAAAATATTCGACATAAAGCCCACCATCTGCGTGGAAGCCGCAATGGATTTGACCGTTTTAATTTCCTTCGCATATACAATATTCGGTTCAACAATCCCATGAGCGGTCGCCCACTTGTCAAAAATCCGATGATGAGTGTACTCTTCTGACAAGGAAATAAATACTTCATTTTGAACTTCTGATGGGGAAACAGCATTTTTCTTTGCTAGCGGATGATTTTTGGATACCCAAAGCGCCATTTCTTCTTCCATTAATAAAATTTGTTTTATTTTATTTTGGCGAATATAAGATTCTTCGTGTCCGAGAATCGCAATAGGAACTTCTTCGGTTAAAATCAAATTGAGCATGATATCCGAACTTTCCTCCTCCACTAATTTTAAGGCTTTAGAAAACTGAGTCATTTTGGGAAGAATCTCAGGCAAAAAATAGCCTCCAATAGTAGGCAAAAATCCAAAATAAACGGATCCTAATTCAATATCTTCAATTTGTTGTCGTGTTTTATCTAATTTTTCTAGAATTTCATCAGTGTTTTTATATAAGATTTTTCCTGCTGGGGTTAATTCCATCTTTTTTAATGTTTTACGTCGATCAATTAAGCTGGCATTAAACGCTGTTTCCAATCTTTTTATCGCGGTTGAGATGGAAGGCTGAGAAACAAAGAAATGAGCTGCTGTGTCTGTGAAACTCAAACTTTCTGCTAAATAATGAAAATAGATTAAGTCTTGTAAATTCATAACTGCTCTCCTACAAAATATATATAAGTTTGTGATTCTTTTAACATAAATAAAACGAATGAAGTCCCACGACTTCATAAATATTATTTATGATACCATAAAAAAGCAATATAAGACAGAAAGTCATTTATGTGCTAAAATAATTTTATTCAAAGAAAACGTTTGCATATAGTTTTCATAGGGAGGAATTCAGTGAAAATAATTAAACAATTATTTTGGATATTTTTATTCTCACTTTTAGGAGAAGGCGTTTCTATTCTCATCTCAAATTTTGTCGCCATTCCTGGAAGTGTTATTGGGATGATTTTATTATTTATGGCTTTACATTTTGATTGGATAAAGTTAAGTCAGGTAGACGAAGTAGGAACTTGGCTGACAGATAATATGGCCATTTTGTTTGTGCCAGCTGGGGTTGGCTTGATGACAAACTTTGATTTGTTAGCAAATGTTTGGTTACAACTATTAATAATTATGGTGGTCACAGTATCTATCATGATGTGGTTTGTCGGAACGATTGTCCAAAAGGTTATGAGTAAAAATGGACAAAAGCTAAATAAAACAAGGATAGAAAGGACGGATAGTAATGCTTGATGCTTTTATGGAAAGTCCTTATCTTTGGATTACAATTACCGTTGGCTTATATTTATTTGCAGCTCGGTTACAAAAAAAGTGGCCTACTCCATTGTTTACGCCCTTACTTTTTGCGATTGTAATGATCATTCTTTTACTGCTTGTTTTGGACATTCCTTATGAAACTTACGAAACAGGTGGAAAATTGATTAGTACTTTTGTTACACCAGCGACTGTGGCATTAGCGATTAAATTAGAAAAAAATTATATTTATTTACAAAAGCATTACTCAGCAATTTTAACGGGCATAATAACCGGTGTGCTTTTACACACTGTCATGATTTTTGGTTTTGGCTTTTTATTTAAATATGATATTCAAATGGTTTCAACCTTATTTCCAAAATCGATTACCACTGCTATTGCGGTGGGTGTCTCCGAATCACTCGGTGGCATTGTCTCTTTAACGGTTGCTGTTGTCGTCTTTACAGGAATTGTCGGAGCAGTAGTCGCACCTACTTTATTTAAAGTTACAGGAATTAATGATCCCGTTGCGCAAGGCGTGGCATTAGGTTCATCCGCTCACGCCATGGGAACATCTAAAGCGATCGAACTTGGTGAAGTACAAGGGGCAATGTCAGGTTTGTCCATTGTTGTTACGGGGATTGTGGTCGTTATTTTAGCTCCTTTTGCTCAGCCACTGATTGAATTATTCTTTAGTTAAATTTCAAAAAATTAATTACTTATGGAGGTTTTATTTATGACAAAGAAAGAAGTAAAAGTTTATGATGCACCAACAAAGATACAAGATATTGAGGTATTAAATACGTATCAATTGGAAAAATTGGCCAGCGATATTGTACCAAAAGGTGGATTTGATTACATATCGGGAGGCTCCGGTGATGAATTTACATTACAACGCAACCAAACAGCTTGGCAAACAAAAGGCGTGTTACCAAGAGTATTAGCTGATGTTGAACACCCTGATCCTTCCACTTCTATTTTAGGTCACGATATTCGAGCGCCATTTATTATGGCCCCTATTGCAGCACATGGATTAGCGCATGAAACAAAAGAAGCAGGTACTGCAAAAGGTGTCGCAGAGTTTGGAACTATTATGTCAATTAGTGCCTACTCAGGAGCCAAATTTGAAGAGATTGAAGAAGGATTAAACGGAGGTCCACGCTGGTTCCAAATTTATATGAGTAAAGATGATGAATTAAATAAAAATATTATCGATGAAGCAAAAGCGGATGGTGCAACAGCTATTATTCTTACCGCGGATGCTACTTTGAGTGGAAATCGTGAAAAAGATATCGCCAATAAATTTGTCTATCCATTTGGTATGCCTATTGTCTCACGTTATTTAACGGGTTCTGGTGCAAATATGTCTTTAAATAATATTTATGCCCAGTCAAAACAAAAAATTACTCGAGAAGACGTTAAATTCTTGAAAGACTATTCAGACTTACCAGTTCTTGTTAAAGGAATTCAATCAGCGGATGATGCACTACTTGCTATTGGTGCTGGAGCGGATGGGATTTGGGTTTCAAACCATGGGGGTCGTCAGTTAGATGGGGCTCCTGGCTCATTTGAAACATTAGAAGGTATTTCTAAAGTCGTTGCTGGTCGTGTACCAATTATATTTGATAGTGGCGTTCGTCGTGGTGAACATATCTTTAAGGCTCTTGCCAGTGGTGCAGATATTGTTGCTTTAGGACGTCCTGTTTTATACGGACTTGCTCTTGGTGGTTGGAAAGGCGTTCGCTCAGTTTTAGAATACTTTGATGAAGATCTCAAACGAGTGATGCAGCTAGCCGGAACACAGACAATTGAAGATATCAAACAAGCTCAACTTTTTGATATGAAGTAATTTTTCTAACTTTAATAAATAGCTTTTTAGGCCATGCAAGTTTTCTTGTATGGTCTATTTTAATGCTGGTTATTTTAAATGACATTGATAAGATTACTTAGAAAATACAGTTTGTTCGACTATCGGATCCAGTATATAGGATTTTCAAGTAACTTGTTAAGTTCCATGAGCTACCCTAACAAGTCGATGGTTTTTTTGTGCTCACTTGTTAGGGTAAAGGGGTTATCCTAATAAGTTGACAGTTTTTTCATATCCACTTCTTAGGGTAAAGAGCCTATCCTAACAAGTGGATAGGTTTTTCACGCTCATTTGAGTAGTTTTCAACACCTTTCTAACATTCTTTCTTTAAAGCACAAAAAAGCCCTTGAAGATTCGAGTTCAAAAACTCAACTTCAAGGGCTTATTAATAGCTATGTAACACATAACACATGGCGGAGCAGTACTTAGTGCTGCTTCCTTCCAGACCTGACACGGTTCGTATGTCCACCATTGTCATGTGGCCTTTCGGCAATACATATTGTACCATAGCCATAAATAATATTCCAGTCTATTTCAAATTTTTTTAACTTCTTTAGAAATTCAAATCACTAAGTATTATTTTTCAAAATATTCATCTTTCAAAATTGCATACTCTAACATATCTATCCATTCGCCATCCTTTGAAAGAGAGTGGTGGCGACGATGTGCTTCTTGTTTCATACCTAGTTTCTTCATAACACCTGCAGAAGCAACATTACGGCTATCACACAATGCATATATTTTTTCTAATTCCATTTTTTCAAAGCCTAAAACCAACAAAGCTTGCCCAGCTTCTGTCATATAGCCTTTTTGATGGTATTTAGGATTTAAAATATAGCCCATTTCTGCGCTCATTTTCTCCGAACTTATATTAAATAAATCAATCGTTCCAATAAATTTTCCCTCTTCCTTCAGTTCTATCCCAAATTTCCCTAAAGGCTGATCCATGAAAAAATTTGCGATTGAGAAATAAGCATCATCAATTGACTGATACTGATTATATGAAACAAAGTACGTGGTCTCTTCATTAGATGAATATTCATACATACCCTCTGCATCTTCTAAAGTCACCGGTCTTAATAGCAACCGTTCTGTTTCTATCTCACGATTCTTTGCCAAAAACAATTTATAATTGTCCATAAATTCCAGCTCCTGCACCATTTTAAAATTTTACTTAAGCATTCACATCTCGATTTTCGCCTTCAATTTCTACCAGTTCAGTAATATCTTGTACATATTCTAAAATACCTAAAAACTCACCAGTTTCATCACGAACTGCTGCATAGGTTATGTGTACCATGATTCCATCTTTTCTACGATACCAAGCGGCTTGTTTATCTTTTTTACCGTTTCGTAAATCTTGCATCAATTGAGTGACGGTAGCCTGTACTTTTGGTGGATGGCAATTCATTACATCTCGACCAATCGCTGAGGGTGTACGACCTAATAACTTTTCGCCTGGTTGGTTATTATAGTACTGTACAATATCATCTTTATCGACAAAAGTTAATTCTAAAGGAAGAGAGTCTAGAATAATATCTAATTCTTTAGGACTTAATGAACCTGTCCCTAATTGAATACGTCCTGTTTGTGCTTCAGATTCTTCGTTTATCTCTTGTTTAGCTCGCACGGGTTCCCACTTTGCCATTGGTTTAACAATGCAATAACCAATTTCATCCATTTCATCCGCAATGGTTAGCCAATCCTCTTCTGTAAAGTCTTCTGTTACCATTGGAATGAGAATATTTTCTTCTTTAACAATCATTTCTTGCATTTCATATTCAAATTCAGAATAAATAGGCATTAATTTTTCTTTCTCACCCGCTTTAAAAGCGACTCTAAATGCTTTAAATAAATCACGAATTTCATCATCTACACCCCACATAACTTGCGGAGGTGCGGTATTTCCATATTTTTCCATAATTGGGAAAAATGAATTTTCTTTACGAGCGTAGTGCTTATCAAAATCCCATAAAATATCGAGTTGATGATTTAATCCCTTTTCAAGATCAGCATCTGGCTCCTCTAAATAAGCCTCTAATAAATTACGTACACGCATTAATGCAGCTTCAAGCGCTAAATTTTCTTCTTTTAAAACATGCACAGGATGTCCAGGTTTTGAAAATTCATCCGGAATATTTTCTGGGTTTTCCACATAATCAACCATAACAGCCACATGTACATTACATAAGCGCATAATTTCTTCAGCACTCAAACCTTCTTCTTTCATCAATTTTCTTTCCATTACAGAAATTTCTAAAGGGCTCACTGTCTGAAAATCTTTTGCGAATGCCTTTTTAATGACTTCTTCATCTTCCCCACTATGCAAACGCAGGATTAAATCTTTTAATTTTTCTTGGCGTTCCTTTGTTTGAACGGATCGATCTTGCATTTCATCTTCCCCTCTCAAGAGACCTAACTTAATACTAATCTTGTAAGTCAAAACCTTCTTTTCGTAAAGCTATTTTCAAATCATCTAGACTAAGTTTTATTTGCTTTGCTCCACTATTTAAAGGCATCATTCGTCCAACGGTATTTAACATTTTATCATTACTTAAAGGCTTAAACCCTATTTCTACTAAAATCGGTTTCAATTCTGGATACTCTTGAATTAAATCATAAACGGTTCGGTTTCCATCAATTATCTTCATATCTGCACCTTCTTTGTTAAAGATTACACTATTATTTTACTACAATTGAGAATGTTTATCATTATGTTTTATACACAACTTTTCAAAGTCCAAGCTTTATCCCTATTCAGATTAATAGTATAATAAAGATATCAATAGGAAATTAGGGAGTGGCTAAAAAATGAATAGAACTGTCGGTACAGTAGTACGGGGATTACGAGCACCAATTATTAAAGAAGGCGACGACATTGTCGAAGTGGTAGTCGAAACTCTTTTAAATTCTTCAAAAGAAGCAGGATATGAAATAAAAGATCGTGACATTATCGCACTAACAGAATCCATTGTTGCAAGAGCACAAGGAAATTATGCATCTATCGAGGATATCGCAACCGATGTGAAAAATCAGTTTCAAGATAAAACAGTTGGAGTCCTTTTCCCCATCTTAAGTCGAAATCGATTTATGAATTTATTAAAAGGCTTTGCGCGAGGTTCTGAAAAAATAGTCATCCAATTAAGTTTCCCAGCTGATGAAGTTGGAAATCACTTAATCTCTTTAGATCAGTTGGATGAGTCTGGCGTAAATCCATGGAGTGATACATTAAGCGAAGTAGAGTTTGCAGAATATTTCGGGAAAACAGCCCATCCATTTACTGGTGTAGACTATATCCAGCTCTACAAAGATATTGTAGCCGAAGAAGACACTCCTTGTGAAATTATTTTTTCAAATGATCCAAAAGCTATTTTATATCATACAGACTCAGTAATTGCTTGTGATATTCATAGCCGTAAACGAACCAAACGAATTCTTCAAGATGCTGGAGCAAATCGTGTTTTAGACTTAGGCGATCTTATGAACGAGAAAATTACTGAGCATGGTGGCTATAACGAAGAATTTGGTCTTTTAGGTGCTAACAATGCAACGGATGAAAGTGTTAAATTATTCCCTTCTCATTCGAAAAAAGTTGTAACAGCCATTCAAAAACGTGTGAAAGAAGAAACCGGTAAAACAATCGAAGCAATGGTCTACGGAGACGGTGCCTTTAAAGATCCTGTCGGCGAAATTTGGGAACTTGCTGATCCAGTGGTTTCCCCAGGATTCACTGCTGGCCTTGAAGGAACACCAAATGAAGTAAAATTAAAGTATCTAGCAGATAATGATTACGCCGATTTAAGCGGCGAAGAATTACAAGAAGCCATCCGTGATTCCATTGGTCAAAAAGAAAAGCAAGCAAAAGATTCAAATGCTTCTCTCGGAACCACCCCTCGTCAATTAACGGATTTAATTGGTTCATTGGCCGACTTAACCTCCGGAAGTGGCGACAAGGGAACACCATTCGTCTATATCCAAGGCTATTTCGATGATTATACAAAATAAAATTAACTAGTTTAAAAAGCTTGGGCGAAAACCCAAGCTTTTATATTAATTATTCACCTCTAATTACTGCTTGTTTCGGAATTTTTATTATTTTATAGATAAAACCATTTAATAGATAAGCTGTAATTACATACAATAAAACAATTCCATATCGAATGACATTCGGGACAAGTAGTCCTGATACTATAAATAAAAGTATAACCATCAAAGTTCCATAGATACCCCAAGTAGTTGTAGAAACTTTCAGTCGATCGCCATCTTTCACATTGATTTCATTTGTTTTTACTCCAAATTGAGTGAGTTGAAGAACAGCCTCGCCATCTGGGATTTCTAACATTAGAATTTCTTCATTTTCAAGTGTTCCCCTTTTTTCCCCATTGATCTTCACACTAAATTTCGACAAGGTACCTAACAAACCCGTTTCTCTTTTTATTTTGATTGTCATATTTTTTAGCTCCCTAATAATTGTTTATAAAATTTTCCTATACTCTTTACTTTTACAATTGATAAACCAAAAATATCTTTTCGCTTTCTTAGTGAACAGTTAAAAAATACTCTCACTATACAGAGTTAGCACTGTCAACTATCGATTCGATGATTTCATATTCAAATATTAGTTTTTAAAATATTTTTCAATATAATTGCTATTCAATTATCTTTTAGATGTATTATTTTCCCTTAAAAAATTAAAAACTAGCGTAAAAGTAATACTATAAATTATAGATTCATAAAATACTGAAATAATATTAATAGGTCTAGACTGAATGAACCTAATAACTAAAGTAACAGCAAAAGCGACCATAGTTATTTTTATTATTTCTTTAATGAACGTTTTTAACATGTCATGCTCCTTATTCATTGTGACAATCATTTTTTATGGTCTTCGTATATTCCAGGTTTTTCAAAGAACATTGTATAAAATAACTGCATGTATTAGTGCTTCTCAGTTTGCAAAAGTAAAATCAGACTATTTAACTTAGATAAAGTATCCTCCATCTAAAAGTTCTAAAATAGTAATTATTCCTTGTTATTATTCTCATGAACTTCATCTTTTTCAACTTTCTTCTTATTCCAAAAAAGAGTCCCTAAGGTAGCAGATACAACAACAATAATTGTATTCCTAATGACATTATCTCCCTCAATTTGACCATTTCTAAAGTAACTAATTAGTAGATGAGTAACTAAATAGACGGCTGTTATCATTAATATCTCTTTGTATTTATTCTTAAGTATTTTGAACAACTCTATCTCTCCTTAGTTTCTATATAATTCTTACTTATAATAAACTTAACACAAAATACTATTCTATCGCAAAAACAAGAAAACCAAATTTTTCAAAACAAAAACTTGCCAGACGAAGTATCCTCCATCTAGCAAGTTCTCAATTATATTTATTTTGAATTTTCACTGCGAACTAATGTCCATGATTGTTTAAGTGTGTTAATAAAGTTTGTATCTGAATAAATCAACACATTCGCACGGTAGAAAATTAGTGAAATATAAGCTAAAAACACAGTAAATAGTGCGGCTCCTCCAAGAGACAGCCAAACATGCAAGTTAGAAACAGTATCTGTCGCAATTCTAAAAGGCATAACAAATGGTGTCATTAAAGGAACGAAAGAAGAAACAACCACAACTATATTCTCAGGTTGAGCCATCGCAAAAAGACCAATATAAAAACCTAAAACTACAATTAAACTTAAGGGAGTCGCTGCTTTTTGAATGTCTTCTGTTTTAGTAATTAAGGAACCTAAGAAGGCAGCAATAAACATAAACATGATCACCCCAATAATTAAGAAGACCGAAGAAAATTCCAAGAATTGTACTAAAATAGCTCCAATATCCAAATCACCAATCAGTGATAAAACTAATTCATGATTTCTAAAATACATGAACGTGGCAGTACCTACAATGATATAGAAAAGGATATGTACTAACATCACTAAGAATACGCCAATTAATTTCCCGAAAAAGTGCGTTGTAGCTGTTGTACTTGATAGAATAACTTCCATCATGCGTGTACCCTTCTCACCCGCAACTTCTTCAATCACCGTCGAAGCATAGAACATAATAAACATTAAAATTACAATATTAATAACATAGGCACTACCAATCTGAATGCCTCGTTCTAAATCATCCTCTTCAACGATCTCACCTTCATCAACAGAGACTACTTGCGTATCTAAAACAGCTGGTTCATTTAGCGACTCCAGTTGTTCTGGCGTAAGATTTAATTCATTGGCTCGCAATAAAATTTGGGAACTCGTAAGCACCTGTTCGATAATTGGAATGTGGTTGTCCAAACCATCATGTGTTAGTGAACCTTTCAAGCGATTATCTTCCACATTCACTACTAAATACCCAGAAATTTCATCTTGACTAAGAGCTGTCCGAGCTTCTTCCTCTGTTGTAATATCTTCCGCAATAGTTAAAGTTTCATCACTTTCTAGTAACATTTGTGGAATAGTAGGGTCTTCTGAAATAACCGCAAGCTCAACTTTGGGAATTTCTGATTCATTTTGTGCTATAAAATAACCAATTCCCGCAATAATTGCAATTAAAATAATAGGGCTCAATAACATAGTAATAAAACTAACCGATTTCACATTCTTCCAAAATGTATCTTTTATAAAAACACCTAATTTATTCATCAATTTCACCTGCAATCTGTTTAAATATTTCTTCAATCGTCGGTGGTTGCTGGCTAAATGTTGGAATATAACCATCACGTGTTGCTAAATCAAATATTTGACGACCAACTTCAGCATCTCTTAATTGAATATGATAAATTCCTTCTTCTACACCCGACACGCTCTCCACACCATCAATATTTTCAATCTCTTCCTTTGATAATGAAGATTCTAAAAACAAGCGTGTACGACCAAAGCTCTCACGAATTTCACGAATGGTTCCATATAACACTTGGCGTCCTTTTTTTAGCATGACTAAATTATCACACAATTCTTCTACATTATTCATATTATGACTTGAGAAAATAATACTCGCACCCCGGTCTCTCGCTTTGCGAATCCCTTCTTCTAATAAACCAGCATTTACAGGATCCAAACCACTAAATGGCTCGTCTAAAATGATCAAATCTGGTTCATGAATCAGCGTACAGATTAATTGTACTTTTTGCTGATTCCCTTTTGAAAGAGATTTTATTTTATCTTTTCGTTCTCCAACAACTTCAAACTCTTTAAGCCAACCATCGATTAACGGTTCTATTTCACTATTCTTTTTTCCACGAAGGCGAGCAAAATATAAAATTTGATGCTCAATCGTCATTTTCTGATTGAGACCTCTTTCCTCTGGCAAATACCCAACGTGATCAAAAAATTCTTTCGAGAATGGTTGATCATTCCAAGATACAGAACCTTCATCTGCATTTAATAACTTTAAAATCATACGAAAAGTTGTTGTTTTCCCAGATCCATTCTGCCCGATTAATCCCATAATCTGGCCTTTTTCGATAGTGAAATTAACACCATCAACCGCTGTTAACGAACCAAAGGATTTTTTTAGATCTTTAACTTCTAACATCTTTGTTCACTTCCATCCTAATTATTTAGCGTCTATATTACTTATAAAACCATTCAAACATAAGAAAAATAAATAATAAGATTTCCTTTATTTATTTTTCTTTCTTTTCCCTCGGAGTTCTCTAAAAAATGCAGACAACAATTCACTACATTCTTCTTTTAAAATCCCTGCTTCCACATGAGACTGATGATTAAACCGTGGTTCTTCCAATAAATTCATAAGCGTTCCAGCTGTTCCTCCCTTATAATCCGAAGCTCCATAATATACATAAGGAATCCGCGACAGAACAATTGCTCCACTACACATCACACAAGGCTCAACTGTGACAAATAATGCACACTCTTCTAAGCGCCAGTTATTAATTGCTTGATTTGCTTCATCAATAGCTAAAATCTCCGCATGCGTAATTGCTCGATTACTTATTTCTCTTTGATTATATCCACGACTAATTACTTCGCCATTTCTTACAATAACGGCACCAATAGGCACTTCATCAATTGCTTTCGCTTTCTGGGCTTCTTTTAAAGCTTCTTTCATAAACGCTTCTTTTTCCTCTTGAGTATACACAAATTCACCTCGTCACCAAATATTTTTCACAATTCTTTCACAGTTTACCATAAAAATAACTCGTCACAAATCCATAATCATTTAGCTGTTTAACTAAATGATTAACATCATTATATACTATTTTCAATCATTATCATAAAGTTTCTTGATGAACTGTATAAATAAATACATTTCTCATATAGAAAAACCCGCTATCCTCAATGGAATAGCGGGCTGTTTCAATTTTTTTCTTAAGAAGTAACTTTCACTCTTTCATTATCGTTATCTTTTTGGGATGAATTTCCTCGATGTCTCAATGTTATTTCACCTTGAGAGCCTCCAACAGTAATCTTATCTCCAGCTTTCACTCGACCAGAAATTAACTCATCACTTAACATATCTTCCACATTGGTTTGAATCGCACGCCGTAAAGGTCTTGCACCATATTCTGGATCATAACCTTCATCGGCTAAAATATCCAATGCAGCAGGTGTAATGCGTAAGTCAATCTCTTGTTCCGCTAACTGTTTGATTAAGTCATTCGTCAAGAGACGAACAATTTCACGTAATTGCTCTTTTTCTAGAGCATGGAAGACAATCGCTTCGTCAATACGATTTAGAAATTCTGGTCGGAAATGTTGCTTCATTTCTTCACGAATTTTCGATTCCATCGCATCATGATCGAATCTTCTATCCGCAGCACCAAAACCAACTTCTTTTTCATCACGTAAAGCAGTCGCTCCAATATTCGAACTCATAATAATAATCGTGTTTTTGAAATCAACTTTTCGTCCTTTACCATCTGTTAACACCCCATCATCTAATACTTGTAATAGGATATTAAATACATCAGGGTGAGCTTTTTCAATCTCATCCAATAAAATGACAGAATATGGTTTATTACGAATTTTTTCAGTCAGTTGTCCACCTTCATCATAACCAACATATCCTGGAGGAGAACCAACCAAACGACTCGTTGTATATTTCTCCATATATTCGGACATGTCAATACGGATTAAGTCCTCTTCAGAACCAAACATCACTTCAGCAAGAGCTTTAGCAAGTTCGGTTTTTCCAACCCCAGTCGGACCTAAGAACATAAAGGAACCAATCGGGCGATTAGGATCTTTAATCCCACTGCGCGCACGGCGTACAGCTCTTGCGATTGCACTTACTGCATCATTTTGACCAATGACACGCTCATGAAGTGAGCTTTCCATATTCATCAGACGAGCACTTTCCGTTTCTTTCATTTCATGAACAGGGATACCTGTCCATTGAGCAACCACTTCGGCAATATCATCCGCATAAACAGAAGGACGCTCTACTTCCCCATTATTTATTAACTCTTCGATTTTCTCTGCTTGTTCAATTTCTTGTTGTCGAATTTGAGCAGCTTGTTCAAAATTTTGATCTGTAATGGCTTTTTCTTTTGCTTGAATCAGTTCTGTTAATTTATCCATTTCATTTTGATGAGGTGTCGACTCATCACTTAAATCTAAACGAACTTTTGCAGCTGATTCGTCCATTAAATCAATTGCCTTATCTGGCAATTCTCGAGATTGGATATAACGAGAAGAATAAATAACAGCCGCCTTTAACGCTTCATCTGTCATGTGAACATTGTGATGGTTCTCGTAACGTTCTTTTAATCCTTGAAGAATCGCAATCGTTTCATCTTGAGAAGGCGAATCGATACGAACAGAAGCAAAACGACGTTCTAACGCTGCATCTTTTTCAATATATTTTTGGTACTCATCTAGAGTCGTTGCACCAATCGTTTGTAGTTCTCCACGTGCTAAGGCAGGTTTTAAAATATTGGAAGCATCTATTGCTCCTTCAGCCCCACCCGCTCCAATTAATGTATGAAGTTCGTCAATGAATAAAATAACTTCTCCATCTTCATAAATTTCATCAATTATTTTTTTCATTCGTTCTTCAAACTCACCACGGTATTTTGTTCCCGCAACAAGCGATCCCATATCTAAAGCCATCAAACGTTTATTTACTAAGCTTGGCGGAACAACACCTTCAACAATCTTTTGGGCAAACCCTTCAGCAATTGCTGTTTTCCCTACACCAGGTTCCCCTACAAGCACAGGATTATTTTTCGTTCTACGACTAAGGATTTGAGTAATACGACGTACTTCCACATTTCTTCCTACAATAGGATCCAATTTATCTTCTCTAGCTGCTTGGGTTAAATCTCTAGCTAGGGAATCTAAAGTAGGTGTTTTAGAATGGTTCTGATTCATTCGATGTTTATTTGTCTTATTTTTTGTTTTTCGTGAATCTGAATTATAGCTGACACCTAATTTTTTCGAAACATTTTGACGTACTTGAGACAAACTTAGATTTAGATTTTTCATAATTTGAGAAGATAAAATATTTTCATCTCGTAATAAACCTAACAAAATATGTTCTGTCCCCACTAAAGGGCTATTTAATCTTCTTGCCTCATCTGCCGCATAAGCCATGACTTGTCGCGAACGTGGTGAATACGGTAAAATCACGTCTTCATGAGTGAAATCATTATCTTTTGAAATAGGCCCATAATCCACAAGATGTTCAATTTCATCTCGAACATTATCTGCAGTTAACGACGTTTCACGTAAAGTCTTCCCTGCAATCCCATCCTGTTCCGTAATCAGCCCTAATAATAAATGCTCAGTTCCTACAGTACGATGGCGGAGCAATTTTGCTTCATTTTGTGCGTTTTGTAATGCTTTTTTCGCTCGGTTAGTAAATGTCTCTTTCATATTTAATCATCCGCCTTTCAATTATTCTTTAAAATTAATAATTCAATCATTGATAATAAAATATTGGCCCTTAATTGGTTATCTATTAATGAGTTTCCACTATAATTTTGCTGTTCAATAGCCGCTAACATAATTTGTGCTTCTCTATTAGTCATTAACTCATTATCGTATAACGTGCCAATAATCACTTGTCCTTCTTTTTCAGAAATATGATTTCCTATAATTTGATTCATTCGTTCTAGTAAATCTATATTACTATTCACTTGTACTTTAACGATACGAATATAACCTCCACCGCCTCGTTTACTTTCTACATCATATCCATGTTGCATAGTAAAGCGCGTATTAATTACATAGTTTATTTGTGAAGGAACACAGTTAAATATCTCAGCAATTTCATTGCGTTGAATTTCAATCTTTCCTTCTTCTTGTAACACTTTTTTCAAATACTCTTCAATCAAATCAGACATGCTTTTATTTCTCATTATCCATACTGATTACACTGAACATTTCTCATTTTTTTCTAATATTGTAGTATATCATACAGATTTTTTAAGTGATGTTCAAGTATATTAACAGTTTCCTCCTATTCCATGTTTAAATTTCTTTAATCATTTATTCATCAATCAATATAAGTTTTAGAGTCTGACTATTATTGACTATAGGAATATTATATCAGTTTCAAGCGATGATTAAAAGAAAAGCGACATAAGTTTATAGTAGATAATCATTTTAAAAAGCTAAGTTTAAACTGGGAATTTTTTCTTGAATAGTATTTAAAAGAAAAAGAAAATATCTTGATTTATAAGTAAAAAAAAGCCTAACACCTTAGTGTTAAGACATTTACATTATTATGTACGATACGCACCCTGAGGGATTCGAACCCCCAACCGCCTGATCCGAAGTCAGGTGCTCTATCCAGTTGAGCCAAGGATGCAAAAAGAACGGCAACGTCCGGCTTTCACAAGGGGAAACCCCTCACTATCCTCGGCGCAAAGAAGCTTAACGGCTGTGTTCGGCATGGGAACAGGTGGATCCTTCTTGCAATAGTCACCGTACTTA
>NZ_FQUF01000035.1 GCF_900129085.1 Atopostipes suicloacalis DSM 15692
TTATCTAAAATAGAATAATTAAATGGAAAATATTGGGTGGCAACATTGTGTACTTTTCGTTGCAAAACTATGTACTTCTCTATTGCAAAACACATATCCAGTATAACCACCAATACCTTGACGGACAGAATCTGGTTCAAATGAGTTAATATAATCAAATCTTTCCTGAATTAATATCTGTTCACTTTTAGAAAGATTTTCTGTCGTTTTAGTGTTGAAAGATTCCCATATTAGCTCTCCTTTTGGAATAATTTCCCAATTTACTGTTTCAAATGAACTCGTATCAATAAAATTTTGATTTGAATCCATGATAAATGTACCTACCTCATTGAAAATTTCTAATGTTAAATTAGCTCCAAATAGTATATTTTCATTATCATTTTTATTATTTTCGAATTTTTGAGTCAATATAAAATACTGATTGCCTTCTTCATCGGAAATAACAACATATTTAAATTCCTTAGGTTCAATAAATAATCTTGGATATCTTTTATAGGGAACATATGATGTTCCAGAATGAGTATAGCCTCCCCAATCTTTAGTTTCCCAAGATTGAGATCTATATGCTGTTTCTTTAGGTTGGTCTTTTTGAGGAATAAATTCTCCTATAGCATTTCTTTCTGACATAATACCATTAAAAGGGTTTGGAAATATTATCTGTCCTTCTTGTATATCAGCACAATTAAGTTTTTGTTTTATGATTTCTAGCGTTTCTCCTTTTAACCGAACACCTAAATAAAATTTCTGATTTTCTTCTATGTCATTAAGAAGTTTTTTTGTTGAACGAATACGTGACTGATTTAAATACATAAATAATACCACCTTTCATTAACCTAATATTAGTTCATATTATTATATCATACTAAAAAATAAGAATTAATTAGCAAAAGGAATCCGTATGTGTCAATATTTCCTCGGAAACTTATTTTTTAAAAAATAAGACCTTATTCAATTCTACTTTATTCTTCTTTCCCTTGTATACATTCGCTCCTAGGAGCGAACGTATACAAGGGAAAGGCTCATCATTTAAATATCTCTACCAATCGTCCTATAGGACTTGAATTAGGACCATAATTTGCGATTCTTCCTGATACAGCTCCTTGTGAGGATTGAACTTTACCTTTCTTCAAAGCGTTACGTACCGCTGATTTGAATTGATCAGTAACTTCCTCTTTAAAGGCCGGAAGTTCGGTTGATAAAATTTCTAAAAATATTCCATTTCGGCGGGCTGAAATGATGGCTGCGAGGTTTCCAGCACCTTTTTTTGTAAATCCACGCCCTTGATGTTTCATACGATAACTAAAAGGCCGATGATTACTTTCACAAACACCTAAGCCCTTTCGGACAGGTAAATTACGTTTCTTTAACGGCTTGATACTATTCCAATTGCGTTTTATATACTTCTCTAATTTATAAACATTATCAATGTAATCTGCTTCTTTTTCGTCTTCTTTTATTCGCGATAAGGTCGTATGTAAAATGGCTTCAACCTTGGAAGATTCGTATGAACGGACCGCTCGAATCATTAAATTGGCCATCTTTTTATCAAAACTGAGTCGCTCTTTAATTTTTCTATTCACGTGATAAGCATCTCGAAAGTGCTCATGTCGCTTTGTTTGTCCAATGATATCATCAAATTTATTCTGTTCGTAACCACTACCCCCATCACTATTCGAAATAACGATGGTGTTTCTCAAATCATATTCTTTCTCTAGCCATTTTCCAGCCCGTTCAAAAGCCTTTCGGCTAGACTCTGTACTTTCAAATAGTAGAGGATTTTTTAATTCAGGACGCTTACGATTCATAATGACTCCTTCATGAATCTGTACACGATGCAATTCAGGGCGTTTTTCTTTAGATCCTTTTAGTAATAAACCGTCACCTTCAATAAAAAGAACAGGGACTTTTTTCTTGTCCTTAATCGGTGTTTCATCATGAAGAGGAGCTTCGTCTGTATAATTCTGAATGGTTTCTCCTAATCTCTGCGTCATCGAATGAATCGCCCCATGACTAATCGATAAAGGGGTTAATAATTCAATCGCATCTGAAGCTTTTCGATAAACAGAATCAGAAGCTAAACTGACAGCTTTCATTTCCACCAACGGTGAATAACGTTTATGTTTTTCCAAACCAATCGCTAAATCTAAAGGTACAACACTCTTTTCATCTTTTTTTCGCATACGTCGTCTCTTTAATACGACAGGCCCAAAGCTAAATTGAACGGTTCGCTCTTCAATTCGATCAATCTCATATCCTGTTTCTTTATACTCTTGGATTAATTCTAAATCAATGCGCTCTAGAGCTCTAGAAAATAGTTGACTTAAAACTTCTGTAAAGTACGTTTCTATAGCCATTTCAATGTCAATAAGTGTCGGGTTGTTATTTATAATTTCTACAATTTCTGATACAATATTATCCATAAGAAGACCTCATTCTGATTTTGTCGTGATTTTAGAATAAAGGTCTTCTTTCTTTTTGTCTACTATTCTTTATTTGTCTTTCCGAGAAACATTATACACATAGAAGGAATCCAAATTCAAAAAACAAAAATGTTAAGCAGTAATTAAAATACAATAATTATTCAAATATGTTTCTAAATTAGATTTTTAAGTAATATTATTATTAGAAATCCTTATAAATATAACCTTCCTCTTTTAGTTTTAGAATAACTTAAATGCTATAATGTAAGTAATAGTGTTTTATAAACTAAAGAAACTTAGAATTTAAGGGAGGATTGATACTAATGTATGATTGTTCAAAAGAATTTAATAAATTTTATCGAACAGAGGTCGTACTTCCAGCAAAAGAGCAAAACGAACTACGACAAAAACGGAAACTAAATATAAAAAGATTAAAAGATGGTTTATTAGAATACAATGACGAAAAGAAAAAAGATTATAAAATCTCTGAAGAAAGAATCCAAGGCAGTATGGCCATGCACACTATTACTCAAAATGATGAAAATGATTATGATATAGATGTTGGTATCGTATTTGAATCAGATAACTTAGATGATTTAGGGCCTCTTGCCACTAGAAATATAGTTGCTGATGCACTAGAAAGAAAAACTAAACAATTTGCAGAAGTCCCAGATGTAAAAACAAGTTGTGTACGTTTAATGTATAGTTCCAAAGGCTATCATGTAGATTTTGCTGTATTCAAAAGATACAAGAAAAATTCATGGAATGATGAGTATATTTATGAACATGCTGGAGCAGAATGGTCAATTAGACATTTAAAAGCATTAGAAGAATGGTTTAACGATGAAATAAAGAATTCGGGAGATGATTTAAGGAAAATTACAAGACTATCTAAAATGTTCTGTAAATCAAGGGATTCATGGAAAAATATGCCTAGTGGTTTAATCCAGACTATTGTATGTAATGAGAATCTTTCTACAGGCTCTTTGAGATTGGACGAAATATTTTACCATACAATGAAGTCTATTGTGAATCGTTTAAATATCTACTTAGAGGTTTATGCTCCTGTTGACAACAGAAGACCCTTGGTAACTCGGGAAACAGACTATCAAAGAATGAAAAATTGGAAAAATCGTCTTGATTCCAGCCTAGCTAATTTAGATATATTATTTGATACAGAATGCACTTATAAAGATGCTCTAAATGCTTGGGCTCAATTCTTTAATCATTCTTATTGGAATGAATTATATTCGTCAACAATAAACGAAAGTTTTAGCATGGACAAAGCGTATGATTTTGATGATACCGAAGAATTTATTGAAGATTTATACCCCATTTATGAGCAATATGATGTAACAATTGATTGTAAGGTATCTGGTAATGGTTTTTCAGCGATGCCAATTTTGGATTACTTAGACAAATTAGGACTACGTTCTAAAAAATTTATACCACATAACTTTTCTATTAAATGTAAAATCGGATATACCAACTGTCCATCCTATGATAAAATTTTATGGAAAGTTTTGAACGTAGGGTCTGAAGCAGAACGGCGTAATGATATACGGGGTCAAATTATAGATAAAGGTAATGAAATAACAGAGAATTCAAAATTCTTTGGAGAACACTATATTGAGTGTTATTTGATTAAAAACGGAATATGCGTAGCTATTGGACATGTAGATGTTCCAATTGGAGGAAATTAAATTGAGAGAATATAGTTACAAAATGAAAGTGTTAAAAATGCTGTTCTTTCTGTTGAGTTCTGTTATATGTATTGGGATTATTATTTATTTTGAAAAGAACAACAATTCTATTGGAGCAACTTTAGGAGGCTTAGTTGCTGGATTTCTGATTCCATATCTTTTTCCGAGTATTGTTGATTTAACCGATAATAATAATTGGAAATCTACCCAACGTAAATTAAAAAGAGCTGGTTTATTACAAAAAGATACAATTATTAGAATTTCATTTGCATACTTATTTAGAATAAAAATTGATGGACGATATTTTTTAGTATTGAATAATAGAACAAAAAAATATCAACCAGTTGGTGGAGCGTATAAATTTGAATTAGAAGAAGCAAATTATTTAGCAGAAAATATCCCAGTCGAGAATGATGATCGCATTCCAGTAGATAAAATTACAAAAAGAGATTATAGATTATTGGTTAAAAATAAATATTTGAGAAAATTTGTCAAAAGATTTGATAAAACATCATATAGAGAGAGTATAGATGATCTTAGCAGAGAGTTTGTTGAGGAAATATTTTCAACAAATATTTTAGATAAAAACAAATTTGGTGATTTATCATATAAATATTGTGGTAGACACATGACAAATGTTGAATATGGTAATGTATTTAATCATTATGAGTTACTTCTAGCTGATATTATTGAAGTTCGGCTGTCACATAATCAAGAGGAGTTATTCAGAACTCTTATGGGAAAAGATTCTATCAAATACCGATTTGCAACATATACTGAAATTAAATCTTATGGTGTAGGGTATGGAACTGATACTCTTACTGATAATATTGCCAACCACACGCCAAAAATTTTGAGTGAAAATACTGACAAGTTAGTGTTGAGAAGTAAATATAAGGAAATATTTAAGATTAGAATTTAGTGCATATTAATCCACTTGTATATTTATAGAGTGGTAATGTACTCAAGTAAAGAGTGTTTGAAAAGGCACTCTTTTTATCTTGTTCAGACGTTCAAAAGTGAGCGTCTATTTTTTTACCCTAATTTGAAAGGAGTTGATGCTTTGAAATCACGAAAAAAAATTAAAAGGACGTTCCCCACCCTGTAAAACTATTTGACTAATGAAACCCATTAAACCATTTAACAGAAAGGATAGATAAAAATATGGAACTAAAATTTGTAATACCAAACATGAAGGAAACATTCGGAAATTTAGAATTTGCTGGTGAGGATAAAATTGAACAACGAAGAATCAATGGACAAATGACTGTCCTATCTCGTAGTTTCAATCTATACTCTAATGTACAAAGAGCAGATGATATTGTTGTAATTCTTCCTGCTGAAGCTGGAGAAAAGAATTTTGATTTTGAAGAAGGGGTAAAATTAGTTAACCCGCGTATTACCGCAGAAGGATATAAAATTGGTACTCGTGGTTTTACTAATTATATTTTACATGCAGATGACATGGTAAAAGCTTAAAGAAAGAGAGGAATTAAATTATGAGACTAGCCAATGGTATTGTATTAGAAAAAGACTCAACATTTGGAGAGTTGAAATTTTCAGCACTTCGTCGTGAAGTACGTATTCAAAATGAAGATGGTACGGTTTCAGAAGAAATAAAAGAACGTACCTATGATTTAAAATCTAAAGAACAAGGTCGTATGATTCAAGTCAGTATCCCCGCAAATGTACCTTTAAAAGAATTTGACTATAATGCAAGAGTAGAAATTATCAATCCAATTGCAGATACTGTGGCTACTGCCACTTTTAGAGGAGCGGATGTAAACTGGTATATCAAAGCAGAAGATATTGTACTGATAAAACCAAATAGAACAATTTCATCTTCTGAACAAAAAGGTAGTGAGAGTAAGAAATAGAAATTATCTACCTCATTAGGAGTTAAATTGCTATAATATTTATAGTAACTTATATTTCTAATGGAGGAAGAAAATGGATAGTATCATCAAATTACTAATTGAATTTGAGGGGATCATTGGTGCAATTCTAGGTAGTGTAGCAACTTTAATTACTACAGAGTTATTAAAATCTAGAGGGAAAATCAGACTATACCTCAGAGACTTTATAGGAGTATATCAAACATACCGTGATGTAGGAGCTGGACGTAGCGGAAAGACTGATGACGATTTTTACGGTTATAAAATGAAGTATTCGTTTGAGGTGTATAACGGTACGGATTTATCACGGATTATGAGAGGTTTCAGAGTTGTTTTTTACAATGGAGATAAGGCTGTCTTTTCAGAAACACCAAAAAATGAAGAGACACGACGCTATTCCCAACACTTTTCTAGTATTGATGAAATGGAAATATTAAACATTTATCCTAGGGAAATTCAAGTTCTGAAGCACTCTCTCTATATTTCTGAAGAAGATTTAGATAAAATTGAGGACTCTACTAAAATAGTTATGACTTATTACAATGAAAAAGATAAACAAAAGTCTTTGATTTTATCAGATGAAAAAGTAACTAAAAAGGATTATAAACCAAAATAAAAAACAAATTATTTTAAAAGCAGTTAGTCTTAAATTGATTAGCTGCTTTTTGCATACCCAGAAAGGATGATTTCATGAATGACACAATTTAGTAAAAGGGTTCGAGCAAGTGATAAGGATTTAATATCTCGGTTTACAGTATTATCGTTATTGCCTGTTTTTCTGCTGGTTGTCGGACTGTTTCATATAAAGACAATCCAGCAGATCAACTGGCAAAACTTCAATTTATCACAAGCAGATAAGATTGACATTTCATATTTAGCCATTAGTTTCAGTATTGCACTTCTTGTCTGCTTGCTGGTGGCTTTTCTATTCAAAAGATATAAATACGATTCATTCAAACAACTACAGCACCGTCAAAAGCTAGCAAAGATGATTCTTGAAAATAGATGGTATGAATCGGAACAGGTCAAAACAGATGGCTTTTTTAAAGATTCATCCAGTCGTACTAAGGAGAGAATCACCTACTTCCCTAAGATGTACTATCGCCTTAATAATGGACTAATACAAATTCGGGTAGAAATCACTTTAGGGAAATATCAAGACCAGCTCTTGCACCTAGAAAAGAAATTAGAAAGTGGCTTGTACTGTGAGTTGACGGATAAAGAGTTAAAGGATTCTTATGTAGAATATACACTACTCTATGATACGATTTCTAGTCGTATTTCCATAGATGACGTCCTAGCAAGTGATGGAAAAGTTCGCCTAATGGAAAATGTCTGGTGGGAATATGATAAGCTCCCCCATATGCTTATTGCTGGTGGTACAGGCGGTGGAAAAACTTACTTTATTCTAACGTTAATCGAAGCCCTACTTCATACAGACTCAGAGCTCTATATTCTTGACCCAAAGAACGCTGACCTTGCGGATTTAGGCTCTGTAATGGAAAATGTCTACTACAAAAAAGAGGATATACTTTCCTGCATTGATAAATTCTATGAAGAAATGATGAAACGTAGTGAAGAAATGAAGCAAATGGAAAACTATAAAACAGGAGAAAATTATGCCTATTTAGAACTTCCTGCCAACTTCCTTATTTTTGATGAATATGTAGCCTTTATGGAGATGTTAGGAAATAAGGAAAATACCGTGGTTCTTAACAAACTCAAACAGATAGTTATGTTAGGTCGTCAAGCTGGCTTCTTTTTAATACTATCTTGTCAACGTCCAGACGCAAAATATTTAGGTGATGGAATCCGAGACCAATTTAATTTCAGAGTTGCACTTGGAAGAATGTCTGAAATGGGCTATGGCATGATGTTTGGTAGTGATGTACAAAAAGATTTCTTCTTAAAGCAAATCAAAGGGCGTGGCTATGTAGATGTGGGAACAAGTGTCATATCAGAATTTTACACTCCTTTAGTGCCAAAAGGTCATGATTTTTTAGAGGAAATAAAGAAATTATCCAACAGCAAACAGTCCACGCAGGCGATGTGCGAAGCGAAAGTCGCAGGTGTGGACTGATCTTGCTGGCTGGTGTGGCGATAGCCACGCCAGCACTTAACCCCCCCGTATCTAACAGGGGGGTACAAATCGACAAGAAACAGGCAAAAAAATAGCAAAAAACCGATTGGTTACAAGGGATTTGATAAATTTAGGTGTATGTCAGATGAGTTTCAATAGTTGACATATGCCTTTTTGATTGGAGGAATTATACTGAATGAACAAATTTGGATACAAGAATTAAAAGAAAAACGTTTAACTTATGGACTATCACAAAATCGTTTAGCAGTTGCCACAGGAATTACAAGACAGTATCTTAGCGATATTGAAACAGGCAAAGTAAAACCATCTGATGAATTACAAAGGACACTTTTTGAAACACTAGAACGCTTTAATCCCGAAGCTCCCCTTGAAATGCTTTTTGACTATGTACGGATTCGATTTCCAACAACAGACGTACAACAGGTGGTCGAAGAAATCTTACGACTGAAAATACCTTACTTTCTTCATGAGGACTATGGCTTCTACTCCTATGAAGAACATTACGTATTAGGTGATATATTCGTGTTAGTATCCCATGAGATAGAAAAAGGTGTATTGGTGGAATTAAAAGGTCGTGGCTGTCGTCAATTTGAAAGTTACCTTCTAGCACAAAAAAGAAGCTGGTATGAGTTCTTTATGGATGCCTTGGTGGCTGGAGGTGTAATAAAACGCCTTGACCTTGCTATCAATGATAAAACTGGGATTTTAAATATTCCTAACCTCACAGAAAAATGTAGACAGGAAGAATGTATTTCAGTTTTCCGTAGTTTTAAAAGCTATCGTAGTGGTGAGCTGGTACGCAAGGATGAAAAGGAATGTATGGGAAATACACTTTATATTGGTTCACTACAAAGTGAGGTCTATTTCTGTATCTATGAGAAGGATTATGAACAGTTTAAGAAAAATAATATTCCCATTGAGGACGCAGACGTAAAAAATCGTTTTGAAATTCGTTTAAAAAATGAACGTGCCTATTATGCTATTACTGATTTATTAGTCTATGGTAATCCAGAACGTACCGCCTTTAAGATTATCAATCGCTATATCCGTTTTGTGGATAGGGATGATTCAAAGCCACGTTCTGATTGGAAACTCAATGAAGAATGGACTTGGTTTATTGGAAGCAATCGTGAACAATTAAAATTAACAACAAAACCAGAACCTTACTCTTTCCAGCGAACGCTGAATTGGTTATCCCATCAAGTCGCACCTACTTTAAAAGTAGCCATGAAATTAGATGAAATCAATCAGACACAGATTATCAAAGATATTCTAGATAATGCCAAACTAACGAAACACCACGAGATGATTCTAAGACAACAGTCAGCAAAAGATAAGGATGTGATAACTTAATACAATAATAAAAGCAGATTTATTTTAAAGAAAAAAGGAGGAAATTTTATGAATTTTGGACAAAACCTTTATAACTGGTTTTTATCAAATGCTCAATCATTGGTGCTTTTAGCCATCGTTGTGATTGGCTTGTATCTTGGCTTTAAAAGAGAATTTAGTAAACTCATTGGCTTTCTAATCATTGCCATTATTGCAGTAGGCTTAGTCTTTAATGCATCTGGTGTGAAAGACATTCTATTGGAGTTATTCAATAGAATTATTGGCTCATGATACTTCTATAATAATGATATAATATATCTAATTAAAACATAGGAGGATTGATGAATGACTAAAAAATCGAAAAACTCAAAGTTTTTAAAAATAATTTACTTTGATGAAGTAGCAGCTAATGATTTTGTAACCATTAAAAATGGTGGGAAAATTGATTGGTCAACAAATGAAAATAAAGAAAGGTTAGCTAAGCTTGTAGCGGAAATAGATGCTCAAGCAAAAACTGGATTCAACCTTTTTTCTACTTTTAAGGCAACTATTTCAGGTAGTGTTAATACAGGTTATGATTCTAAAATGGCTAAAATAATGGAATCAACAATATCAAACACTTTATTAACTGATTATCTGTCACTAGCTGTAAAGGATAAAAACATTCATATCTTTAAATCTGAAGAAGTATATGCTCCAGAAGAATCCATAACCATCTATAAAATGTATAGTTCATATTTAAATGTGGTACCTAAAGAAGAAATACCCATTGATTTAACTGAACTTAATAAAGCTATACTTGGGGATAGAGGATATTATCAAATGCTTCTAGGAAGTGAACCTGTTCCTAAAACAGTTTTAAGATTTAATATTAACGCTTTTAAAAATAGTTATACGTTAGCAGACTTATCAAAAATGAATCTTACTTACTATGGAATTAAAGTAGGAACTTGTACAATGAATCAACTATCAATGGAAAATGAGTTTAAATTCGAAAAGAAAAAAAGTGAAATAGACGTTACTGAAATAGTTACTGGGGAAAAAAGTGAAGATAAGAATGATTTGCTAGATGTATATGATGTAGTGTTAGGTGGTGTTATTAGTGAGTGATATAGTGATATTTTATGGTTCAAGAGTAGAATTTAATAAATCAATTCCACCTCAATATAAAACACTAACTGAATTAGTATATGAGAATGACAGAGATTCAAAAAATATGGTTATTCAGATATCTGATCAACCCCAACCAAAGAGTGAACCAGAAAAGATTAGGGTCGAAAACATAGTTGTAGGTTCAGATGAATACGCTGGTGTTAGAGAACATGTGATCATTAACTTTAATAATTTTTTAAGTAAATTTGATTATGATAGATTATATCTGCATAATCCCCCATTACAAATTAGTAATCAAATTAAGCGATTATTTCCAGAAACAGAAGTGCATAATCAAGAATATATTAGTTTGGATATAGATGATTTAAAAGAAATCAATTCAAAATACGATGACAGAATTATTGGTCAAAAAAGTGCAAAAGAGAAATTACTACAAGCATTGTTTCCTGTTACCTTATCTAATCGTAAAAAACCAATAGTTATACTATTATATGGAATGTCTGGAATCGGTAAGACCGAAACTGCAAAATTCATTTCAGAGATTATTGGAGAACCATTATTTAGAAAACAATTTTCTATGTATCAAAATAGTCAGTTTGCTAATTATCTTTTTGGTGGTGCACATTATGAAAAGAGTTTTGCTAAAGATTTATTAGATAGAGAATCAAATGTATTATTATTAGACGAATTTGATAAAGCCCATCCCTCATTTCATAGTGCTTTTTATCAACTATTTGATGAAGGAATTTACGAGGATCAAAACTATTATTTGGAATTAAAAAAATCAATAATAATCTGTACGTCGAATTACCTAAGCCTTGAAGAGATTGAAGAAAACCTAGGAAGTCCTATATTTTATAGATTCGATAAAATTATACATTTTAAAGAGTTAACTAGTGAAGAAAAAAATAAAATCGGTCAAAAAATCCTTATTGAATCTTCAAAACAATTTGAGATGACCCTATCTCCTGATGTTAGAGAAAGACTCTTTGATAGTTTTATATATTGTTCAAATGTTAGACAGATTAGAAATTTAATACAGGATACTTTTGCATTCAATGCAATAGTTAATGAAATCGAAAAAGAATAATAGTAAAAACATTCGTATTGTTAAATAAAAAAGCATTAGATAAATTAATCTAGTGCTTTTTTTATGCAAATTTTAAAAAAAGGATGTGAATTATATGGATGATATGCAGGTCTATATTGCCAATCTAGGAAAATATAATGAGGGAGAATTGGTCGGTGCATGGTTTAAACTTCCCATTGATTTTGAGGAAGTCAAAGAAAAAATTGGCTTGAATGATGAATATGAAGAATTTGCCATTCACGACTATGAACTGCCTCTTGAAGTTGACGAATACACGTCGATTGACGAATTAAATCGCCTATGGACGATCGTTGAGGAATTACCAGATGAAATACGTGCGGAACTATCTTCCCTACAATCTCATTTTGGTAGTATAGAAGAACTCTACGAACATCAAGAGGATATTATTTGCCATTCAGATTGTGATGATATGGCAGATGTGGCACGTTACTATATTGAAGAAATGGGAGCTTTAGGGGAAGTTCCTGCAAACTTACAAAACTATATTGATTATGAATCCTATGGTCGTGATTTAGAAATTGAAGGAACATTCATTTCTACCAGTCATGGGATATTTGAAATCTTATACTAATCTATCAGTAAAAAATGACTGATGGATTTTTTTATTTTATGGGGTGGCTAACCTAGCACCCTATTTTTTATGAAAGGATTGATTACATGAAGAAAATACGAAGCTATACCAGTATCTGGTCGGTAGAAAAGGTACTCTACTCTATCAATGATTTTCGCTTACCCTTCCCCATATCATTTACACAAATGACTTGGTTTGTAGTATCCCTCTTTACAGTGATGTTACTGGGAAACTTGCCACCACTTTCACTAATAGAAGGAGCATTTCTTAAATACTTTGGTATTCCTCTAGCTCTCACATGGTTTATGAGCCAAAAGACCTTTGATGGGAAAAAGCCTTATGGATTTTTAAAATCTGTCATTGCTTATATGATACGACCAAAACTGACCTATGCTGGAAAACCAATCAAACTTAAAAAAGAAAATCCAACAAAAGGAATTACAGTAGTTAGGAGTGAATTTTATGGCATATCCGATTAAATACATTGAAAATAATTTAGTATGGAATAGAGATGGTGAATGTTTCGCTTATTATGAGCTGATTCCTTATAACTATTCCTTTTTAAGTCCAGAGGAAAAATATCAAGTCCATGATTCTTTTAGACAGCTCATTGCACAAAATCGTGACGGGAAGATTCATGCCCTACAAATTAGTACAGAATCCAGTGTAAGGGCTACAAAGGAACGTTCAAAAGAAGAAGTTACTGGGAAACTAAAGGCAATTGCTTATGAAAAAATCGACCAACAAACAGAAGCATTAATTTCTATGATTGGAGAACATCAGGTGGATTACCGCTTCTTTATTGGTTTTAAATTGCTTCTTAATGAACAAGAGTTTTCTATGAAAAATCTTACCAAAGAAGCAAAAACAGCCTTTGCTGATTTTATCCATGATGTGAACCATAAATTTATGGGTGATTTTGCAAGTATGAGTAATGATGAAATATGGCGTTTTCAGAAGATGGAAAAACTATTGGAAAACAAAATCTCTCGTCGTTTTAAAATCCGTAAGCTAGAAAAAGATGATTTTGGTTATCTGATTGAACATATTTACGGACAAACAGGAACAGCCTATGAAGATTATGAGTATCATCTTTCAAAGAAAAAACTAGATGAGGAAACCCTGATTAAATATTATGACCTCATTAAGCCGACCCGTTGTTTACTGGAAGAAAAACAAAGATATTTAAAAATTCAACAGGAAGATGAAACTGTCTATGTGGCTTACTTTACAATAAACAGCATTGTAGGTGAGTTGGACTTTCCTTCTTCTGAAATCTTCTACTACCAGCAACAGCAATTTACATTCCCAATAGATACTTCAATGAATGTGGAAATCGTAGCAAATCGTAAAGCCTTAAGTACCGTAAGAAACAAGAAGAAAGAGCTAAAGGACTTGGATAATCATGCATGGCAAAGTGATAATGAAACCAGCTCTAATGTGGCAGAAGCCTTAGACAGTGTGAATGAGCTTGAAAGTAATTTAGACCAAAGCAAGGAATCCATGTATAAACTCTCCTATGTAGTACGTGTATCAGCTTCTGACCTTGACGAATTGAAACGTCGTTGTAATGAGGTTAAAGATTTTTACGACGATTTAAGCGTAAAACTTGTTCGCCCTTTTGGAGATATGCTGGGCTTACATGAAGAATTTTTACCAGCAAGCAAAAGATATATGAATGATTATATCCAGTATGTAACTTCTGATTTCTTAGCTGGTCTTGGTTTTGGAGCAACTCAAATGCTAGGAGAAAATGAGGGAATCTATATAGGCTACAGCTTGGATACAGGACGCAATGTTTACTTGAAACCTGCTCTTGCTAGTCAAGGGGTAAAAGGTTCAGTCACCAATGCTCTTTCCGCTGCTTTTGTTGGTTCTTTAGGTGGTGGAAAATCCTTTTCTAATAATATGATTGTCTATTATTCTGTTCTCTATGGGGCACAGGCAGTCATTGTAGACCCAAAGGCAGAACGTGGCAAATGGAAAGAAACTTTACCAGAAATAGCTCATGAAATAAATATTGTGAACTTAACTTCCAATGAAAAAAACAAAGGCTTACTCGACCCTTATGTCATTATGAAAAATCCAAAGGATTCTGAATCACTGGCGATTGATATTCTTACCTTCCTAACAGGGATTTCTTCCCGTGATGGACAGCGTTTCCCAGTTCTTAGAAAAGCCATTCGAGCAGTAACTAATAGTGAGGAACGAGGTTTGATGAAAGTGATTGAAGAATTACGAGTGGAAAATACAACCATGAGCAACAGCATAGCCGACCATATCGAAAGTTTCACTGACTATGACTTTGCCCATCTCTTATTCAGTTACGGGGATATTGAACAATCCATTAGTCTTGAAAAACAATTAAATATTATACAAGTAGCTGATTTAGTCTTACCAGATAAGGAAACTACTTTTGAGGAATATACCACAATGGAATTACTTTCTGTAGCCATGCTTATTGTCATTTCTACCTTTGCCCTTGATTTTATCCATAGTGACCGCAGTATCTTTAAAATTGTAGACCTTGACGAAGCATGGAGCTTCCTACAAGTGGCACAAGGAAAAACTTTATCTATGAAATTAGTCCGTGCTGGACGTGCTATGAACGCAGGGGTATATTTTGTAACTCAAAATACAGATGACCTCTTAGATGAAAATTTGAAAAATAATCTAGGTTTAAAATTTGCCTTTCGTTCCACTGATCTCAACGAAATTAAAAAGACGCTTTCTTTTTTTGGCGTTGACCCAGAGGACGAAAATAATCAGAAGCGACTTAGAGATTTAGAAAATGGACAATGTCTTATCAGTGATTTATATGGACGTGTTGGTGTGATACAGTTCCATCCAGTTTTTGAAGAATTACTTCATGCCTTTGATACAAGACCTCCCATAAGAAAAGAGGTGACAGAATGAAACCATCACTAGGGATAATTAAAACTATTCATAAGTTAAAAACAAAATGGGATTTAAAAAGAATTTTAAAGGTGGCGGTTACAGGTTATTTGATACTTGTAATTGCCACTTTGCTTTTAGCAACACTGGGTACAGTCGTCCATGCTACAGGTTTAGTAGATGATACGGTAAATATCGCCAATGAATATAGTAAATATCCACTAGGAAACTATCAACTGGATTTTTATGTAGACAATAGCTGGGGCTGGTTACCGTGGAATTGGTCGGATGGTATTGGAAAACAGGTTATGTATGGCTTATATGCCATTACCAATTTCATCTGGACAATCAGTTTGTATCTTTCTAACGCCACAGGTTATTTAGTCAAAGAAGCTTATTCCCTTGATTTTATTTCATCCACTGCCGATTCAATTGGGAAGAATATGCAGACCTTAGCAGGGATTACATCAAGAGGACTATCTACAGAGGGATTCTATGTTGGCTTCCTCTTAATTTTAATTCTAATTCTTGGAATTTATGTTACCTATACAGGCTTAATTAAAAGAGAAACCACAAAGGCAATTCATGCCATTGTAAACTTTGTCATGGTTTTTATCCTATCAGCTTCTTTTATTGCCTATGCTCCCGATTACATTAATAAAATCAATGATTTTTCATCAGATATTAGCAATGCCAGTCTTTCCCTTGGGACAAAAATTGTTATGCCCCATTCGGACAGTCAAGGAAAAGATAGTGTTGATTTAATCAGAGATAGCTTATTTTCTATACAGGTACAACAACCTTGGCTTCTACTTCAATATGATAATTCAGATATTGAATCTATTGGTGTTGAGCGAGTAGAAAGTTTACTCTCTACTAGTCCTGATACCAATAATGGCGAAGATAGGGAAGTAATCGTCAAAGAAGAAATTGAGGATAGAAACAATGTGAATCTAACAATAACAAAGACTATAAATCGACTAGGCACGGCCTTCTTCCTCTTTATATTCAATATTGGTATTTCAATATTTGTCTTCTTACTAACTGGAATCATGATTTTCTCACAGGTACTTTTTATTATATACGCCATGTTTCTACCCGTAAGCTTTATTCTAAGTATGATTCCATCCTTTGATGGGATGTCAAAACGAGCCATTACAAAACTCTTTAATACCATTTTAACTAGAGCTGGAATTACATTAATTATTACGACTGCTTTTAGTATTTCCACTATGCTCTACAGCTTGTCGGTAGGTTATCCATTTTTCTTGATTGCCTTTCTACAGATAGTTACCTTTGCAGGTATTTACTTTAAACTTGGTGACTTAATGAGTATGTTCTCACTACAAAGTAACGATTCTCAAAGCATGGGTAGTCGTATCATGAGAAAACCTCGTATGCTTATGCACGCCCATATGCACCGATTACAGCGTAAACTTGGACGTTCTATGACATCTTCTTCTACCAATAATTCTAACTTGAATAAAGGTCAAGTTGGCTCTCGAAGTCCTTCCAGTCGAACGCAGGCAGACCACTCCAGACCCGAAGGACAGGATAAAACATCATTTGGTAAACGTACAGGTCAAAGGATTGGCGCAATGGCGGATACCAAAGACAGAATTAAAGACAGTGCTGGAAGCTTAAAAAAACAGGTCAAGGATTTACCCATCAATGCAAAATACGCCATTTATCAAGGGAAATCCAAAGTACAAGATAATGTCCGTGACCTTACGAGCAGTATTTCTCAAACTAAATCAGACAGAGCCAGTGGGCGTAAAGAACAACAGAAGCAAAGACGTAAAACTATTGTGGAACGTCGGGCTGAAATGGAAAAAGCCAAACAGAACAAACAACCTGCTTCTACTACTCATACAAGACCTACCACCAAACAGGAAAGCTATGAGAAACCTAATCGACAACAGGAACAAGTCCATGTGCGTCCTAAAACTAAACAAGGGAAAACTTATGACGACGAATCCACTAGACCTACCACACCACCCATTAACAAAACTAAAACACAAAAGGAGAAACAAGAACGTCCAACAGGTAAAGGAAATCCTTCAAACCCAAAACCAGAACGTCAAAACACTATACCAAAAGAACGACCCATTCATAAATCTGCTGTTTCAAGTCCAGCAGTAAAAACTATTCAACGTCCAACCACAAGAGAAGATAAGCCAATCATCCAGCAAAAGCCAGTAAAAAGTATAAGAAATAAAAACACTACTACAATCACTACTACTAAGAGAAATGGTGATAAATCATGAAACCAAAATATTTAGTAATTGGTGGTACTGGACTATTTTTAATGGTCTTCTCCTTACTTCTCTTTGTCGCTATTCTCTTTTCAGATGAACAGGATAGTGGATTTTCAAACATTCAATATGGCGGTGTAAATGTTTCCGAAGAAGTGCTGGTTCATAAGCCTATGGTAGAAAAATACGCTAAAGAATATGGGGTTGAGGAATATATCAATGTGCTACTTGCGATTATACAGGTGGAATCTGGTGGTACGGCAGAGGATGTCATGCAATCTTCAGAATCCCTTGGACTTCCACCTAATACTTTAGCTAGAGAAGAATCCATTAAACAAGGTGTCAAATATTTTGCGTCATTACTTCAAACATCAGAAAGAAATAACAGTGATTTAAACGCTGTGATTCAATCTTATAACTATGGTGGTGGATTTCTTGGCTATATTTCCAATCGTGGAAATAAATACTCCTTTGAACTAGCTGAAAGTTTTTCAAGGGAATATTCTGGTGGTGAAAAAGTATCTTATCCCAACCCTATAGCCATTCCAATTAATGGTGGCTGGCGATATAACTATGGGAATATGTTTTATGTTCAATTAGTATCTCAATATCTTGTAACTACTCGATTTGATAATGAAACGGTACAAGCCATTATGGATGAAGCTTTAAAATATGAAGGATGGGAATATGTCTTTGGTGGTGCTTCTCCTAGTACTTCCTTTGATTGTAGTGGACTGACACAGTGGAGCTATGGTAAGGCTGGAATCAATTTACCACGAACCGCACAAGAGCAATATAACATGACCCAGCATATCCCATTATCAGAAGCAGAAGCTGGCGATTTAGTTTTCTTCCATTCAACCTATAACGCTGGCTCATATATTACCCATGTAGGGATTTATTTAGGCAATAACCGAATGTTTCACGCAGGTGATCCTATTGGTTATGCTGATTTAAATAACTCTTACTGGCAACAACATTTAGTCGGAGCAGGACGAATCAAGAAATGAGAAAGGATGATTCAATATGATATTTAGAAAAAACGAAAATAAGAAAAAGACACCAAGGGAAAAGAAACCTCGTGTTTATAAAGCTAATCCAGGTAAAAAGATTGTGATTGCCTTATGGGTGCTTTTAGGGATTAGTTTTAGTTTTGCAGTATTCAAGCATTTTACAGCTATAGATACCCATACCATTCATGAAACAAAAATCATAGAAAAAGAATACGTCGATACCCATAATGTAGAAAATTTTGTAGAGAACTTTGCGAAAATCTATTATTCATGGGAACAAACCGATAAGTCTATTGATAACAGAATGGATAAACTCAAAGATTATTTAACAGATGAACTTCAAGCTCTCAATGTTGATACAGTCCGTAAGGATATTCCAGTATCGTCATCTTTAAGAGGGGTTCAGATTTGGAGTGTAGAAGCAGACGGAGAAAATCAGTTTAATGTTTCCTACAGTGTAGACCAGTTAATTACAGAGGGAGAAAATAAAAAGGGTGTCCACTCTGCTTATGAGGTAACAGTTTATGCAGAGGATTCTGGAAACATAGTTATTATTAAGAATCCAACGATTACCAGTCTACCTGCGAAGTCAGACTACACACCAAATATAAAAGAAAGTAATGGCATGATTGATTCTATTACAACAAATGCAATCAATGAGTTTCTAACCACATTTTTCAAGCTCTATCCTACAGCGACAGCAAAAGAACTTTCTTATTACGTAAGTGATGGAGTTTTAAAACCAATCGATAAAGACTATGTATTTTCTGAATTAGTAAATCCTATCTACAATCGTAAAGATAGTCAAGTAACAGTATCACTGGCAGTAAAGTATCTCGACCAGCAAACCAAAGCAACACAAGTATCACAGTTTGATTTGGTGATTGAAAAAAATGAGGAGAACTGGAAGATCGTTAAATAATAAAAAAAGGCTTGCTTCTTATTATAGAGAAACAAGCCTTTTTAAAGTAATATCTACTCTCATAATGAATCTCATTATGTTCAAATAAAATTATAGAGATAACTCCTGTGTTTTCTCGGTTTATCTTAATCAAAAGTTACTTTTAAAAATGAAAAATTATTAGTCGCTATAGATTTAGGTTTAAGATTTAATCTTTCGATAATCAATTTGTCGAAATCAAATATAGAAATACTTACAATATATCGAGTACCGAAAGAAAAGTATCAAATAATTTTACTAGTTCGGATATTTTGTAAAATAGTTGAAACTATTTTAATACTTTTTTAAAAATCCGTCTCATTAAATTTTTTGAATCCGAATATCAGTGGTACTAATAACCAAAATAAAAGAACCAAAATGCTAAATAAAATAGTATTATCTAAATTAAACATCCCTATTTTGATTAATGTACTTAATGATTTTTCAGGAAGGAACGATAAAAACAACTCTGAAAACCCTTCAGGAAATAGCTTAACCAGAGCAGGAATAAACATTATTCCTAATGAAAAAGTAATTCCGCCAGAAACTGATTGGAAATAAAACGACCCAGTTGCACTAAGAATACTATAGAATATAACCATAAATAGTGTTCCTATTAGTTTACTAAGTACAGTTTGATGAAATAAAGGTATTGTTTGCATTTCGTACATAGATAAAACTAATTGGTCTAGTCCTAAAATAGTCAAAATCAATATAACGCCTACTCCTATACTTAATAGTAATACAAATAAAATTTTAGACAAATAAAACTTATGACGAAGTGGGGTTATTGCTAAAGACGTGTAAACTTGTTCAGTAGTAAATTCTTTAGCAATAAAGTTCGCAAAAAATATAACAAGCATAATTGTTACTACATCCATTCCTAATAAAGATACATCCAATAATTCTATTGATGATAAATCTATAATCTGTTTCTTTTGAGTAACATTTAAAGTAAATAAAAAAGTTAAACTAAAAAAAATACTTAATACTCCTAAAATTATTACGTAATTTCTATTTTTCTTTAAATTAAATGTTTTTTTAAAATCTGCTTTAATCAAATATCTCATTTTATATCTCCTTTTGTTCTGAAATGTAATCTACTTTACCTTCCGTAATATCAATAAAAAATTCTTCTAATGTTGGTTGTACATCCTTGAGTTGATAGAGTATTTGATGATTCTTACTTGCTAATGAACCAATAATTCGTGAATCCAGTCCTCTAACCTCTAATCCTTCCAAACGTCTAATTGTATTTCCACCGTTTAATTTTAGAACTTTTTCCATCTCTTCTAAATTTTCAGCTTCAACATAGCTATAAGTAGTTAAAGTTTTTTCATTTAACTCGTCTATACTCATATTAGCAAGCAACTTTCCACGAGCAATAATAATTACTCTATCTGCTACTGCTTGGATTTCGCCCATAAGGTGGCTAGAAACAATCACCGTTTTCCCTTCAGATGATAACTTCTTGAGTAGTCTGCGAATCCAATGAATTCCATCAACATCCAAACCATTAAAAGGCTCATCAAGAATCACAACATCAGGATCATTAATCAATGCTGTGGCGATCCCTAATCTTTGCTTCATGCCTAACGAATAGGTTTTAACTTTATTGTCTTTAACGCTTTCTAGTCCAGTCATTTTTAAAACCTCGTAAATTCTTTTTTGACTAATATTTGCAGCTATTGAAAAAAAATATAAATGCTGTTTAGCAGTTAAATCTACATCTATTGTTGCAGGATCTATCAAAGTTCCAATTTTTTTAGTCGGGTTTTTATATGATTTATAATCGTTATCATCAACCGAAATATCTCCTGAAGTAGGATGAACTAAAGAAATTATCATTTTCATTGTTGTAGATTTCCCAGATCCATTAGGTCCCAAAAAACCTGTTACTACTCCTGGTGTAAATGTTATATTTAAATTATTTACTGCAGTTTTGTTTTTATATTTTTTAGTTAGATTATTTAATCGTATCATTTATTTTATTCCTCACTTTACTATAATATCCATAGGCCTCATCAATAAATTCGTTACAATAATTGTATAGAAGTAAATCTTCTTCTGGCCATTCATTACTTTTACTTAATCCATCAGCAAAAACATTTCCCATTTCATGCTCTTTACTGCTAGCTAATGAAATGAAATTAGACCATTTTTCACCTAATTCATAAATTTGTTGACTATCAATAGAAACATTACTACTCTTCAAAAAAACTGCCTCTAAAATTAGTTTTTTCCACAGCCAGTAAATTTCGATCATTTCTTTTATTCTCGAATCGTTGTCCTTAAATGAATCTATTACTTCTTTACTATAATTTACTTCAGAGTGTTCAAGTATCGTTTGTTTGTTTAATTTCAATGTTAACTCAATCATTATATCTAAATCAAGGTCAACATTATTTGAAGCAATAATTGAAGTCACGGCTTCGATTATTGCTATATTCATTTTAATTTCCATTTCTTTTTGAAAAAGAATATCTGATTGCCTTTTTAATAGTTTTATAACATCTTCCTTATTGTCAATATCAGAAAGATGATTTTTTATAATATTTAAAGGAACCCTGAATTTCAAGTTTAAGTTAGCCACTTACTAAAAAATATTTTTGTGAATTTCACAAAGTTATATTGAACATTGTTTTACTGTCTTTTACT
>NZ_FQUF01000013.1 GCF_900129085.1 Atopostipes suicloacalis DSM 15692
TCTAAATAAACATCTTCATGAAGACTTGCAGAATAAACTTCCTCATAATAAGTATAGGTTTTCCCATTCTGTATCTGTTTACGTTTTTGAGTAAACGACCCTTTTTTAATCGCATTATTAATCGTTTGAGGGCTACGGCCAAGCAAACGAGCAATCGCCCTATTTGAGCGATTTTCTGCCTTATAACCTTCAATCTTATCCATTTCACTTTTTGTAAGGTGTGTTCCTTTGTGTGGTTTTGTGTTAGTATTATTTTGGGTCATGTGAATTCTCCTTATATTGGTTAGTGGTATATTCAATATAACATGAATTTCACATGACTTTTTTATTTTAGGTGACTAACTTCATTATACAATCTTCACTTTGTTTTAAACTCATCATTTAGCGAGTTTTACTTATTCTACTGAAATTAATAATGGATAGACGGGCTGTCCACCTTCATGTATCTCAACTTCAATATCTGGGTAAAGTTCTGCTAATTGTTCCATTAATGAATGAACCAATTGTTCTGAACTATTTTCTCCATATAATAAGGTGATTATTTCACTATCTTCAGTAATCATTTTTTTAATGGTTTCTAAGCTGGCTGTTTCTAAATCATTGTTGGTCACTTCTATATCGCCATCAATTAAGCCCATGTAATCATCTTTTTTAATCTTTAAACCGTTAATTTCTGTATCACGAATTGCAAATGTTATTTGCCCAGAAGTTACATATTGTATCTCTTCTGACATTAATTCTTGAATCTCTTCCAATTCCATATCTGGATTGAAAGCTAGCATGGCATTTATTCCTTGCTGAATCGTTCGTGTTTCAACAACAGCTGCATTTGCTTCTGAAACTTCCGTTGCTTGATTCGCTGCCATAAAGATATTGCTGTTATTTGGTAATAAAATGTAATTTTTAGCAGGAACTTTTTCCATGGCCTCCAAGAAATCTTGAGTACTCGGATTCATTGTTTGACCACCTTCAATTACATAATCAACACCCATGCTTTCAAACAAATCTTTAATTCCAGAGCCTGCTGCTACCGAGATAACTGAGACCTCTTTTTCAGTCGTTTTTTCTGTACTTGGTGCTTCTGAATGATCGAGTGCTGCATGTTGTTCTCGCATATTGTCTACTTTAATATGAATGAGTGTTCCAAATTTTTGACCATAATTCATAACTTCTCCTGGTCTTTCAGTATGCACGTGCACCTTTACAATTTCTTCATCCGCAATGACTAATAAAGAATCTCCTAGTTCACTCAAATGATTACGGAATTCATCATAATCAAATTCACTGTCTACTGTTTTTCCTTTACCTAGACGAACCATGATCTCTGTACAAAAGCCAAACTCAATGTCTTCCGCGCTCATAGCGTCATGCACCGCTCCGCGGTGATGTTCTGCTCGAACAAGTTCATCTAAATCTGGTTCTTCGACTACTTGAATTTCTTCACCTGTTAAAGATGATAAGAAGCCTTCATAGACATAAACTAATCCTTGACCCCCACTATCCACTACCCCTACTTCTTTAAGTACTGGCAATAATTCCGGTGTATGATCTAATGAGACTTTAGCAGCAGCAAGGATTTCTTCCATTACTTCAATAATATCTTCTGTGGTTTGAGCTTTATTTTTCCCTGCTTCGGCTGATTCTCGAGCAACAGTTAATATAGTTCCTTCCACAGGTTTCATAATTGCTTTATAGGCTGAATCTACACCTGCTTGGAAAGCTTGTGCAAATTCAATTGTATTAATTTCTGCTTTTGATTCAATTGATCGACTAAAACCTCTAAATAATTGAGATAATATAACGCCTGAGTTTCCTCGTGCGCCCATTAATAATCCTTTAGATAATGTTTGACCTATTTTACCTATTTCAGTATCTGAATTTTCTTTTACAGCTTTTGCTCCACTTGAAAAAGTAAGATTCATATTTGTTCCTGTATCTCCATCTGGTACGGGGAATACATTTAATGAATTTACATATTCAGCATTTTGGGCTAAATGCGATTGGCCAGCTACTATCATATCTTTAAAATCTTTACCCGTTAATTTCGATAATTCCATTGTCTTTCCTCCCTGTGTCACAATCAAACTGTGACCCGACTAATCATCATTTTGTACACGTACACCATGTACAAAAATATTTACTGCGTCTGCTTGAACGCCTAGACTAGCCTCTAACTGATAGCTAACTCGCTCTTGTACATTTTTTGATACTTCTGAAATTTTTGTGCCATAACTTACGATGATGTAGACACCAATGACTACACCCTCTTGTTCTTGATCAACAACTATTCCTTTTGCATAATTTTCTCTATTTAATATCTCGTTTAATCCATCTCTTACTTGGTGTTTACTTGCCATACCTACCACTCCAGGTATTTCTGTTGCAGCTCCACCAACAACTGTTGCAATAACGTCATTAGAGATTTCTATGGTTCCATGTTCATTATTTACCGTAACGGACATAATGTGTTCTCCTCTCCGTTCGTTGTAATATTTTTTATTAGTTCTAACAAATTATTTCATACTTTAACAATATTAACTAAAAACATGAAAATTATCAACATGAATCCACCATTAGACATGGCTAAAGGTTGATCTATTCATGTTGTAATAGTTTTTTTAATTTACTTCTAATCAAACTAAACAAATTTCTCAATCGTTCATTATGTTGTCTTAATCTGTTTAATTGCTAAGACGACTTGATATTACCTTATTTACTGTAGAATATCAATATACAAGTAATTATTCTGCTTAATCATTGGAGAGCTTTTCACACACTTAATAATATTTTGTGCGCGGAGGAATGCAGGTGAAGTGGTTAGCACACCCATAATAGTATTTTGTGTGTGATGGAAGTGTTAGCGCCCACTTTATAGATTTTTTTTGTGGTAGAAGTGATCAGCGCACACTTAATCGTATTTTATGTGTGGTGGAAGTATTAGCACTCACTTTATAGATTTTTGTGCGTGATAGAAGTGACCAGTACTCACTAACTGTCGTTTATTCTATATTAAAAGTGGGTCCACTCAGCTGTCACTAATAATAATCGCTGAATAAATTTATTTTTTTCTTGTTTTTTAAAAAATATTATGGTATTGTATTGAAGTATGAAAATAGTCATTTTGACTGTTTGCAAAGGAGGAAATACGATGGCTAAAGAATGCTACTTTACAGGACGTACAGCAAGCAGAGGAAATAATCGTTCATTCGCACTTAATTCTTCAAGACGTTCTTTTAAACCAAACTTACAAAAAGTTCGTGTACTAGTTGATGGTAAACCTAAACGTGTTTGGGTTTCTGCTAGAGCACTTAAATCTGGAAAAGTTCAAAGAGTCTAATTTGAATAAAAATAAACGTTGGGTTTACTTTTTAGTAAATCCAACGTTTATTTTTTTATTCTGTTTTATCTCGACTTTGGACGGCTGCAATGATCCCTTTTTTAAAGGCTAAAGACGCTTGCTTATTTAGAAATTCATTACTAATTAACGCTAAAGGCTGATCAAAATCTTCTTCTATTAATTCATATTTCACTTCTTTAAGAGTAAGACCTTCTACTTCAGTCATTAAGATGTAGGATAAATAATCCATTTGTTTGATTTTATCTATTGTATACTCTCCTGGCAAAAAGTATTCAATGACATTATTTGTGGCTATATATTTTAATTTTGGGATGAGTGTCTCAAATCTTTTTTGTAATACAATCATCAAAATACTATATAAGTGATCAATTCGACCCCCATACCAATTGTAGACATAGATATTCTTTGCATCAAAATGATTTAAAGCATATTCAAAAGCAAGTTCCGCATCTGTATCGTCTTTATCTGTCGGAAAATTTAAAACTTTCGCTTTGCTCTGTTCAATCATCTTTTTTTCATGCAGAGAGACTGAATCAAAATCTCCTAATGCCACATCTATTTTCAGATTTTCTTCTATCGCTAGTAAAGCTCCGCGATCAACCCCTATTACAATTCCTTCCGTTTTGATTAAAGGACGAATCTCTTCTGTTTTTGGTGCTCCTAATATAATATGGATATCCTTCATATTAATTCACCAATTTTTTTAAGGTTTGAATTTGATCTTCAGGCGATGCTGCACCAAAAATGTTAGATCCGGCAACAAATACATCTGCACCCGCTTCATGGCAAATTTGAATGGTCTCATTATTAATACCGCCATCCACTTGAATAAGAAAGTCAAGGTCGTGTTCACGACGATAATTGGCTAGTTGTTCAATTTTTTGAACCATTTCAGAAATGAATTTTTGGCCGCCTGCACCTGGGTTAACCGTCATTACTAGAACTAAATCTACAATGGGTAGAACAGGTTCAATAAATGAAACAGGGGTGCCAGGATTTATAACGACTCCAGGATAGGCACCTTGTTTTTTAATGTCTTGCATGACCCGATGAAGGTGTTTGGTTGTTTCCGCATGGACAGTGATCCCTGTAGCCCCCGCTTCAATAAATTTAGTGATTATTTTTTCAGGTTCTTCCACCATCAAATGTACATCGAGTGGCAGATCTGTGATTTTTTTAGCTGCTGCAACAACATTCGAACCGAACGTAATATCAGAAACAAAATGCCCGTCCATAATATCGATATGGATCCAATCAGCTTCACTTTGGTCAAGCATTTGGATATCTTCGCCTAATTTTTTTATGTCGGCACTTAAAATCGATGGTGCTATTTTCCCCATTCTATTCCACAACTTTCTATTCATAATTTATTAGTACATTGGTTTTCGGTTTTGAATCTCGATTAATATTTGCAGATAATTTTCGTAACGTGATTTTGCAACTTCACCCGTTTCTAGCGCATCTTTTACTGCACATTTTGGTTCATTCTGGTGCAAACAGCCTCTAAATTTACAGTTAGGACTTAATTTTCTCATTTCTGGAAAACAATCGGATAGCTCTTCTTTTTCAATATCTGGAAAACTTAAAGCACTGAAACCTGGTGTATCTGCAAACAATCCACCGAGTAAAGGTAACAACTCGACATGTCTTGTAGTGTGTTTTCCTCGGCCAAGTGATTTAGAGGTTTCGGCTGTTATTAGATTAAACGCAGGATTTAAGAAATTTAATAAAGTTGATTTTCCTGCACCTGACTGACCAATGAATACGGCTAGCTTATTCTCAAAATAATTAGTAAAGATTTTTTTTATTTCTTCTTTTAAATTTTCTGTCTCAGCTACATTTAGAGTAATAAATGGATAACCAATTTTTTCATAAACTGCTTTATATTGTTCAATTTCTTCCACAGTTTCTTCGTCCGCTATATCTAGTTTAGATACATATATAATAGGATCAATATGTTTATATTCAAGCATAATCAAAAAGCGATCAAGTAATTGGACTGAAAAATTAGGACCCGTAACAGATGCCACAATAACGCCAATATCTACGTTTGCAATTGGAGGACGCACCAATTCATTTTTTCTTGGTTTAACTTCAACAAGTGTTCCCTCAGTTTGATTTTCACTTTCAAACTTCACATAGTCTCCTACTAAGGGAGTAATTCCTTTTTTCCTAAAAACACCGCGTGCTCTTGTTTGGTAGACGACATCCTTTTCATCTGTAATGTAATAAAATCCACTTAATGCTTTTGTAATTTGCCCTTCTCGCAAAACATCTCCTCTTTCTTTTAATTATTCTGGTTCTGGAGTCACGACTTTTTTAATAATTTGCTCGTCATCTCTTTCTATTCGATATTCAGCAGATTCGCCTTCTTCGATGATAAAGCTTAATTTACGTGAAGTATCTTCTTGTATCGTAAATTCTTCATATACTGTGTCAATATCATTTTCATAATCACCAATATAAATTTTTATTTTATTTGGCAAAAGTTCTGGTTCTTCGTCTTCTTCATCGTCTTGGGATTCTGCAAAATTCTCTTCATAAGGGATTGAGACTTCTTCTGAAAAAGAAACGGTTTTAGCTTCTTCAGGTCCTGTAGAAAATACCACCTTGATTCGTTCTCCAATATATAAAGAAGTATCTTTTTCTGGTTCTTGTCGGATCACTTGATCAACTGGAATCGTATCGGAGGCTTCTTCACTAGTAGATAAATATAAACCATTTTCATCTACATATTTATCCACTTCTTCTCGAGAAAAACCCGATAAATCAATCATGAAAATTTCGCGTCTACCAGAACTTACAGTAAAAGTAATCGTTGTTTCACTAGGAACCACTTCTTCTCCAGAATCAATATCTTGCTCAATGATTGACCCTTCTGGAACAGTTTCGCTGGTCGCTGTTTCACTTTCAACCTCAAAGCCTAACTCATCTAACTCAGCACGAACTTCTTCATAGCTCTTTCCAACATAATCTTTGATTTTAAAGGTTTCTTCTCCTAAACTTACATATAAGTCAACTTCTGACCCTTCTAAAACGCTAGCTTCTATATCTGGATTTACGCGGAATACAATCCCTTCTTCATAGTCATCATTGGGGCGAGTAATAATTTCTCCCACTTCTAAAGAGTTCTCTTCTAAAAGTTTAACTGCTTCTTCTTGTTCAAGACCTACAAGTTCTTTCGGTATAATGACTTGGACGGGTTTAGATAATAAATAGGCAACGAACACAACCACCAAGATAACCGGAAGGAGTAACCACCACCAACGTCGTTTTTTCTTTGGTTTAGAAGTCTCTTTTTCTTCTTCTTTTGATAAGTTAATGGTTTCATCACTAATCGGAGAAGCTGCCATAGCCTCAGAACTTGCATTCAGGGCACTTGCATCAAGAACTAATGTATCTTCTTCAATTTCAGCAGGAGGTTCAAATCTTTCTTCACCTCTTCGAGAAGGAGATAATACAGTCTTTAAGTCTTCTTTCATTTCACCTACTGTTGCATAGCGGTGCCTAGGCTCTTTAGCCGTTGCTTTTAAAACAACATTTTCTAAAGGTTGAGGAATTCGAGAATCAAATTCATGCAAGGAAGGAATTGGTGTTTGAAAATGTTTTAAGGCAATAGAAACCGCGGATTCTCCTTGGAAGGGAACAGTTCCCGTCAATAATTCATACAAAACAATCCCTAAAGAATAAATATCCGATTGTTTAGTCACCACATTTCCTCTAGCTTGTTCCGGAGAAATATACTGAACAGATCCTAACAAGGAATTGGTCTGTGTAATAGAGTTTTGAGAGAGGGCTACTGCAATCCCAAAATCTGTTATTTTTACATTCCCGTTTTTATCAATTAGGATATTATGAGGTTTTATATCTCGGTGAATTACATCATTTTTGTGTGCATATTCAATCGCATCCAATATCTGCTCCATGATGTTAATTACCTTTTTATAAGGAATCGGATGGTTTTCCCGGATGTATTGTTTCAGATCCATTCCATCCACATATTCCATTACAATGTACGGTCGATCTCCTTCTCCTACATCGTAAATGGTTACTATGTTTGGGTGGGTTAATTCTGTAGTAGATAAAGCTTCCCTTTGGAAACGTCGTAAGCTATCTTTATCGTTTTGAAAATCTAATGAAATCATTTTAACAGCAACTTCTCGTTCAAGAATCAAATCCATTGCTAGATATACATTAGCCATTCCACCGGAGCCAATTTTTTCAATTATCTTATAACGTCCGCTCACACGTTCACCTTGGTTCATTTGTCTTCACCTACCTTATGATCTGGCGTCATGTTTACATCAATTAAACTGACGGTTATATTATCAGATCCTTCATTTTCTATTGCTTTATTCACGAGCATTTCTGATTTTTGGTCTAATGATAGATCAGTTTGTTTTAAAATTTCTAACATTTCTGTCTCACTAACTGCATTGGATAGACCATCTGAATTAAGCATAATAACATCTACTTTATTGATTAATCGTTTAAAGAAATCAACATCCACTTGCCCCTCAACACCTAACGATCGTGTCAAAGCATTTCGATTATAATGGGTTAAGGCTTCTAAGTCTGTTAAAGCCCCTTTTCGCTGCAGTTCAGAAACAAAAGAATGGTCTTCTGTGACCAATTCAATTTGATTATTAAAATAAGTATACGCACGGCTATCCCCAATATTAGAAAACAGTACGTTTTCTTTCAAAATAACGCTCGCCACTAAAGTCGTACCCATTCCTTCTAAATCCGAATACGTACTAGCTGCTTCATAAATTCGAGCATTTTCTTTGTTAATTTTTTCTTTTAACCAATTTTGAACAAGGTACGTGTCTTGAGAAGAAAAATCTGTTCCTTCCCATCCGTTTCCTATCTGAGAAACTGCCATTTCGCTTGCAATATCTCCCGCCTGATGTCCTCCTAGCCCATCACATAATACGGCTAACAATAAACCAGACTGGTTAAAAAACACACCTGCGTAATCTTGGTTATCTTTTCTTTTTCCTTGGTGAGTTTTTAAACTATACTTCATATATCCACCTCAACGATTCTAAACATTTATTTATAACAAGTATCTAACATTTTTCAAAAAAAGACAAGGTTATCTAAAGAAGCTCTAACTTCATGTCTTATTGTTTCTTTAATCGACAAATAAAAAAACCATCCGTACCATATTGATGTGGATAAATGGTCAATGAGCCATCTTTACTTACTTGCAATTCGCTTTCTGGTAACTCAACTTTTGCTCTGGAAAATTCTTTGTTTTTTTCTAAAAATTGACGAACAACTTCTTGATTTTCTTCTTGGGTAATTGTACACGTTGAATAAATAAGCTCTCCACCCAATTTTAATGTTTTACTTGCCTCATTCAATATTTCAAGTTGTAACTTTTGTAAAGATAAAATATCTTGTTTTGTTTTATTGTAACGGATTTCTGGTCGGCGTCGCATTAATCCCAGCCCGGAACAAGGCGCATCAATTAAAATACGATCGAAAGTTTCGGGCTTAAATTCATTTAAAACCTGACGCGCATCTAAATGTTTGGCCTCTACAACTTCTTTTACCTTTAGTCTTTTGGCATTATCTTTGATTAAATTTATTTTATGTTCATGAATATCTAAGGCGACAATTTTTCCACCTTCTTCTTTATCCAAAAAACTAGTTGCTATATGCATTGTTTTCCCGCCTGGAGCTGCACAAGCATCTAAAACATAATGGGAAGGTTTAACATTTAAGGCAGGAGCAACCAGCATGGAACTTTCATCTTGAACCGCTAAATACCCCTCCTTGAATAAACGAGATTCTATAGGGACTCCTTTTTCTACTATAATACCATAAGGAGAGATCGTACTTTCTGTAACGTCAAATCCTTCTTCTTTTAATTCGTCAATAGCTGCTTCTCGTGAAATTTTACGAAGGTTTACTCGTAAACTGAGTTTCGGGCGTTCACTGAATGACTTAGCGAATGCTTCAGCTTCTTTTTCGCCGTGTTGTTTGATAAATTCATCAATTAACCATTGTGGAAGGCTATATTGAATACTCAACCGCTTATTAAGCGGTTGTAAATGGGTAGTTTCACGCACGCCTTTTCTTTGAATGTTTCTTAAAACACCATTTACTAATCCTACAATACCGCGATGTCCTTTAACTCGTGCGATATTAGCTGCTTCATTAATAATGGCATGATCAGGAATTCGATCTAAAAATTCCATTTGATATAATGAAAGACGAAGAAGTTGTCTTACCCAATGGGCTAATTTCTTTTGTTTCTTCAAAAAAGGTTCCAATTGGTAATCTAATAACATCCTTCTCTGTAATACGCCATAAACCAACTCTGTGAGTAAATTTGCTTCTTCTTTAGACAGTTCCTGATTATTAATCACTTCACGCAATAAAAGATTACTGTATGCATTTTCTTGTTCAATTTTTTCTAAAATTTCGACAGCTAAATATCGACTACTCTGTAGAATTTCTTTCTTTTTTGCCAATTTAGCACCTACCTATATATTATGGGTGATATTTTCAGACAACAACATCACTAGTATATTAACTTAAACATTTAAAATCAATGTACATTCTGCATTTGAATGTTTTCAATGAATTTAGTGAACGAATTTAGAAATTACTCAATCATTATATTTATCTTATACTGTAAAATGGTCATCAAGTTCTAAATCTGTACCAATTAAATAATCGTCAATTCCCATTCTCTTCTTTCCAGCAGGTTGGACTTCTTTAAGAGACAATACAGTTTGTTCACCACAGGCAACATATAAGTGCTCTTTATCTATTTTTATAATAGTTCCTGGGTCTTTAGAGGTTCCTTGATTAATCACTTCAGAATCCCAAACTTTAAATCGAGTCTCTTCAATTAATGTATAAGCTCCTGGGGCTGGTCGCAAGGCTCGAATTAGATTATATATTTCCTTTGCTGTTTGTTCCCAGTCAATTTTCTCTTGTTCTTTAGAAATCATTGGAGAAAAAGAAACTTTTGATTCGTCTTGTTTAATAGATGCATTTTCACGCGCAAATATTTTAGGTAAAGTGTCCATTAATAAATCTCGACCAAGCAGACTTAATTTTTCAAATAAGGTTCCTGTATCGTCTTCTTTTGTAATTGGAATTTCTCTTTGCGCAATAATATCTCCCGCATCCATTACTTTTTCCATATACATAATCGTAACTCCTGTAACATCATCCCCTTTTAAAACGGCATAATGAATAGGAGCTGCTCCTCTATACTTTGGTAATAGTGAAGCATGAACATTAATTGCACGGTAAGTTGGGATATTTAATAACTTAGTCGGTACATATTGCCCATAGGCTGCCGTAATGAGCAGATCAGGTTCCATCTCTACTATTTGTTGCATTTCGGAAGACCCTGATAACTTTTCAGGTTGTAATACTGGGATTTCATGTTCAGTCGCTAATTTTTTTACTGGAGAAGGTGTAAGGATTTGTTTGCGTCCTACTTTACGATCAGGCTGCGTGACCACCGCTACAATTTCAATGGTTTCTTCTTCAATTAAAGCTTGTAAAATAGGCACTGAAAAACTAGGTGTTCCCATAAAAATAACTTTTCGCATGATTGAATAACTCCTTGCTTTGCTTTTAATCTTATTCTTTTTCAACTTATAAAAACTGATTTGGTTGTGGATCAATCTTTATCGTTAGACCTTGTGCTTGTTCTTTTTGTGTACTGTTCAATAATTTATGCAGACCTTCATTCAAACCTTTTTCATTTTTATATTTAATAATTAACTGAAAATGATATTTATTGTGCGTTCTTGCGACAAACCTTGGTGTGGGCCCTAAAATAATAGCTTGTTCACTTAGATAAGGGTTAATAAACTCAGCCACTTGTTGAATTCTTTTCGCTGCGGTTACTTCATTTTCATGACTAACTTGAATACTTGTTAAAAAGTAATAAGGACTATAGTCACTCAAATGGCGGTATTTCATTTCTCTTAAATAAAAAGTGGCATAATCATGATTTTGGGCCAGTTGAATCGCATAGTGTTCTGGATTATAAGTTTGAATAACGACATCACCATTTATTTCTCCACGGCCAGCTCGTCCACTAACTTGCGTTAATAGTTGGAAAGTTTTTTCTGCAGAGCGAAAATCTGGCAAACCTAATGCCGTGTCCGCATTTAAGACCCCTACAAAAGTGACGTTTGGAAAGTCTAGTCCTTTTGCGATCATTTGGGTTCCTAATAAAATATCGGCTTCTTGATTTCCAAATTTTTGTAACAGTCGTTCGTGTGCTCCCTTTCGGCGGGTAGTGTCTACGTCCATACGAATAATATTCGCTTCTGGCAGTAATTTATTTAATTCTTCTTCTATTTTTTGTGTACCTGTTCCAAAATAACGTATTTTAGAACTATGACAAGAAGGACAAATTTTAGGAATCGCTTCTTCGTGGCCACAATAATGACATTTCATTGAATGAGTATCCATATGCAAGGTTTGTGAAATATCACAATTCGGGCATTTCAATACAAAACCACAATCTCGACACATTAGAAAAGAAGAATATCCGCGGCGATTTAACATCAGTACAGACTGTTCTTTATTGGCTAATCGTTTAACTAAAGCTTCTTTTAACGGCTTTGAAAATAAAGAAGAATTTCCTTCTTTCATTTCTTCCCGCATATCAATGATTTCTACACTGGGTAAAGCTTGACGATTGACTCGTTCCTTGAGCTCTAGTAACGTATAGACTTCTTTAGAAGCACGCGCTCTAGATTCTAATGATGGGGTCGCACTTCCTAACACCACTGGGCAATGGTGTTCTTTCGCTCGCCAAATTGCGACATCACGTGCGTGATATCTTGGAGAATCTGATTGTTTATATGTTGTTTCGTGCTCTTCATCAATAATAATAATTCCAATATTCTCTAGAGGAGCAAATACACTAGAACGAGCACCTACTACGACTTTGGCTTCGCCTTTTTCTATTTTTCGCCATTCATCATATTTTTCACCATCAGAAAGACCACTGTGTAAAACAGCAACAAGTTCGCCAAATCTTCCTTTGAATCGATGAACCATTTGCGGAGTTAAAGCTATTTCAGGAACTAATACGAGTGCACCTTGATCTTTTTCTAGTACTTCTGCAATAGATTGAAGATATACCTCCGTTTTCCCACTGCCTGTAACACCTTCTAGTAAAAATACTTCATGTTTGTCTTTTTGAATCGTGCCATTAATTTTATCGTAAGCAACTTGTTGTTCTTGATTTAACTTTAGAGGTTCCGTATGCTGAAAATCTGATTTTTCATAGGGATCTCGATAGACTTCAACTTCTTTTACCTCACACCAACCTTCCTCAACTCCTCGATTAATGACTGGCGTGTCTATTTCATAAGTATGCTTTAATGTTTTTTGTTCTATTTTTTCATCGTCGGCTAGTAGAAGGAGTCGTTCAATCAATTGTTTTTGTCGATGGGCTCTATTACTGATTTTGTCATAAATCTCTTTCAATTGATTGATTGGTAATTTCCGATAAATAACTTTTTTTGTTTTCTTATTAGCTTTATCATCTACCAAATAATTGACTTCAATTTTTCCTTCTTTTTTAAGTTTTAACATTTTGCTTGTTAAGTCTCTTTCTTCAACATCTTCCCAGCTTAACCAATTCTTTCCTTGAAAGATATCAAATAATTCGCTGTCTGCTATTTCTTTATCCATTAACTTTACTATTTTTTGATAGCGAGCTCTTAAAACAGCCGGTAACATGGTCTGATAACAACTAATACGGAAACTATAGGTTGTTTGAGCCATCCATTCCCCCAAATGAATCAATTCTTGGTTCAAGACCGGCTCTAAATCCATCAGTTCTAAAATTTCTTTCAATTCTCCATCAAAGCTCTGTTCATCTTTAAGTTTTGTAATAAAGCCTTGTACCCGACGATCTCCTTTTCCAAAAGGAACAATCACGCGCATCCCAATGGTGATATCTTCTTGAAATTTTTTAGGAATTTTAAATTCATAAGGGATATTTGTTTGAAGTGTTGGAACATCTACAATTACATCCGCAATCTCTTGCACGATTTTCTTCCTTTCCGTTAAATCTTTTCTTGAATTAATATTAGGAATGGTGATCAAGTTCTTCTATTACTTTATCTAATATGCGTCTAGCAATCTCTGTTTTTGAAGTTTTTGGAATATCAAGGCGTTGGTGTTCTTTTGTAAAGATGACAACTTGATTATCATCTGAATCAAAACCTGTACCTTCTTTTCCTACTTCATTTGCGACAATCAAATCTAAATTCTTTTCAGCTAACTTTTTCAGTGCATAATCTTCTAACTGATTAGTTTCAGCTGCAAAGCCTACTAGAAATTGATTTTCCTTTTTTGCTCCCATGGTTTTTAAAATATCAGGATTTTCTTGTAGTTCAATGGTTAGTGGCTCTTTGAGATCTGCCTTTTTCATTTTAGATGTTGCAGCATCCGCTACGCCATAATCCGAAACAGCTGCCGACATGATTAAAATATCTACATCTTCAAAGCGCTCATCAATCGCTTCAAACATTTCACTCGCTGAGTCTACTTGAATACGATGAATCGCTTTTGAAGACTCTAAAGTACTTGCTGTGACTAATGTCACTTCTGCACCATATTGATAGGCTGCTTCTGCAATAGAATGCCCCATTTTTCCTGATGAATCATTTGTAATATAGCGTACTGGATCAATCCGTTCTTTCGTCCCACCTGCACTAATTAGTATTTTATAACCGCGAAGAGGCAGTGTCTTTTCTGTAGTGATTATAAAATTTTCCAATTCTTCTAAAATACGTTTGTTTTCTGGATAACGTCCCTTTCCTTCATATCCCTCAGCTAAAAAACCTGTATCTGGTTCTACTATATAAATTCCTCTGCTTTTTAATGTTTGGATGTTTTCTTGAGTGGCCGGATTTTCAAACATATCCGTATTCATCGCTGGTACAACAAAAAGCGGAGAAGCTGTCGCTAAGAGAGCAGATGTTACAAAATTATCAGCTAAACCGTAAGCCATTTTCGCCATCGTATTTGCTGTTGCAGGAGCGATTACAGAAATATCTGCCCAGTCAGAAAGGTCAACATGAGCAACATGTGATGGATTATTCTCACAAAAAGTATCCACATAGACTTCATGTCTACTCAATATTTGAAAAGTCATCGGCGTTACAAACTTCGTCGCGGATTCTGTCATAGCCACCCGTACCTCAGCTCCATTTTTTATAAAACTACGCATTAAATCTACCACTTTATAAACAGCGATTCCTCCCGTAACATAAAGAGCAATTTTTTTATCTTTTAACATGATAGACCCCGTTCCTTATTTATATATTTCTTCTATTTTATCAGAAATTTATACCAACTGAGGGATATGTTGAAATTTGTTCAAAATTTATTTTCAAAATAATAAATGATCCAAATAACGCTTGGATTCAATTCGCACGATTTGACTTAAAAACTATACAAACAGAAAAATAAAATCTTTCATAAAACAACGATTCACCCAGTTGCGATATGAAAGATTTTATTTATATATTTTAAATCTGTTATAGATTTGAACCTTTGACGCTTTCCGGATCAATAACAATATCTCCTGAAGCAATTTCTTCCAATGCTTTCCCAACATATGAAATAGATTGGTAGTCATCTAATAACTCACGATGATTTTTATCTTCTTTCTCTTCAAGTTGGTGCGCTCGCTTAGAAGCTAAGATAACGAGCGAGTATTTTGAATCTACCTGTTTTAATAATTTATCAATTGATGGACGGATTAACAATTACTTCATCTCCTCTATAATTTTTGAGAATCGATCAATGTTTCTTTCAACTTTCAAATGTTCACTCTCAATAATGCTACGTATTTTACGTGCTGCTTCATCAACAGAATCATTTTCAACAACGTAATCATAGTACTTTATGAGTTGCAGTTCTTCAACAGCTTTTTCCATTCGTTGTCCAATAACTTCTGGACTATCTGTTCCTCGATTTTTTATTCGCATTTTTAATTCTTCTAAATCAGGTGGTGATAAAAAGATGAAAATCCCTTCAGGCATACGTTTTTTTACTTTTAATGCCCCTTGGACTTCAATTTCTAAGAAAACATCTTGACCTGAATCCAAGGTTTCACGAACATAGTCAATAGGTGTTCCATAATAATTCCCTACATAATTCGCATATTCTAGAAGCTTACCCTCTTTTATATATTGTTCGAACTCTTCTTTAGTTCTAAAAAAGTAGTCCACTCCCTCTACTTCTCCAGCACGTTTTAAACGTGTGGTCATCGAAATAGAAAAGTCAAAGTCATTATTATAATGATCAAATAAGTGCTTTCGTACGGTTCCTTTTCCAACTCCAGACGGACCAGAAAGTACGATTAGTAATCCTTGCTCCTCCATTTTCATTTCCCTTCTACTACAGATACCTATCTAGCTTGTACCTTTCATTCAATAATAACATATTTTAGCTATTTGTGAATACTTTTTAGCTATTCCATTTTAAATAAGCGATTTATTTCTCAAAATACGATAGATAATTACTTTTCCTCATATAAATATTTGTTTTTGCTAGTGAAGAACTTGTGATTATTCATTTTTATTTCTGTAAATAGTTTGATTCTTTATTGACAGGCGAATGTGTGTTCGCTATAATGTAAACACAAACATTTGTTCGGAGGTTGAGTTCATGGAAAGAGTTACAGAATCTACAAGCAATTTATTTATGAATTTTCTAGATAATTATCAAACAGTCCGCAATCGCCCTCATTTTAAAGTCTATCCGCAAATGCCCGTCAATCAAATAAAACAATTTGTAAAACAAGCTACCGATCGAAACTTAGACATTGCAATTCAATTAAATCCATCCCCATTCTCTGATAACCCAAGCGAAATATTTGGGAAAATTTCAATCTCCCCTCATTCAGGACATATTATTTTATCTCCTAAAGATGGGAATACTTATCATTTAATTCAACAAGCACATATTCGTCATATACGAATCATTTAAAATTTTCTAACTAAAATTATAAATAATTTAAAACTCAGGAAGTCGATCCCCTTAATCGATTCCCTGAGTTTTTTTATTTTTTTATAAGATAGGAGACAATAAACGACTAAACTGTTGTTTAAATCGATCCCACAGTGAATAAGCTTCAATTATTTCTTCTGTCAATAAGTAAGAATCTTTCATATCTTTTTCAAAGTATTCAACTTGTTCTAAAGCTGTCTTTTTATTATATAGAAAAGCATTGACCTCAAAATTTAATTTGAAACTTCGAATATCAAAATTCGCTGTCCCTACAGAGGTAATTTCATCATCAATTACAATCGTTTTCGCATGCATAAAACCTTTATCGTAAATATATACTTCTCCGCCAATATTCATCAACTCTTCTGCATAACTTAAGGTAGCTTGATAAATAAATGGATGGTCCGGTTTATTTGGGATCATCAGACGAACAGTTACTCCTGATAATACAGCTAACTCGATGGTTTCCTTTAAAGCATCATCTGGAATAAAGTAAGGCGTTTGAATATATATTGATTCTTTTGCTAAGTTAATCATTTTCAAAAATCCCGTTTTAATCTGCTGCAATTCAGAATCGGGACCACTTGACACAATTTGTATTTTCGTATCTCCTCTGGATTCTACTACCGGAAAATAATAAGGTTCATAAGCAATAAGTTCTGCTTTTTTCGAAGCATTCCAGTCAATTATAAAACGTTCTTGCAGTTGATGGACTGCAGTCCCTTCAATGCGCAAATGGGTATCCCGCCAATAGCCCATATTCTCATATTCCCCTAAATAATCATCTCCTACGTTAAAGCCGCCTACATACCCAATTTTTCCATCAATGACGACAATCTTTCTATGGTTTCGATAATTTAGTCGGATATTTAAAAGGTGAAACTTCGAACCAAAAGAGGTGTCCGTCTCGCCTCCATAAGATTCAAGTTGTTGGAATAGAGATTTTTTTAATGTGCGTCCTCCAACTGGATCATATTGGACTCTTACTTCCACTCCTTTTTTAGCCACTTCTTCAAGCGCCGCTACTACTCTTTTACCTATTTTATCGCCCTTAAAAATATAGTAGCTCACATGCACATGGTGTTCTGCTTTTTTGATATCTGCAATTAATTGATCAAATTTTTCACGACCGTCTACAAAATATTCCACTTCGTTATCTAAAGAAATCGGTGGCTGTTCGATTCTCATTAACATTTTTGCCATTTCAAATTTTTTGTTTTTTGGGTCATTGAAATCTTTTTTCTCTATGTATTCCAACTGATCTATTTTTATATTATTTTGAATTTCCAAATATTTTGGCAAGCCTACTTTGGATTGCTCTCTTAAATTATATATATCTTCTTTAGAAATTTTTCTTCCTAAAAATAAATAAATAATTAGACCAATAACTGGAAAAATATTTAATACAAGTAACCAAGCCCAGATTGCTGCAATGTCTCGATTTCTATCTGAAAAAACAGTAATTACAGAGATTAAAGTATTAACTGCTATAATTGCGCTTAAAAATATATAAAAATAATTCATCAATTTCCTCCAGCATTATAAATAAGATTTATTAAAAATACCCCCTTCTCAAAAATCAATGAAAAGGGAGTATTTGAGTTCATTCTATTTTATTTGACTTCCATAATAACCGGTAAAATAATAGGTCTTCTTTTCGTTTCTTTAAACAAATAAGATCCTAATTCATCTCGCACATTGGATTTTAAAGTACTCCATGAAAAACTTTTATCCTGAATTGTGTCCTTGACAACCTTAGCTACAATCTTATTTCCTTCATCAATTAGTTCTTGACTTTCCTTCGCAAATACGAAGCCTCGAGTAACCGTATAAGGGCCAGAGGTTATTGTTTTCTGGCGACGATTGATTGTACAAACAGAAACAAATATCCCATCATCCGCTAAAATTCTACGATCACGAAGAACAATATTTCCTACATCTCCAATACCAATCCCATCAATGAAGGTATTTTCAGCTGGAACTTGCCCTGTTTGACGCATCGTTCCCTCTGTATACTCTAAAACATCTCCATTACTGACAATGAAAATATTTCGATAAGGAATACCTGTTTGGTGAGCTAAATCTGCATGAGCAGCCAACATACGGTATTCTCCTTGAATAGGAATAAAGTAAGTAGGATTTAATAAATTAATCATCCACTGTAAATCATTCGGTGTCGCATGGCCTGAAGCTTTTAGGTTATCTGAGATCGTTTTAACTGTCCCACCCGCACGATAGACTTGGTTTTCAGTTTTTGCTACTGTAACTTCCATTGTTGAAGAAGGACTCGTTACAATGTAGACTAAGTCTCCTTTTTTAATGGCGACTTGGTTGTGCAATCCACGAGCCATTTCATCTAAGGTTTGGATAGGTTCGCCCGCTCCACCTGTTTCTAAAATAACAATTTCTTCATCCTCATAATCTTTTATTTTATCAATAGGGATAAATAAATCTTCTTCAGGTAAAGTCAGTTTCTCTAAATCTAAAGCAATTTGCATAACGGATTCAATATGTCGACCAGAAATAAAAACCTTTCGTCCAAAGCGACTCGCCGCATTTAATACTTGTTGAATCCGTAAAATATTACTAGCAACAGCGACTACAATAATTCGACCTTTTGTTTCTTGAAAGGTTTTAAACACTTCCTCTTGGATATCAGATTCTAAAACATTCTCTGATAAACTTTCTGCATCCATTGAATCACTTAAAAGGGCTAAGACACCCTCTCTTCCAATTTCACTAATCTGACCATAATCTGTTTTGTAGTCCCCAACAGCCGTTTGGTCAAATTTAAAGTTTCCAGTATATACAATATTTCCTTTATCTGTATGAACAGCTATCCCCATAGAATCTGGAATAGTATGTGTTGTTCTGAAAAATCGAATTACAGTTCCATCAAAATCAATTTCTACTTCTTCATCAATCGCATGATAGTTATCAAACTGAACGTCTAATCCAGCCTCTTCAACATACCATTTAGCTAATGAAATAGTTAATTCCGAACCAAATACGGGCACATCAAATTTATCTAAGAAATACGGCAAAGCTCCAATCGCATCTTCATGTCCATGCGTTAAAAAGACTCCCGCTATCTTGTCTGCATTTTTCTCTAAATAGGTAAAGTCAGGAATGACAGCATCTATCCCATACAATTGATCCTCAGGATAGGCTAGACCGCAATCTAGAATAAATATAGTGTCATCTATTTCGATAACATACATATTCCGTGCATTCTCTCGAACTCCACCTAAAGGAATAATTTTTAGGTTATTCAAACAAAACCACCTTCTAATATATCTTTTATACGTTCATTTTATTGAGATTAAGTATAGCATAAGTAAAAAACATTTTGAAATACGAGTTCTTTCAATAAAACAAACAATATATTTTTATTTTAGTTAAACTATTTTCTAAATAAAAAAAGGTAGCAGAATGATTCACTTCAAGTATTTATTATACCAACAAATTGACTTAAGCAAACAGAATCCCTGCTACACCATAATTATTTTGTCATTAAATAAAAATTACTTTTCTTCTTTTTTCTGTTCTTCCATCACTGCTTTATGTGATAAATTAACTCTTCCAAGTTTGTCGACCTCTAACACTTTAACTTCCAGTTGATCGCCAACAGAAACAACATCAGATGTATTTTTCACAAAGCGATCTGAAATTTCTGAAACATGACATAGACCTTCAGTTCCTTTGAAAATTTCTACAAAAGCACCATAGCTTTCCACACGTTTAACCGTACCATTATAAATTTTTCCAACTTCTACTTCTTCTGTGAGTTCTTCAATAATTTGTTTGGCACGAGCAATCATTTCAGCATCTTCACCATAAATTGAAACTAATCCTTCATCATTGATATCAATTTTGACTTCTGTTTCATCAATAATTTTATTGATGGTTTCGCCGCCTTTACCAATAACGACTTTAATTTTATCTGGATTAATATTCATTGATTCAATCTTCGGTGCATATGCATTTAACTCTTCACGCGGTGCAGGAATTTCAGCCTCAATATTATCTAGAATGAGCAAGCGAGCTTTTTTAGCGGCTTCTAAAGCTTCTTCAAGTATTTTAGTCGTAATTCCTTCAATTTTAATATCCATTTGTAAAGCAGTAATTCCGTCACGGGTTCCTGCTACTTTAAAGTCCATATCTCCTAAATGGTCTTCTAGGCCTTGAATATCTGTTAAGATCGTGTAATCTTCATCGTCCATTACAAGACCCATAGCAATCCCACCAACAGGAGCTTTGATTGGAACTCCAGCATCCATTAAAGAAAGGGTTGCTCCACAAATACTTGCTTGTGAAGAAGACCCATTTGATTCTAAAACTTCCGAAACGACTCGAATCATATATGGAAACTCTTCTTCATTTGGAATAATTGGTTCTAATGCTTTTTCTCCAAGTGCTCCATGTCCTATCTCACGACGACCTGGTGCGCCAATTCTTCCGGCTTCTCCAACTGAAAAATTCGGGAAGTTATACTGGTGAATAAATCGTTTTTTATCTTCACTACCTAATCCATCAATAATTTGATATTCGTTCAATGGGCCTAATGTTGTAGTAGATAAGGCTTGTGTTTGTCCTCGTGTGAACAATCCTGATCCATGTACTCGTGGTAATAAACCAGCAATAGATTCAAGTGGGCGGACTTCATCAACGCCTCGACCATCCGGACGAATTTTTTCTTTTGTAATTAAGCGACGAACTTCATCTTTTTCAAGATTGTTCATAACTTCTTTTACATCTTTTAATAGTTTTCCTAATTCTTCTGTTGATAAATCAGCTTCTGCGTATTTTATTTCATAGGCCTCAACTACTGCTTCTTTTAAAGCTTCAGTAGCTTCCGCACGTTCTTGTTTATCATAAATTTGAATAGCTTCTTTCATGCTATCATTGTATGCTGCGGTAATTTCGTCTGTTAGTTCTTGGCTTGGAAGTAATAATTCAACTTCCATCTTCTCTTTACCAATTTCAGCAATAATTTTTTCTTGGAACGCATTCAATTCTTTTACGGCTTCATGACCGAATAATAAAGCTTCTAATAAATCAGTTTCTGATGCTTGTTCCGCACCACTTTCCACCATGTTTATCGCTTGTTTTGTCCCAGCAACTGTCACATTCATATCGGAAGCCGCTGTCTGTTCTTCAGTAGGATTTAAAACAAGTTCACCATTTACGCGTCCTACGTTAATTCCAGCAATTGGGCCGGCAAAAGGTATTTTTGAAATTCCTAAAACTAAACTTGAACCTAACATAGCAGTCATTTCTGGAGTGTTATCAGGATCTACTGATAACACTGTATTGATGATTTGAACTTCATTTCGGTAACCTTCAGGGAATAAAGGACGAATTGGACGATCAATTAAACGAGAAGTTAAGGTTGCGTGCTCAGATGGACGCCCTTCACGTTTAAGAAAACCACCAGGAATTTTACCTACTGCATACATTTTTTCTTCATAATTTACGGTTAACGGAAAAAATGGCAAGGTAGAAGGTTTTTCTCCACCAACTACGGTAGATAGAACAACCGTTTCTCCATATCGTAATAAAGCAGCAGCTGAAGCTTGCTTCGCTACTTGACCAATTTCAACAACTAATTCTCGTCCTGCTACTTGAGTTGTGTATACTTTTTTTTCGGACATAATTTTCTCCTTTTTCTCATTCAGAAACAGGGAGGTTACTACTAAACAAAGGTCAAATTTTAAAAGTACCTGTGCAGTTAAAATTTCACATTTGAATAGTAGTTGTATACCTCCTGGTTCTTTTTATCTCTTTATTTTCTTTAAAAAGAAAGCGAGATTCAAGAGAATCCCGCATTCATTAATACTTATATTAATTAACGACGTAAGCCTAATTTTTGGATTAAGTCACGGTAACGAGTAATATCTTTTTTACGTAAGTAAGCAAGTAAATTACGACGGTGACCAATTTTTTTCATTAAACCACGTTGTGAATGATAATCTCCGCTATGTGTATGCATATGATCATTCAAATTGTTAATTTCGTTTGTTAATAAAGCAATTTGCACTTCTGGAGAACCAGTATCTCCTTCATGACGTGCATACTCTTCAATGATATTTTGTTTTTCATCTTGTGTTAATGTCATGTTCTTCACCCCTTTTTATTTATCGAATCCATTTACCGAGATAACGTTGGTGATTCTATCATCCAAGTAATGGTCATAGTATTTATAAATCAAATACCTTAATTAATATACTAGACATGGCTTGAATAATCAAGTATTTAAATTAAATAGATCCTCTATTTGATTACATTTTTGATTAAGAATTTGCTTGTAATTCTAGCATGGCATCTCGGATAGACGCTGCTTTTTCAAATTCTAATTCTTTTGCGGCATGGCGCATTTCAAGTTCTAGTGTCTCAACCAATTCTCGTTTTTCTGCTTGAGTTAATTTGTTAATATTTTCAATAGAGAAATCTGAATCCATATCTTCAACAATGGTAGATATACTGATAAGATCTCGTACTTCTTTATGAATAGTTGTTGGAGTAATTCCGTGTTTTTCATTATATTCTTTTTGAATGGCTCGACGTCTTTCTGTTTCATCAATGGCTACACGCATCGATCGTGTAATATGATCTGCATACATTAAGACTTGACCATTTTCATTTCGAGCCGCCCGGCCACTCGTTTGAATTAATGACGTCTCGTTACGCAAGAAGCCTTCTTTATCTGCATCTAGTATCGCGACCAGAGAAACTTCCGGAACGTCCAGTCCTTCTCGAAGGAGGTTAATTCCTACTAAAACATCAAACTCTCCCATTCGTAAATTACGAATAATTTCAGTTCGTTCAAGGGTTTTTACATCACTGTGTAAATATTCAACCTTTATCCCAACTTCTTTAAAGTAGTCGGTTAAATCTTCTGCCATCTTTTTAGTTAATGTCGTAATAAATACTCGTTCATCTCGCTCTACTCGAAGATTGATTTCTTCAATTAAATCATCAATTTGTCCTTCAATTGGTCGAACATCAATTATTGGATCTAATAAGCCCGTTGGACGAATAATTTGCTCCGCAATTCTAGAGGAACGTTCTTTTTCATAATCTGAAGGTGTTGCTGAAATATAAGCAATTTGAGGTACACGCTCTTCAAATTCTTCAATCGTTAATGGGCGGTTGTCTAAGGCACTTGGCAAACGGAAGCCATGCTCGACAAGCATTTCTTTACGCGAACGGTCACCTTTATACATTCCACGAATTTGTGGCATAGTAATATGTGACTCATCGACAATAAACAAAGAATCCGATGGAAAGAAATCTAATAAAGTATAGGGAGGATCTCCGGGTTTTCGACCGTCTAAATGGCGCGAATAGTTTTCAATTCCAGAAACATACCCCATTTCCAGTAACATTTCTAAATCATAGTTTGTTCTTTGCTCTAGTCTTTGAGCTTCCAATAATTTGTTTTCTTTTTGTAAGACTTGCAATCGCTCTTCTAATTCTTCGCTAATAGAGGTCATTGCTGCTCTATTTTGTTCATCTGTAGAGACGAAGTGAGTCGCTGGGAAGATAGCGACGTAATCTAAGTCCGCTTGAATTTCCCCCGTTAAAGAATCAATCTCTCGAATACGATCAATTTCATCTCCAAAAAACTCAACACGTACTGTAACTTCTCCTCTAGAAGGAAGAAAAATTTCGACACTATCTCCACGAACACGAAAACGTCCTCGTTGAAAATCAATATCATTTCGTTCAAATTGCATATCCACTAACATATGCAATAATTCATCTCGACTCATTTCAGCTCCGACACGTAGTGATTTAACATGCTTTTTATAATCTTCAGGGTTAACTAATCCGTAGATACAAGAGACAGAAGCTACTACAATAGTATCTCGACGTTCAACTAATGAGCTCGTTGCTGAATGACGAAGTTTATCTATCTCGTCATTAATACTTGCATCTTTTTCAATGAAAGTATCGGTTGAAGGGACATAAGCTTCTGGTTGGTAATAATCATAATAACTTACAAAATATTCTACCGCATTTTCCGGAAAAAATTCTTTAAACTCTGAATATAACTGCCCCGCTAAGGTTTTGTTATGTGCAATCACTAATGTTGGTTTATTTACTTGTTCGATTACATTCGACATGGTAAATGTTTTACCTGTTCCTGTCGCACCTAGTAGTGTAATTTCTTTTTCGCCTTTTTCAATACCTTCCACAATATCTTTAATGGCTGTTGGTTGGTCTCCACTAGGTTTATATTTCGAATGTAATTTAAATTTTGCTTCTTCCATAACCGATTCCTTTCCATAATAATTTCCATTAAAACCATAACATATCAAGAGTAAAAAAGCCCTCTGATTGATTGCCTTACTTTCCAAATAACAGATGGTTATCGGACAGTTTACAATCATCAGATGAGCTTTTCGTTTATGTTTGATTCATTGTTTTATTGATTGTTTACTATTTTTTGTAAACGTGATTTTTCTCGTGCAGCTTTATTTTTGTGAATTAATCCTTTGCTTGCTGCTGAATCAATTAGACCAAGTGTATCGTTTAATAATTCGTTTGTGTTCTCTGCATTTTCTTCTGCAGCTACGATAACTTTTCTAATGGCTGAACGAGTTGCAGTTGCTTGTCCTTGTTGACGCGCTCTAACTTTTTCGTTTTGACGTACACGTTTTTTAGCTTGTGCGGATGTTGCCATCTAAAACACTCCTTTTCAGATAATCTATCATTTAAATATTATTCATTGAGTAATCAAATAAAGTACCCTAATATTTTAACATTTTATAGTATACAAAACTTTTGAGCAAAAAGCAATTATTAGGATGATTTAATCGGCCCTTTTGAAGTAAAAATTAACTAGGAACTTTACTTTGTTGGGCAAAACGCATAATAAATAATTCAATCTGTAATTCTTGGTCAATTTGTCCAGTTTTCATTTTATAATCGGCATCAATTAAATAATCTAGAGCTTTAGATAACAGCTTTTGATCATAACGTCGAACATTTTGTAAGGCCAATTTTACTCGATAGGGATGAACCTTAAGAACCTTTGCAATATCCCCTTGAGGATAGCCTTGTTTTTGTAGGATCTTTACCTGCAAAAGCAAACGAAATTGTGAAATAAGTAAAGCGACTATTTTTATAGGTTCTTCTTTTTGCACCAATAAATCATGATAAGCTTCAATGGAAGCCTCTACTTGATTGTTAAGAACTAAAGTATTTAATTCAAAGACATTTTGTTCTAACGATTTTGGAACTAAATAACGGATTGAATCTTTTGTTATTTTTTTCGAATCTACATGGTATAAAAACAACTTATTTAATTCATGCATCATATCTGTTAAATGACCGTCTGTTCGTTCCGTAAATAATTGAAAGGCACTGTCTGTCATTTGATAACCTTTTTCTTTTATTATTTCTTTAACGTAGCGATTGACTTCATTCGGATAAGGTGATGAGACATCAATTAATTGCGCGTTTTTCTCCAGAGTCTTCGTAATTTTTTTGCGTCGATCTAATTTTTCATAAGGTGCAAATAAGACCAAAATTGTAAATTCAGCTGGATTCTTTATGTACTCTTCTAATTCATCTATATTATGCTTGGGTGCACTTTTAATTTTCTTCCCCGTTAAAAAATAGGGATTTTGCACAAAGACCACTTTGCGATCACCAAAAAACGGAAAGGAAGAGGCTTCAAACAAGGCATCATTAATTGTATCTTCTTCCATATCAAAACTAGAAAAGTTTAAATCTATTGATTCTTCATCTAAAGCTTGTTCAATAATTGTTTCACGTATTCGTTCAATAAAATAGCGCTCTTCTCCAAGGACTAAATAGATTGGAGCATAATTTCCTTTTCGAATATTCGCAAGTTCTTTTTGAATATTTTTCATTTCTTCACCTAATTTTTATATACTGTATAAGTTTTCATAAACCAATGATTTAAAAGAGGTAATTTATAATATTTAATCATTATAGCTCCCTCTTCAACTGTACTAAATGTATGAATGTTCATCTCTTTTAATCGATCTAAAACTTCTTCATTCGGATGTCCATACGAATTGTTTCGCCCTGCGGAAATAAATGCTTTTGTAGGTTGAATCTGATCTAATAGTTCTTGAGTAGTAGATGTTTTACTTCCGTGATGAGCAACTTTTAAATTATTTACTCTTAAATTGGGATAACGGGTTAGTATTTCTCGTTCAGCCTCTGCTTCTATATCTCCCGTAAAAAGCCAAGTGTCTTCCCTTATTTTAACATACAAAGTCAAAGAATCATTATTTTTACTATTTTCTTCATTTATGGGATGAATAGCCAAAGTATCTTTTGTAGGATACTCTAGGACTGCTGGTGGATCAATTATTTGTAATTGAACGTTCTTTAAAGACTGAATTTGCTCTCGAACCATTTTTTCTCTAAAGGTTGCTTTAGTTGCTATTATTTTTTTAATAGATAAAGAGCTACCAAGGCTTTCAATTTCTCCTGCATGATCTGCATCCGCATGAGTGATATATAAACAGTCAACACTTGAAATACCTAAGGATTTTAATGACGGAGCTATCGTTTGGCTTCCAATTGAATAATTCTTCTTTTTTTCTTGCCAACTCTCCTTCTCTCCCCAACTAATCTGTCCTCCTGTGTCAATTAAGGTAATTTTTCCAGTTATCGGTTCCTTAATTAAAAGAGAGTCTCCTTGTCCGACATCCAACATAAGGACATAACCAACAGGAGAAATTTGATAATAAAACAAGCTAAACAAGATTCCGCCTAAAGAAACAAAAGATGGTATTTTCTTATTTTCTATATTTGAAAGAAGTTTAAATATGCACCAAACAAATAATAAAGTAATAATAGTAGGTAGTCGACCAATAACAAACGAAAAATCAAATGTATTATTTAATAAAACTACTCCGTTTTCTATAAAAACAATCAGAGCCGTTAGGATATCATTAAAAAAGAAAAATATATACGTCGAACCTATAAAGGGAGACAGGCAAAAAAGAATAAGCAACGACGGGAAAAATATATACGTAAAAAAAGGAATAAATAGAAGATTTGCGAAAATAGTTATCCACGTAAATTCAAAAAAATGATAAGCTAAAATTGGTAAGCTGGCTAATGTACTCATCAAAGAGAACATTAAATTCTGCAGGATAACATGTAAATTCCGTATCCATTCTTGATTGCTTAATAGAATAAATAAGCCACTTAATAAGTAACTTAACTGAAAAGAGAGTTCTAACGCTTGATAAGGATTCAAAAAAAGAGCAATAAGCATCGTAAAAGACCAAGCATCTAAAGAATTTATTTTTGTTTTTCTTACTTGCCCCACCAGCATAATAAATGAATGGAGGGTCGCTCGGAAAATACTGACTCCTAAACCAGCTAACAAGCAATAAAAAGGTATTATAAGTAAGATTGAAAGATTGGTCCGCTCATGTGTAATACCCAGCCGTAAGAATAAACGCCGAATAAAATGGATTAAATAGGTAATATGAAATCCTGAAATGCTAAATAAATGAATAATACCTATTGCACGATAATTTTGCAGGGTGAATTCAGAAAAATCACGTTTATCCGCAAATAATAATATTTTTAGATACAAACCAATAGTTGAATTAAACGTCTCATCAATATAACGAAAAATTTTAACCCGCAAAGATTCGATAAAAGAATAGATTGGTTTAGCCAATTCTTTTGAATCGAGGGGTTGGAGATGCTCAGCTTCTAGTTGCCAATGAATATTTTGATGGCTTAAATAATCACGGTAATTAAATTGATAGAAATTTTTATTTTCAGAAGGTTCCTTTAGTTCTCCTTTGATGAATAGATAATCTTCTAACGAATTTTGACTCCATCTTTTCTTTTCAGCTTCTGTTTTCAATTGATAATGGACAATAATTTTCTCTGTCTCATTTTTTGATTGGATAATCCCCTCAAATTGAAGACTATCTCCATCGATTTTTATTGATGAAGCCTTAGGAAAAATTAAAAATTCATGTTCTAAAGGATCTAATTTCGTTCGATTTTTTTCTTGATGAAAAAGTAAAGATCCACAAAATAGTACGTTAATAACAATAGTGATAACGAATGTTTCTTTGTGTCTTAAACAGAGGATACGAATTAACCAGAATAGATAGAGAATAATTCCCAATAAAAAATAATTACTCACTCCAATTATTAATAGTGGAATACAAGATATCGCTGGGAAAATCCATCGTCTTTTTGTCATTCATATCACTCGATTACTATTTATTCTTTTGAGAAACTTACTTGGACCTTTTGGAAAAAGTCCTCCGGCATCTCTACTTTTATCCTTTTAATATCAGCGTGCTCCAATAATTCTTTGGCATATTCGTTATTATTGTAATCATGTAAGTAGTATAAATTTTTAATCCCTGCTTGAATAATCATTTTTGTACACTGTAGACAAGGAAAATAAGAAACATAAATATCTGCACCATCAGTCGGAATACCAAATTTAGCACACTGTAAAATGGCATTAGCTTCTGCATGAATCGTCCGTACACAATGTCCATCTACCAATTTGCAGCCCGCCTCTGAACAATGGATATCGCCACTTACCGAACCGTTATAACCACCTGAAATCACACGCTTATTGCGCACTATGGTTGCACCAACAGCTAATCTTGTACAAGTACTTCGTGTAGAGATCAGTAAGCTTTGAGCCATAAAATACTGATTCCAAGGAATACGTTTTGTCATTTATAAATCCTCCATTTATCATTTTAATTCTCGATTATAATATTTAAATTATACTAAACGTTATAAAGGGAAGCAATTTTGATTGAGGGTATATCTCATTAGTAACCTACTACAATTGAATCTTTTAAATTGTTAAACGTTGCCTCACCAATCCCTGAAACATTTTTTATATCCTCAATGCTTTTAAACAATCCATTTTCTTCTCGATAAGCAAGAATATTTTCCGCTTTTGAGTCTCCAATGCCATTAAGAGTCATTAAAGCTTCCTTATCGGCTTCATTAATATTTATTTTTGATTGTTCTTGTTCCCCTCCTTCCGCTATCTCCTGCGATATTGTAGACTCTACTGGTATATCTTCGCCTATTTTCGGAACATAAATAACCATCTGATCCGAAAGAAGCTGAGCAAAATTAACGGCAGTTGTTTCGGATTCGTCCAATAATCCTCCTGCCTTTTCGATAACATCAATAATCCTGCTTCCTTCTTCCATATGATAAACTCCTGGAACTTTTACCTGCCCTTTAATATCTACAATGATTTCTTTCAGTGATTCAGCTATTTGCTCTTCTTTATCAGTTGAGGCTTCACTTTCTTCTGATAAAATGTCTTCTTCATCCTCATTCATTAATTCTTCAATTAAATCCGTTCCTTGATTGATTTCTTTTCCTCTGAAAGATGGGGCTAAAAAAAACAAACTAATAATTAATCCAAGGATTAAACTAATTAATAAAATAATCAATGCTTGCCAATGCTTTTCAATTTTTCGTCTAATTTTTTCCATGGACTTCACCTAGCTTTCCCTAAATTTCCTCCTATATATATAATTAGCCAAAAAAATGAAATTTCTCGAAAAAACTTTAATGTTTTTTGTTACTGGTCATAATTCTATTTTTTTATAATGAAAAGATATAAGAAAAAGGAGTTAATGAATTCATCAACTCCTTAAATATTAAAACTAAAATACTAGGTTCATTTAATATACTCACTAACCTATTAGGTTCTAAAGTCTCTGTCTTTGCATATGATACATCTCTGCATATTGTCCATCTTTTTCTAGTAACGTTTGATGCGTTCCTTGTTCAACAATTTCACCATTTGATAATACTAAAATTTGATCAGCATGTTGAATCGTTGACAACCGATGTGCAATAATGAAAGTTGTTCTTCCTTCTTTTAATACTTCCATAGCTTGCTGAATAAGTTCTTCTGTTTCTGTATCAATTGAAGATGTTGCTTCGTCTAAAATTAAAATTTTCGGATCAAATGCTAAAGCTCTTGCAAAAGAAATCAACTGTCTTTGACCAGAACTTAGCGTACTACCTTTTTCAACAACAAGTTCAAAAATACCATGCTCAAAGTTTTCTAACATCTTTTTTCCACCGACTTTAATTAATGCTTCCTCAGCTTTTTCTTTCGAAATTGTCGGGTCATCTAAAGCTATATTGGAATAAAGTGTTCCAGTAAATAGATAGGGATCTTGTAAAACAATGCCCATTCCTTTTCTTACACTTTGGCGGGTATATTCCACTGTATTCATCCCATCAATTAAAATTTGTCCTTCTATAGGATCATAAAATCGAAATAATAAGTTCATTATAGAACTTTTTCCAGACCCTGTGTGTCCAACTAAAGCAACAGTTTCATCAGAATTTGCGGTAAAATGTATATCTTTTAATACCTTTTTGTCTTCTTCATAACCAAATGAAACATGATTAAAATCAACTTTTCCTGCTTCTATAGCTAATTTTTTCTCTTCTTCAATCTCACCTGGCGTATCCATCAATTCAAAAATACGTTCTCCAGCAGCAATGGCCTGCTGAACAAAAGCCATTTGTTGAATAATCCCTTGGATAGGGTCGAATAGCCGAGTGATATAATCACCAAACACATACAATGTCCCAATGGAAATTCCTAAAATACCATTTAAATATTGTGTAGAAAAGTAAACCATAGTTAGTAATAAAGCAATGTGTCTTAATAATCCTCCTAAAGTAAATTGAACAGCTGAGTCAAGGATGACATATTTTCTTTCCGTATCAAACCATTCTTGATTTACTTCATCAAATTCTTCTTTTATTTTCTCTTCTTGTTGGAAAGCTTGAATAATAGACATTCCTTGAACAGATTCGTTAATTTTTGCATTGAGTTCACTGTTTAATTCTCGTTCTTTGCGACTAAGGGCTCCCGCATACTTGCTATAAAATTTATGCCATAAATACATCAAAGGTATTAAAATAAGCAATGCTACTCCTAAACCACGATGTAAACGACTAATAGCGGTATAAGTCCCAATAACATAAGCAAAATTGAGCATCACATTACTGATGGTTGCGACATAAAATTGTTGCCTTAAAACTTCTGAATCATTGGTAATCCTTGACACAACTTTTCCTGCAGGTAAATGATCAAAATAACTAATCGGTAACGTTTGGAGATGTTTATACGATTGGTCACGCAATACTTTTACAATGCCATTTGCGGCTTTGGTTAAAATAAGATAGCTAAAATATCGTAATACCGCAGTTACTAACGTTAATACTGAAAATATCCCCAATAAACGTACTAAATCATCTGTAAAGACTTCGCCATTTTCTGCTGCTGGTGTAATCACATAATCAATAACTTGCTGAGCAATCAAAGGGGCGGATAAATCCGTGATAACTGCAATAATTAAAAAGATAAAACCAAGTACAAAACTTCCTTTACTGTATTTCATATAAGATAATAAACGTTTGACTGTAGCCATTATGCGTCACCTTCTTTCAACTCTTGACGAAGATACTGCTTGTAGTACCAACCTTGTAATGCTAAAAGTTCTTCATGATTTCCATGCTCGACAATTTGTCCTTCTTCAAGAACAATAATCTCATCTGCTTCCTTAACAGCCGATAAACGATGCGTAGAAATCAATGTAGTTTTGTTCGTACGAACTTGTTGAATATTGGAGATAATTCTCTGTTCTGTTTTAGCATCTACAGCTGATAGAGCATCATCCAAAATAAGAATTTCAGGATTTTTAATTAGGGCTCGCGCTAATGAAATCCGTTGTTTTTGTCCCCCAGAAATAGAGACCCCTTTCTCGCCAATCATCGTATCTAAGCCTTTGTTCATTTGAAGTAAATCTTCATCAAAAGCTGCAATCTTTATACTCTCCAATATTTCTTGATCGGACGCCTGTCCTTTACCAAAAGCAATATTATCGCGCACACTCCTTGAAAACAGAATATGATCTTGGGGCACATACCCAATTAGATGCTGGATTTGATTTCTTTGGTAATCCAATACTCCATCATCCCCATAGAAAAAGTCCCCGTCCCCTAAAGGATATTGCCTTAAAAATTGTCGAAGTAACGTTGTTTTTCCAGCACCAGTTTTCCCTACAATCCCCATTGTTTTTCCTTTTGGAATTTCAATATTAATCTGAGATAAGTTCATCTCTTGACTTGTAGGATATTGAAAATTCAAGTTTTGCATAACTATGTCATTAGAATCTTCAATATCCTTAAAACCATTTTCTTCCATCTCATCTGTTGTATTTAAAACATCTTCCACTCGAATCATTGCTGCACTTCCTTGACGAAGGACATTGGTTAACTCACCAATTGAAATAATGGGCCAGATAATCATCCCTAAATACATTTGAAAAGCCACAATATTTCCAACGGATAACGTTCCTTCATAAACTAAAAAAGTACCATATCCAAAAGAAATCACTGTACAAATACTTGTAATGATCTTAACAAAAGGCATAAACATCGCATTAATATCCGCTACTCGATTATTTTTTACAAGCATACTTTCCGTTTGCTTCCGAAACTTATCAAGATAATCTTCTTCTTTAACATAAGCACGAATGACACGAATCCCATCCACTACTTCTAATACATCATTATTCAATGATGAAAAAGATTCCTGCGCAATACTGAACCTCTTTTCTAATTCATTTCCTAACTTATCAAAAGTATAAGCTAATATGATTAAAGGGAATAAACTAAAGATTGTTAAACGCCAAGATACTGAAAAACCCATCATACCAACAATGGTTGTAAGAAATAAGGTTGCATTCATCAAAACCATCATCCCATACCCTGCAGTATCTGCAATGGCTCGAACATCTTGAGTAGATCTTGCCATTAAATCTCCTACTCGAAATTTCTCAAAGAAAATCGAACGCATATTTAAAAAATGTGCCATTAGGTTATCGCGCATACTTCGCTGTAACTTAGCAGCACCAGTAAAAAGGTAGTACGACCAAATAAATTCAAAGATATAAGCAGCGATTAAGCTAAATAAAAAAGCGCTGATTACTTTTATTAGTAAACGATAAGTTAGTTCATCTTGGACAATATAATCAATTAATTGACCAATTAAGTAAGGAATAAAAACACTAAATAAATTACTCGCAATCATTGTTATAAATGATCGGATGTAATCTTTTTTATTTTTATTAAAAAAGTCTTTTAATTTTAACATGACTTCAAACATATAATAATTCCCTCATTTCACCCCACTAAAAACTATAAACAAATGACATCTCTTATAATTAAACATAAAAATAGCGCAATCCAGCATTAGACAGATTGCGCAAAAGTTACATTTTATTCGAAAAATGTATTCAAATAGCCTTAAAGCAGGAGGTTAATAAATATTTAATTTGTAAATGTTCATTCACAATGATTTTCATTGTAAAGACCCCCTTCAAATATGATATTTGTATTTTAACCGTTTTCTAATTTTTTTACAAGACAAAATGAGGAAAATATTCATTTTATTTTAATTTTTTGTTTATCTTTAAATTTAATTCCTATATACAGTAAACTACAAAAAAAGATCTTACACCTTTTTAAGGATAAGATCTGTTTTTTACAATTGACTATTAATCCGCTGCAGGTACCCAATCGCCGATATTTCCAAGAGATGGCTGAATACTTAGAGCTATTGTTTCTTGTTTCAACTCTTTAAGAAAATCTAACGCATCGGTTATAGTTTTAACGGGGATAATTTCCATATCCGTGTCTATCGCTTCTGCAGCATCTAGCGCTTCTTGGTAATTAGACTGTAACTCGGGATACAACTTTCGAACATCCTCATCTAATTCATCATCTGGAGCAAAGAAATATTCCGCTCCTTCTTCGTCTGCTGCGACAACTTTCTTGGCAATGCCCCCGATTCTTCCGACTGAACCATCCGGAGAAATCGTTCCTGTCCCTGCTATTTTGTGTGATCCATGAATATTTTCTCCCGTTAATTGGCTATAGATTTGTAATGAAAACATTAAGCCGGCAGAAGGACCTCCAATTTCACCGGAATGAATAGAAACTGCGGGTACTGTCTCAATGCTTGTATTATCAACTAAACCAATTCCAATACCAGCTATCCCAGTATCTAAAGGCACTAATTCACCAAAGGCAGTTAATAGCTGACCCTCTCTCTCAAATTCAATATCTACTTTTTCTCCAACATCTTTATCGGCAACATATTCAATAAAATCATGTGAGTTGTTAAAAGAATGGCCATCTACCGATTTTACCGTATCCCCTACTTTCAATTCTCCGGCAAAGGAAGAATTATCTAGAACTTGAAGGACATATACACCGTTATAATGAAGCTCATAATCCTTATCTGCCGCTTCAAAGGCCACTTGTATAGCAGTATTTATTGAACTATCCATATAATATTGTTGAATAACATCGTATTCTTCATAGTTGTCAATATCACCAAATAAATCTTTTTCTGTTACTAAATCTCTAAATGGAAGGACACTCGATAAAGCTGTAAAAGGTGTGGCTTGTTGAATACCAACCGTTGTGATATAAAACTCACCAGAATCGGTAAAATATTCATCATCAACTTCTACCATATCATTTAATTCAAAAGCTCTCCCAGGAACTTCCAAATATAAAGGCAGGGGTAAAAAGAAAAATAGATACAAAACGCCTAATATTAAAAGAGCTTTAATCCATTTAGATAATTTTTTCATCTCATCATCCTACTTCCATTTACTTCTTAATATATTTCTCTTTCATACGCTTTGCGATATTTTCAGGAACCATTCCTGAAATATCCCCATCAAATTGCGCAATTTCTTTAATTAATGAAGAGCTTATAAAACGATATTTCTCATTCGCCATTAAAAAAACAGATTCAATCTCTGGAGCTTGTGTTTTATTCATAGAAGCTATATTCATTTCGTATTCCATATCTGTAGCAGATCGTAATCCCCTAAGCATTACATTTGCCTCCAGTTTTTTGGCTAAATCTACAATCAGCCCATCTGTAAATTGGATTACTTTTACATTACTCTTTGAGGATTTATCAATGACTTCTTGGATCATTTCGACTTTTTCATCTGCAGTAAAGAGAGACTTTTTCGAAGTATTTGTACCTAAAGCTATAAATACCTCATCAAACATCATTGAAGCTCGGTTCACAATATCTAAATGTCCTAAAGTAAATGGGTCAAAACTACCTGCATAAATTGCTTTTGTCATCCTAACTACCTCTTATCTATTGATTAATTTGTTGATAAATATAAAGTCTCGATTTACCAAATCTTCGCTCATCCCATAACTGAATCCCCATTATTTCTTCTGGTAAAGTGACTTCACTAGCTACCTCACAGACAATTAAAGCAACTTCATCTAATAAATCTTGATTAATAATCTGTTCAATATCTTTTTCAATGGAGTGATTCGCATATGGAGGATCCAAAAAGATCAGACGGAACTTTTCATAGCGGTTAGCCAATAGATTGACAGCTGCGTCAGAAGAAGTATCGAGTACTTCGAATTTAAAGGATTCTTTTGTTATTTGAATGTTCTCATTTATTACTCGAGTAGCTGTGTGGTTACTATCGACTAAAACAGCCTCATCCATTCCACGAGAGACAGCTTCAATCCCTAAAGCACCGCTTCCTGCATACAAATCTAATACCTTGCCCCCTTTAAAATATGGGCCAATAATGTTAAATAAAGTTTCTTTTAATTTATCTCCTGTTGGTCGAGTATTTCGACCAGGTAAACTTTCTAATGGTCGTCCACCGTAAACCCCTGATATAATTCGCATAGACTCTCCCTACCAAACTTTATAATCTAATTCACTATCTATTCCAGAATTCTTTACTTTTTCTTGACGCTTTTTATTTTCAATTTCTTGTTTCATATTTTCTAACACATCATCATAATGAATAGGTAAATCTCTCAATTGAGAAATTTCAACAGATTTAACATAATTTTCTTTGGTTAATCGTTCTACTATCTTTTCAACTTTATCTGTAGATACATATAAAATTGCATAATTCATCTTCCTAGAGACATAATGCAAAACGCCAAAATTCATCAAGCGTTTAATATTTCTTTTAGAATGCAACCATACAATTAAACCCGTACGCTTTTCAAAATCAGAATCTGTATTAATATTTTTTAAATCATTCATCCATATCGCTCATTTCCAAAATAATCTCTCATTATTATAACAAACCATATAAAAAATCTCTTGATTAAGTGATTGCTTTCCAAAAAAGATGGAAACGAATGACTTAACAAGAGATTCTTTCAATATATTATTATTTTTCAGCTATGCTTTCATATACTTCGCTCATTGCACGTTCTAAATTACTCAACATTAGCTGACCTAAGTCATCTTCAATAACACCTAGTTCAATAGCGAACTTAACTTTTTCTGAAAAGCCAAATAGCTTTGTATCCATAATTTCTTCAAATATTGGACACGACGTACAAGCAACTTCTTGATTTTTTATTGTTTGTAGAATTTGTTCTGCTTCATCTAATAATAACTGAGTAGCTGAATCGTAGATTGTTTCATTTTCCATAATTATCACGCTCTTATTCTTCTGTTAAATTATAACACAGAAAATTTAAGAATGTTGGAAACTTCCTTAAATTCTTAAACGAAATCATGTTAATCTTATTTTTTTTCTTTATTTTTTCTAGCTTTATCTCTTTGATTCGTATTTAAAATAACTTTACGTAAACGAATAGAATCTGGTGTTACTTCACAATATTCGTCATCTGCTAAGAAATTCATGGACTCTTCAAGGGTTAAGATTTTTGGTTCTTTAATTACACTGGTTTGGTCTTTATTAGCAGAGCGTACGTTTGTTTTTTGTTTTTCTTTCGTTAAGTTAATGGATAAATCATTGTCGCGGTTATTTTCCCCAACAATCATTCCTTCATACACTTCAGTCCCTGGCTCTACAAAAATAGTTCCACGATCTTCTAAATGCATAATACTATAAGTGGTCACACGTCCATTATCTGATGAAACTAATGAACCATTTCGTCTACCTGTAATTTGTTCTTTAATAACAGGTAAGTATTCTGAAAATGAGTGATTGATAATTCCATAACCATGAGTGATAGATAAGAATTCATTAGTAAAGCCAATTAATCCACGGGAAGGAGCTAGAAAATGTAAGCGAACTTGTCCATTTCCAGTGTGTTCCATATCTTGCATCACTGCTTTACGTTGACTTAAACGTTCAATTACAGAACCCATATACTCTTCTGGTGTATCAATTTGAACAGATTCAAAAGGTTCACAAGTAACCCCATCTACTTCTCTTAAAATAACTTTCGGACGAGACACTTGAAGTTCAAATCCTTCTCGACGCATATTTTCGATTAAAATAGATAAGTGCAATTCTCCACGACCAGAAACAACCCAAGCATCCGGAGCTTCTGTCGGTTCTACTTTTAACGAAACATCTGTTTGTAATTGTGTTTGTAGTCGTTCTTCAATTTTACTTGCTGTTACCCACTTACCTTCACGACCTGCAAAAGGTGAATTGTTAACTAAAAAGGTCATTTGAAGGGTTGGTTCATCAATGTGTAATATAGGTAGCGGATCTAAATGGTCCGTTGGTGTAACAGTCTCTCCAACAAATATATCTTCAAAACCAGAAATAGCAACAATATCTCCTGCTTTAGCTGATTCTATTTCAAGTCGTTCCAAACCAAAGAATCCAAATAATTTCGTTACTCGGAAGTCCTTAGTGGAACCGTCGAGTTTATTTAAAGTTACATTATCGCCAACTTTAATTTCTCCACGAAATACACGACCAATCCCAACACGACCTACATAGTCATTATAATCGAGTAAAGAGACTTGGAATTGTAAAGGTTCATCTGTATTGTCAACTGGTGCGGGAATTTCTTTTAGAATGGTTTCAAAAACAGGTGCCATCGTTTCTTCTTGATCAGCTGGATCCGATGAATAACTACTTGTCCCATTAATGGCTGAAGCATAAACTACAGGAAATTCTAGTTGGTCATCATCTGCATCTAATTCAATAAATAAATCAAGAACTTCATCAATAACCTTTTCTGGATTAGCTGTTGGTTTGTCAATTTTATTAACAACAACAATTGGTTTTAGTTGTTGCTCAAGTGCTTTTTGTAAAACAAAACGCGTTTGAGGCATTGGTCCTTCAAAAGCATCCACTACAAGGATGACTCCATCAACCATTTTTAAAATACGTTCTACTTCCCCACCAAAATCCGCATGTCCTGGGGTATCTAAAATATTAATAACAGCATCATTATAATTTACTGCCGTATTTTTAGATAAAATAGTGATTCCACGTTCTTTTTCAATCGCATCTGAATCCATTGCACGGTCTTCTAGTTGATTATGTTCATCGAGAGTTGTTGATTGTGTCAATAGTTGGTCAACCAAAGTTGTTTTACCATGGTCAACGTGGGCAATAATTGCTATATTTCGAATATCTTCTCTAAAATTCATTTTTAATCAAAATCTCCTCAATCTGATTACGCTTTGTTGTATCAAAAAAATACTAAGGTATTTTACCAGTATTTAGTTATTAAAACAATGTTTATGTGAAATAAATAGTTCCTATCAAAATTATTCTTTAATAAAGTTAAATTTTCAATGAAAAAAGTTCATTTTTTATGACAATAATTTAGTAATTTCTTTTTGGGCAGTTGGAGTGGCCATTATTGTCGGATTTGTGTTCAATAAGTCAACACGAGAACCATCAAATTGGGTAACCACGCCGCCATTCTCTTCAACTAGGAATAACCCCGGAGCAATATCCCATGGTTTTAACCCATAAGAGACATAAGCCACGGTGCTTCCTTTGGTTAACTCAACAGATTCAAGTCCTGCTGAGCCTATAGTACGAACACCCATTGCACGTTTTGTAATCTCAGCGTTAAAAGAAACTTGTTGGTCCGATAAAAACATACTATTTGAAGCAAAAAGTCCTTTGTCCAGGGGTAAATCCTTCATCTTAGGAAGCGGCTGATCATTACAATAGACCCCGTTATCTTTTATTCCCCAGTACAATTTATTATGGGTTATATCATAAATATACGCTTGCTTTCCTATTCCCTTTTCATACACGGCCAACATGACCGCATAGTTTTCATTTTGTAAAACAAAATTTAAAGTTCCATCGATTGGGTCTAAAAACCAAACAGTCTGCTGTTCAAAATCTTCTCTACTAACATGATCTCCAAAACCTTCTTCACTTATAATTAGATCATTTGGAAAATGCTGATTGATTTTCTGTACAAGTTCTTTTTCTATCTTGCGATCCATTTGAGTGACTAAATCATTTGCTCTCGATTTAACTTCTACTTCTAAATCATGTTGTAGAGCCTCTTTTATTTCTGTTGCAGCTTCTTTTAACCATTCTTTTATCAAAACATCTCTTTTTTCGGTCATTTGCATTCAAACATCCCCCTTCATCTAAAAAATCCATACGATTCCTATCAAAGATAGCATAATTATCGCAATAAGTAAAAAACTACACGTTAAAATGTCCAGTTTAATGGGTTCTTATTTCATTTTTAATGGAATAAACTATTTTTTATTTAGTAGGCTGCATACTTTTTTCAAAAAATAACCCGTTACTTTCTTTGTGTATTTTTTCTAAAAAATACACAGCTTTTATTAAAATAAAAAGATAAAAACCAAAAGCAGCACACGTCGTGACGCTTTTGGTTTCATACCTTAGATTAAATCTTTTAGATTAAATTCTTACATATGAATAGGTAATCCAAGAGCAGCTTCTGCTGTATCCATTACAGCTTCTGCTAGTGTTGGATGAGCATGAATAGTTAAAGAGATATCTTCAGCATTCATACCACTTTCAACTGCTAAACTTAATTCAGCAATTAAATCAGAGGCATTTACACCTGCCACTTGTGCACCTACAATTACGTTGTCTTCTTTAGTCGTAATTAATCGGACAAAACCTTCTGTACGATCTAGAGAAATTGCACGACCATTCCCACCTAATGGGAATTTAGTAGCTGTAACTTCTAATCCAGCTTCTTTTGCTTCGTCTGCTGTATAACCAACAGAAGCAATCTCTGGATGTGTGAAAGCAACGGCTGGCATGGCACGATAATCAACCGCTACTTTTTTACCGGAAATAGCTTCAGCAGCTATTTTCCCTTCATAAGAAGCTTTATGAGCTAAAGCAGCACCAGGAACAACATCTCCGATAGCATAAATACTATCAGCACTTACACTTCGGCCTTGTTCGTCGACCTTAATTAAACCACGATCATCAACTTCAACACCAGCGATGTCTAGACCTAATTCATCTGTGTTTGGACGACGACCCACTGTTACTAATACATAGTCAGATTCGACAGTTTTTTCTTTACCATCTACTTCATAAGTTACTGTAACACCAGTGTCTGTTTCTTCAACACCTTTTGCCATAGCTTTTGTATGAATTTCAGTACCATTATTTTTGAATTCTTTTTCAACTAATTTTACCATGTCTTTATCGAATCCACTTAAGATGGAGTCAAGACCTTCAAGGATCGTTACTTTAGTTCCTAAAGATGCATATACACCAGCTAATTCACTACCGATATATCCACCACCGATTACGGTAAGTGCTTCAGGAATCTCTTCTAAAGCTAATGCGCCAGTTGAATTAAGAATGCGTTTGCTCCATTCGAATCCTTTTAGTTCAATTGGACGAGAACCTGTAGCAATGATTGCGTTGTTATAAGAATAAGATTGTGCGCCATCATCTTGCATTACACGTAAATTATGTGTATCAACAAAGAACGCTTCTCCTTCAAGAATCTCAACTTTATTTTTCTTTAAGAGCATTTCAACTCCGCCAGTTAAACGATTAACAACTTTTTCTTGTTTCCATTCTTGTGTCTTAGCCCAGTCAATAGTTACATTTTCAGTTGAAACACCAAAAATTTCTGAATCTTTTGCTTGGCTAAATCGTTCACCTGCTGTAATTAAAGCCTTGGAAGGAATACATCCAACGTTTAAGCAAGCTCCCCCAATAAATTCTTTCTCAACAATTGCAACTTTTTGGCCCATTTGTGCTGCACGAATAGCCGCTACATAACCACCGGGACCTGATCCGATCACAACTGTATCTAGTTCAATTGACATATCTCCAACAACCATTAGAGCTTCACCTTAACCTTTCATCAATAATAATTCAGGGTCTGACAATAATTGTTTCAAGTAATTCATCGCTTGTTGAGCAACTGCACCATCAATAATACGGTGGTCAACAACAAGTGATAAATCTAATACTTTAGAAACTACAATTTCACCTTCGCTGTTAACTACAGCTTTGTCTGAAATGATTCCAACCCCAACAATTGCTGATTCCGGGTGATTTATAATTGGTGTGAAGTGTGCGCCACCAACTGAACCAATATTAGAAATTGAAATTGAGCCGTCTGCCATATCTTTTCCACTTAATTTATTTTCATGTGCTTTTCCTGATAATTCAATAATTTCATCAGCAATATCAAACATAGGTTTTGTATTGGCATCTTGGATAACAGGTACATAAAGACCATTATCTGTATCTGTAGCAATACCAATGTTGTAATAATGTTTGTAGACAATTTCATCTGTAGTATCATCTAAAGATGCATTGAATACTGGGAATTCTTTCATCATTGCTACAACTGCTTTAACAATGTATGGCAAGAATGTAAGTTTAGTATCTTGTTCAGCAGCAACATCTTTAAATTTCTTACGATGTGCCCATAATTCATCAACCACAACTTCATCAAATAATGCAAATGAAGGAACAACTGTTGCACTCTTAACCATTGCTTTTGCAATTGCACGACGTGTCATTGTCAATGGTTCGCGAGTTTCTTCGTCTTCTCGACCAGATTTGTATGGAGTAACTTCAACTCCGCCTACTGTTTGACCTGAAACGGCTGGTTGTGTTGCTGTTTCTTCTGTAGAAACGGCTTCTGCCCCACCATTTTCTACGTAGTTATCGATATCTTCTTTAACCACGCGACCAGATTTACCTGTTGGCGTTACTAAACTAATATCCACATCTTTTTCGCGAGCATATTGACGTACAGATGGCATTGCAAGAACCATTTTATTTGGATCAGAAGTTGCAACAACACCAGTTGATTCTGTTTCTGAAGGAGCTTCTGTCGCTGTTTCTTCACTCACTTCTTCTACAGGATCTTCTTCATCTGGAGTTGTATCACTTGCTGGTTCTTCTTCTCCACCTTCTGAACCGTCGTCGATAACCATTATATTGTCACCAACTGTCACAAGTGTTCCTGCATCCACTTCGATACTTTGAATTTTACCTGAAACAGGAGCTGCTAATTCTTCAACGGATTTATCATTTTGAACTTCAGCAACTGAATCGCCTTCTTCAACTTCGTCGCCTTCAGCAACTAGCCAATCAACGATTTCACCTTCAGCAATTCCTTCTCCCATATCAGGAAATTTAAATGTAAAAGCCATTATATAACTCTTCCCTTCTTTTCATAAATAAATTTTGCTTCGAGAAATTGTTTCTTTTTTACAGTAAGTAAGAGATACAATGAAGTATCTCTTTACTCACGTATTATTTTTTAAATGCGATTAAAAATCCGCAGTCTCTTTAATAGCTTCTGTAATATCAGCAGCAGATGGTAACCATAGATTTTCCATTTGTGCAAATGGGAAAACAGTATCTGGAGCAGATACAAAAGAAATTGGAGCTTTCAATGAAAGAATTGAACGTTGAGAAATTTCAGAGATTACTGTGTTCCCAACTCCTGCTTGGCGTTGTGCTTCTTGAACAAACACCATACGTCCTGTTTTTTCAACTGAAGCGACAATTGTTTCGTAGTCTATTGGAGAAACAGTACGTAGATCAATTACTTCTACTGATAGATCTTCTTTTTCTAATTCTTCAGCTGCTTTTAGTGCTTCTCGAACCATATATCCATAAGCGACAACAGTAACGTCAGACCCTTCACGAGCTACATTTGCTTTACCTAGTTCAATTTCATATTGTTCTTCTGGAACTTCTTCACGGAATGAACGATATAATTTCATGTGCTCTAAGAAAACAACTGGATCATTGTCACGAATGGCTGCTGTTAATAGACCTTTTGCATCATAAGGATTTGAAGGAATAACTACTTTCAAGCCAGGTGCTTGAGCCATTAAGCCTTCTAAACTATCTGCATGCATTTCAGGTGTACGAACTCCACCACCAAATGGCGAACGGATAACAACAGGCATATCTAGGTGTCCACCCATACGGAAACGTTGACGAGAAATTTGCCCAACAACTGAATCCATAACTTCAAATACGAAACCAAAGAATTGAATCTCAGCAACTGGACGGAAGCCTTGAACTGATAAACCAAAGGCCATACCACCGATTGCAGATTCAGCTAGAGGTGTATCACTTACCCGTTCATCCCCATATTTTTCATGAAGACCTTCTGTTGCACGGAATACACCACCATTAACACCAACGTCTTCACCAAATACTAAGACCTTTTCATTTTTTTCCATTTCTTGATCTAAGGCCTGAGTAATTGCTGAAACCATATTAAGTTGTTGTGTCATGATTATTTACTCTCCTTTGCTTCGTATTTTTCAATTTGTTCTTGAATGTTTTGTCCAGGATTAGAATACATCCATTTCAAGCTATCAGAAACAGACATTTTTTCTACTTGGTCAGCTTCTTTTGCTGCTGCCAGGACTTCTTCTTGAACTTTTTCAATTAATTCTTCTTCGTGTTCTTCTGTCCATAATTCTTTTTCAGTTAGATAGTTACGGAAACGAATAAGTGGGTCTCGTTGTTCCCAGTAGTCAAATGATTCTTGTGAACGGTAACGAGTTGGATCATCTCCTGAAGTTGAATGTGGACCAAAACGGTTAGTAATTGTTTCAATCAATACAGGACCATTTCCAGCAACTGCCCAATCACGTGCAGCCTTTGTTACTGTATAAACAGCTAACGGATCCATACCATCTACTTGAATAGATGGAATACCTGCTGCTACACCCTTTTGTGCAAGTGTTTCTGCGGCAGTTTGTTTTTCTCGTGGAGTTGAGATTGCGTAACCATTATTTTGAATGACAAAAACAACAGGAGCTTTGTAACGGCTTGCGAAGTTAATTCCTTCATAAACGTCACCTTGAGAAGAGCCACCGTCTCCTGTATAAGTAATTGTTATTTCGTTTTCTTTACCAGCCAACTTTTGTCCCACAGCATTCCCCATTGCTTGGATATACTGAGCACCAATAATAATTTGTGGTGGGATAACATGTAAATCATCATCATAATGATTTCCTTCTACATGTCCTCGTGACCACAAGAAAGCTTTATAGATTGGTAATCCGTGCATAATTAGCTGAGGAATATCACGATAACCTGGATAAATCCAGTCCTGTTTTTCTAGAGCATAATGACTAGCAATTTGTGATGCTTCTTGTCCAGCAGTTGGAGCATAGAATCCAAGACGTCCTTGTCTTGACAATGCCATTGAACGGTCATGTAGTACTCTTGAAAATACCATTCTCTCCATTAATTCAACAAGTTCTTCATCAGATAATTCAGGAACTAAGCTCTTGTTTACAATTTTTCCATCTTTATCAAGAATCTGAACCATTGAGAATAGTTCACCATATGATTTGACCAATTTGTCAAAATCTAAAGGTTTTTTTGCCATTTGTAACCATACCTCTCCTTAAGTAAAATAAATGATTCACAAAATCATAGTTAGGTGACTATGTTTTTTATGACTTTTCACATTTAAAAATAACACTCATTTCACAAAAAATCAAGCTTTCTTCACCGCTTTAAATCAATTTTTTATTGGTTTTTAAGTGCTTTAGATTTCTTGTGATTTTTTTATTATGAAAGTGCTTTTTCACAATCATTTAAAACTCATTTAAGTAAAATGATAATTTGAAGCTTCTCCGTCTTTTTTTTTAAAAAAACCTTCCATTAAGACGAAATTATTAAAATCTAATGAAGGAGTAAGTGAAGTTCGTCGCAAGGAAATAATTATAATTATTTTTTAAAACTTTTTTGTAATATAAACTTTTATTGATACATTTCTAATCAATTATGTTAAAATAATAAAACGTACATGTATGAGAGGTGATTAAATGATTACAATGGATGATATAATAAGGGATGAACATCCTACTTTAAGAACAGTAGCAGAAGAAGTTTCTTTCCCATTAGATGATCAATTTAAAAATCTTGCATCCGATATGATTGAATTTTTAAAAAATAGTCAGGATGAAGAAATAGCTGAAAAATATGATTTACGAGCTGGAGTCGGTATTGCTGCTCCACAATTAAATATCTCTAAAAAGATATTAGCCGTTCATATTCCAGCTGAATTAGAAGGTTCAGAGCCACTTAGCTTGGTAATGATAAATCCTAAAATAATGAGCCATTCAGTCCAAAGAACGGCTTTGCAAGATGGTGAAGGATGTCTATCTGTTGATGAATTATACGAAGGGTTTGTGCCCCGTAATAAACGAATTACCGTTCAATATTACGATTTAGATGGCCAGAAAGTTAAGAAACGCTTTAAAGGATACCCTGCAATTGTTATCCAGCATGAGATTGACCATTTAAATGGCATTCTTTTTTATGACCATATTAACGAACAAGATCCATTTATGATTCCAGAAGATATGGATATTTTTGAAGAGGATGAGTAATTCCTATATTTTACAAAACAATAACTCCCTTGCCAGCCTATTGAGCTGACTAAGGGAGTTATTTTTTTTACTTAATAACAAATTAGTAACTTAGAGGTTATCAATAGCTTCTAATGTTGCATCGTAATTCGGTTCATCCGCAATTTCTTCCACAATTTGAACATACTGGATAATCCCTTTCGGATCTACTAAGAATACTGAACGAGCTAATCGTTCATCGCCACCCATATCAACACCTAAGCCATACGCTTTCCCAAATTCACGGTTTGCGTCAGATAAAGTCGTTAAATCTAAGTCATTTTCGTCATTCCATTGGTTAAATTCATCTACTGTATTACGGCTAACTGTCAAGTAGACGACATCTTTTTCTGCAAGTTCTTTAGAAAATCGTTTCGTTTGTAGTTCGCAGGTTCTCGTTTGTACATCGGGAACCACACTTATTACAACAGGTTGATTTCCAAAAAAACTTGATAGTTTTACTTCTTCGCCTTGACGATTCGTTAATGTTGCATCAGGTGCTCGTTCTCCGACTATGGGTTGTGTTCCTTTTACTTCTAATGGATCTCCTTTAAATGTTACTTGCATCTAAAAACATCCTTTCTTAAAGTAGTTGTTCTGTAGTTTTCCATCTTTAGTATATAAAGGATGTCTTAAGATAACAAAGGATTCGCATTGTACTACAAAGATTTAACCGATTCATCAGATTCTTTGTTAAAAGGTACAATCTCCTCTTCAAGTTTTGTAAACTTAAGTGATCCCTCTCCCATATCCATCTTCACGCAATTAGTATTGGCTAGATGATGCAAATGAGCCATTGTCTCTCCTGCCGCAAACCATTTTTGTGCTCTTGGAAACTCATCCCAATTATCGGCACGGATTCGCCAAGAAATATTTGTAGAAATCTCACGAACCGTATATTTTTTGCCAAAATCCATCGCATCTAATATTTCTTGTAATCTTTCATCATGATGCAAAATAAGCTCATCTATACGTCCATGAGGATTTGCAATTATTTTTCGGTGCGTGGCTAAAGCTAAATCGATTTCTAAATCTTTTAATGAATAAAGTGTTTCTATATAAGTATTTAAAATATCTGGATATTCAAAGCCCCAAAAAGTAATATTTGGTGTAATCGGATCTAAAATTGTGTCGGCACTTAATAAAATCTTTTTATCCTTATCATAAAATCCTAGATGTCCCGGCGTATGTCCACTTAAATCCAATATTTCAAAACAATAATCCCCTACAGCAAAATATTCGCCAATTTCTAGTTCAATATAATCAATCGTTCGTTCTAAACGGTGCTTATATCCAGGATTCTCATCCGTGATCAACTCATCTTCTTCCATCCCATATAATGGAATTAAAGCTTCTAAAGAGTCCCAATATTCTCGAGTAACCATTTCATTAATTAATTGTCCATCTACTTCTCCTGCATAGATTTTACAACCTGCACCCGCAAACAGGTTAACTAGTCCTACATGATCTGAATGCAAATGCGTGAGTATCACTTCAACTTCTTCTATAGATACATCTAAAGCCTTTAATCCATTTAGCAAATCTTCCTTTGATGCTTCTGCATTAAAACCTGTATCAAAGACAACTATTCGATTTTCTCCTTTAACAACATAAACATTTAAGGCTTTTAGTAGATTATTCGGTAAAGTAACTGGAAATGTGTAAATATCTTTCACTACTTCTTTTATCAAAATGTCTCCCCCTCTTTACTAAAGCGCTATCTTTTAATTATCATAGCGAGCCAGAGATTACAAAGTCAAATTAGTTCTTCTTATACATACCCTAAGTAGAAATTTGAGGTAAAATTAGGTATCCTATTAAAGAGGTGCAGAAATGAAATTATCTATAGAAGAATACACATTAGGAACCATTCCAATATTAGAAGTTGTTTCAGAACAAAACAAACACGAATCGTTGCCACTCATTATTTATTATCACGGATGGCAGTCTTCAAAAGAACTCACGTTAACACAGGGACGTTATTTAGCTCGAGAAGGTTTTCGAGTCATCTTGCCGGATGCCTTTAATCATGGAAAACGTAAAAATCCGATGACAGATATTCCTTCATTAACCTTCTGGCAAAGTATACATACCAATTTATTTGAATTTGGATATATTGTAGATTTTTTACAAAAAAAAGGACTTGCCGATGACAGAATCGGTGTAGGTGGTTTATCTATGGGTGGTATGACAACTACTGCTTTGCTCACACAACATCCCGAAATAGATGCTGCTGCTTGTGTAATGGGTACTCCAAAACTAGTTGCTTATCGAGAGCGTATTTTCAAGCATGCTAGCCAAATGGATCGCTTCTTTCCTCATGATTACAATCTTTTATTAAAATGGATTCCAGAATACGATTTATCCTTACAACCTGAAAAAATAGATGGACGCCCTCTTCTCTTTTGGCACGGCCGAGAAGATGTCGTTGTTCCCTATCAACATGTTGTAGAGTTTATAGCCGAACATGGAGACAAGGAAAATATTCAATTTATTGAAGAAGATGAAGCCCATCTTGTTCGTCCAGAGACCATGGAAAAAATCACGCAATTTTTTGTAGAGGCCATGCTTTAATCTCTTGCATGAATTTTATATAAAAAATGAAATCCACCGTATTAATAAATACGATGGATTTTTATATTTAAATTTGAAAAGATCCCCTTTCTAAAATTATATACATAATACGAAGAGGTTAGCAAAAATTTAGAAAGCAAAGATATTTAAGTTGACAGTTCAAAGGTAAAAATGGCTAAATAAGGTTAATAGATTGATTCTCATGTAAATAAATAATTGATCTAAGAAAAGCCTATGAAGTGAAGTTATTATACAAGGAGGATTGGAAATGGCAAAGCATGATGATGGACGAGGAAATTATTTCGAAAAAAGAGCGGGTACAGAAGATGCAAGATTCCATGTGGTTCCTGGTGATGAGAAGAAATGGGCAGTAAAAAAAGAAGGCGAAGAGGATCCTGTTTGTACAACAGATGATCGAAAAGAAGCAGTTGATGAAGCCGAAAAAAGAGCCAAAGAAGCTGGTACAAAAGTAATTATCCATAATGAGCATGGAAAAATTGAAAAACTAGATGAATACGATAAGTAAATCTTATTAAAATACAGAACTCAGACAAAAAAGCCAGAAGAAAATATCTGACTTTTTGTATCGATTAAGATATTTTTCGATCTTCCCATTCTTCACGTAAAAGACCCATCCTAATGGAGTCATAATAATGACCCTTATAATATCGCACTCTTCTTATTTTAGCTTCCATCTTCATTCCCAACTTTTCGCCAACTTGAATCATGCGTTTATTCCCTGACCATGTCGTGAATCCAACACGTTGTATGGGTAATGTATTAAATAAATGATTCATCCACATTTTTAAAGCACGAGTTCCTATCCCTTTTCCCCAATGATTTGATTGATAGAGAATAATTCCCATTTCTAACCATTTAGAAGGTTTATCTTCCCAATAATAAGAAACCATCCCAATAAAATGACCATTTACTTCAATCGCCCATCGAGATTCCTGGCCAACCCAATGATCTGTTTCTTTCATAAACTCTTCATATGATTTTGTAGTGTGAGGATAATAAGGAGCATCCCACTTTTTCCATTCAGGGGCTTCTTCTTTATAAACAAGCTCCCAAATATCCATTAAATCTTTTTCCGTTATAGGTCTAATCATTAATTCATTATCTCTATACATACAATTCCTTTCTTCGTTTGAATAAATATATTTTAGCATTTAAGGAGAAGAATACCTAAAAAAGAAGGACAATATAATCTATTTATTACTTTTCTCTATTTTTCTTTATGTATATCCCTCATGCGATTGAACAACTCAAATATAGATTTATGTTTTCTTTTCAAAGAGATTGGTCGATACGTTTCCTTATCTAAAAAAGCGTGTTTTGTCTCACCAACCGAACGTATTTCTTTTGTATCTATATCTCTTACTTCATAATGGATCGTTAATTTAACGCCTGTGAATTCTGTAATTTTTGCTTCGATCTCAACTGTCTCTCCAAAACGCACCATACTTTTGTATTCAGCATATGCAGACAAAACAGGTACAATAATCCCTTCATCTTCCATTTGAAAATAACTAAAGCCCATTTCATCCATTAAATAAGTCCGAGCTTCTTCAAACCATCGAATATAGTTTGAATGATGCACAATTTGCATTTGATCTGTTTCGTAATATTGAACTTTATGTTGCCAATTCATCATTTTATCCAATCCTTTTCCCTTATAATATTTTTTGAAATCACAATTATTATTATCTAAGAAATCAATATTACCATATATTTAATACTCATTTGATAAATGTCCTTATATTTTAGTATAGCAAATATAAGTTATACAAATGGATAACGATCAAAAAGGAACCCCCTAAAAAGGCGTTCCTTTGGTATTTATTTTTCTGAAAATGGAAAAACTTCTTCTAATGAAGGAATATCTTCAACAAAACCGTATTTTTTAATATTATGTTCTGATCGAAAATGTGTTTTTCTTATCTCATCAAAATACAAATCATCAAATATCTTAGGATGTTTTTTTAAAATTCTTTGAACATATTGTTCCAAAGAAGTCCATTCTTCTAATGATCGATCAAACACTTTAAACTGTTTAAAGTAAATTTGATGTCGAATCAAATTATGGAATAAACGAAAATCTGATTCTGTCAACTGATTGCCGTATAAATAATCCGTTTCTGATAAATAATTATTCAGTAAATCATAAGCCGTTTTAAGTTCTTTCATTCCACTTTTTTTATCTTCATCTGTTTTTGAAGCCACTTGATAAATTTTTAAATTCACGTTTTTATAAAGCCAGGCATTCCATTTTCTTAACATTTCTCGATACTCTATTGGAAATAGACTTTTATCTGCTTCGACATCTTTTATTTCATCCATTAGTTCTGCCATTAGCATACTCATATGATACGTATTATTTGAGATTATCTTTTTTTCTGATTGATCATATAAAAAAGGTTGTGTCGCTTTAATATCTTTAGGAAAATAATCCTGAATCGATGTCTCTTCAAAAATATCGTCTTCTGCATCAAATACCCAATTATCTCCTAATTTATAATAAGGCGATAAATGATGTTCTGTAATAGAATGATCTAGCTTATACCATTTAAAGACTGAGGTAATCCGATTAGCTCGTGGACAAGCAGGCAACCAAACATACTGTAAATCTCCTAATTGTATGAATTGCTGCAGCTCTTCTTTCGTCGTATGAATCGTGTGATTGAAAGAAAACTTTTCATTAAATTTTGTTAGATTTATTTGGTTAATTTTTTCAAGCAACATGATTCTCCTCTAAAATTTAAAATTCGCATAGTTATTCAATATTTCTTTCCCTAATTTTTCTGATTGTCCAACATAAGTATGAACGTTAAATAATTCATCTAATTCTTCATCTGATAAAGCTTTTTGAATAGCCTGATCTGCTCTTACATTTTCTTCAAATGATGTATTTTCTTCTCGACTCTCATTTCCAATGTTATAAATTAATTTGTGAGCGGCACTTTTCCCTATTTCTGAAGATAAAGCCATCATCAGCCGTTCAGAAACAAGCATTCCTTGTTCCGTGTGTAAGTTTCTTTCGATAGCCTCTAAATGGAAAGTTCCGTTTTGCATGGCCGCTGTTAAATAAGCAAATTGACCGGATAAATACATTGTAATTTCAGGAATGGCTACCCACTGGTTTCGCCATCCAATTGTATCTTTTTCATGAGAGACGAGCATTGATTGATACATCAAGTTCATTTCATTATGAATAAGATTTGCTAAATTATATACTGCTTCAGATAAATAAGGATTACGCATCGTGGGCATTGCTGTAGAACCTTGTCGTCCCTTCCCATAAGATTCATCGAATTCTTTTATTTCAGAGCGTGAGAGGTCAAACAAATTTTTGCCCATTTTCCCCATTACACCACTAAGCATCGCTAAGATATGCGTATACTCTACAAAACGACCTCTTTGGGTGTGCCAGCCAATTTTATCAAAAGATAGATGTAATTTTTCCGCTACTAATTCAGCCATTTCTAAGCCTTTGTCACCGTATCCTGCATAAGAACCGACTGCGCCTGATATCGCACTTGTAAACACGTAGTCTTCTGAGTCTTTCAATCGTTGATATAGATCCATTAATTCATTCAGGTAGATGGCTAATTTGTAACCATAATTAATAGGAATCGCATGGTTTCCATGTGCTCTACCTACTCCTACAACGTCACTTAATGCATTCGCTTTGGATGAAATGAGTCGCATAAGCTTTTTTAATCGCTTTAATGTATCTTCGTGTGCTTCTTTTAACTGTAAAACCATGCCTGTGTCTAGAATATCTTGTGTGGTCGAACCATAATGAAGATAACTTCCAGCATCATCTGGTAGAATATCTTCAAAATACTTCACAAAACCAGAAAGAAAATGTCCTGATTTCCCATAACTTAACCGCAATTTCCGCATATCTATATTTTCTACATTCACTTGTTCACGAATAATTTTTGCTTTATCTGCTGGTATAATTCCTAACTCTGCTTGTGCTTCTGCTAAAGTAATCTCAACTTCACAGATTTTTTCTAAACGATTCACATCGTTCCAAATGTTTCGCATACCAATAGCAGAAAATTCATTCTGCATCATTTCCATTCCTAGTGCTCCAGACCCCATGTATATTCTCCTATCGTAATTTCATTATTCCATTAAAAATTTCGCTAATAAATCTTCTCGTTCTTTATTGAAATAGAGATGAACTCTCTTTTGAATAAATGTCAAAATCGCAAAAAGGATTAAATAGAAAAAAGCTAATAACCCATAAATTAAAAAAGGGGCATAATAAAAATCAATAAACTGTTTACCTTCTAATAACATGTCAGATAAACCGATATTACTGACTAAAGATGTCATTTTGATGGTGGAAATAAAATGCCCTATTAAAGGAGAAATAATCGGTGGTATAGCTTGCGGAAGAATGATCCATCTAAAAACGGTAAACTTAGGTAAGCCGGAAGAAAGTCCCGCTTCCCATTGCCCTTGGTCTACTGCTTGGATTGCACCGCGAATCGTTTCTGACATAAAAGCTGCTCCAAAAAAAGTAAAAGCAATTAAAGCCGTCGTCCATGAAGAAAGTAAAATATTATATTCAGCTAAACCAAAAAATAGAAAATAAAGCAAAACAAGCATTGGAGTTCCACGTATTAACCAAACAACGTTTTTTGAGATAAAACGAAATAATCCAAACTTACTATAACGCATGATAATTAACACAATTCCAAACATCAATCCCGCTAGAGAGCTTAATATAGAGATAGGAATGGTCACAGTGACCATTCCTCTAAATATCGGAACGATGGCTTGACGAAGTATCATCAAATTTCTTTCCAAACCCTTGCTCCTTTCAACTTTTACAAATAATTAATCCCAAGAAATATTCGCTTGTTCTTTAAATGAATCGAACATTTCAGGAGCAACTGAAATATCTTCTCCTAAATATTTCTCATAAATTTCGCTGTAGTTTCCATTTTTTGTATGTTCTTCAATGGATTTATTTAACGCATTTAATAATTTTGGATTTCCTGCACTAATCGCCATTCCTACTGGATCAGGTCTTTCAAGTGTTTCATCTAAGACACGTAGTTTATCATTTGGATTATTTTGTAGTGTCCAAAGTATTGCGTTGTAATCCATCACATGGAAGTCTGCACGTCCTTGTTCTACCATTTTTCTTCCGTCTGTCGCTGTTGTAACCGGGAAAAAATCTAACGCTCCAGCTTCTTTAGCTGCATCTCCTGTTGATCCTGTCGCACTTTGGGCAGCAATTAAGCCATTTAAATCTTCTACTGTTTCAATATCACTCTCTGCATTTACCCATACACCAAATACCGAGTTTAAATAAGGCAAGGTAAAGTCATGTTCTGCTGCACGTTCAGGAGTTCGTCCATGATTATTTAATGCCACATCAATACTCTCAGGATGATCAACATTTAAATCCGTTGCTGGAACTAGTGATTGGAAAGACATCGTCACAAATTCTGCTTCTACACCTAAGTCTTCAGCAATTAAATGTGCAATATCCGTTTCAAAACCAGTAAATTCACCTGTTTCTGGATCTTTAAAGTTGTAAGGTGCAAAGCCACCAGAATAACCAAACTTAATCACACCACGTTCTAAAATCGTATCTAAACGATCTTCGCCCTCGCCTTCTTCCGCTGTTAAAGCGTCGATATCTTCATCAGAAAATTCAATAATTGCTTCTTTTTCAGTCGCTTTTGTTCCACCTTGTACTGTTTGTGTATTTTCTACCTCTTCATTTGCTGCTGAATCTCTTCTGTCTTCACTTTCAGTTCCTTCAGCACCACATGCTGCTAAAATAAGGGTTGTTGCAGTAAATAAACCCATCTTTTTAAATCTATTCATTTTTTATTCTTCCTCTTCTTCATCAAAAATTAATGTTAATAATTGTTCTACCGTTAAATCTGAAAGAATCTTCTCTAAATCATGTTTCATTAAGACTTCTTCTATTTGAGACGGTTGAAATTCTTTTCCTTCCAAATCTATTGTCAGTCGATTGAAATCTTCTTTCGCAAAAAAATCACCAAGTATTTGACTACGCGTAATTTTCCCATCTTCTATATCCGCATAAAATTCAAAGGTACCCTGTTTAAATCTTCTTGTATTCTTTAGTTCAAAATCTGAACGATTTCCCCAATTCCACTCAGGATTATTAAAAGTTTCATCCGCAATTTTATCAATTTGTTCCCAATCTTCATCTGTTAAGACGTAAGTTTTTACTTGATCAATAGTCTCTACATCAAATATATGACAGACAATATAATCTCGAAATTCACTGGTTGACCATTCACTATAGGGATAATCTAAATGTTCTTTAACATTCGTCATTCTTCCCTTTACCGATTTCGTCCTGTGAGCTTTTAATTTTCGTTTGTTTGGCTTCAAAACCTTTTCAGCCACTTCCTTATTTAAGTCATATGAAATGGTCGCTCCAAACATAAAATGTTCTTTTGTCGAATAAAAAGAAGTCCCTGAGAATTTTTGATCACCAATTTGTAAATCATTTCTACCCGATGCTTGAACATTTTCTACACCTAAAGCAGATATAGCTTCTAAAATAGGTTTTGAATATTCTACAAAATGCTTCTGTCCTGAGCCTTCACTAGGTCCCGTAAGCATAAACATAATATTCCCCATATCGTGATAGACCGCCCCACCTCCAGATAAGCGTCTCAATAAGAAAATATTATTTTCTTCTAAATACCGCTGATCAACTTCAGCATATGCATTTTGATAGCGCCCTACCATTACTGTCGGCTTATGAATACTAAAGAAAACAGCCGGCTCATCTAAATCTAAATGATTTACAATATAGTTAGAGGTTGCTGTGTTTATTTTGGAATCATGAATCTCTTTGCCATTTCTCTCATTTAATATATAGTACAAATTGTCCTATCCTTTCAATTAAATATGAATTACTCTTCGATAGGTAAATCTTCTTTCAAGTAATCCTCTTTATCAAAATTTTCTACAGATACTTCAATGATCCAATTTAACTCGTCATCTTCTTCGTTTAAATTCTCTGGAACAGATAACAATTCTTCATTAAATGTAATAACTTCTCCAGTAAGTGGAGCTTCCATTTCTGTGACAGCCTTTGCTGCTTCAATCGAACAGAATGATTCTCCTTCAGTGACCGTATCAATAGGGAAAGGATCAAAGAAACTAACCTCCCCTAAATCATCTTGTCCTTTTGATGACAAACCAATTCTGATTTTTCCAGTTTCAAATTCAATTAACCATAAGCCTGTTTCTGTAAATACTTTATTCACTTAAAATCCTCCAATTTCTATATAAATACTTTTTCAGCAAGCAGTCTCATTATACGTACAGGAATCTTACTTTCAATTTTTCGGAGGTTTTTTAACCGATTGCAAAAAATCCTTAAATAGAAATGATTGATTTGTAGCCATTTTCTTACTGAATTAAAAACAATTTAGTTTTTCTATCTTTGGTCAATTAAAAAAGAAGAAACGACATAATTAACATTTCTTCTTTCGGTTCAATTATCCAATTAACTTAAATACTCATTGGTAACTACATCTCTAACTTTTATTTATGTGTCATCCATATCTACATCTTAGAAAAGTTATGAATAGTAGTTGAGTAATCACAAGCATAACTTTAACAATAAATTGCTTTCATGATAAACTAATGAATAAGTACAAAGAGAAATGGTGATTATGAATGAAAATAGCGATTGTCGGTTTTGGTATAAGTGGAGCGGCTTTGTTAATGTCTCTAAAAAGTTCAGGGAAATTAGACACTGATATACAAGTCGATATTTTTGATCCAAAGGATGAGCCCGCTGTTGGTTTAGCTTATGGAAAAGACGATACTCATCTTCTACTAAATGCCTTTCCAACCGCAATGTCTATCAATCCTGAAGATAAATTTGAATTTTCAAAATGGCTGACGCGTCATTACCCAGAATATGATGCAAAAGTAGATTTAGTGCCTCGAACCATTTTTGGAGAATATGCCAAAGAAAGAATCATTCCTGTATTAGAAGAAGAAAATGTTACCCATTATAAAAAAGAAATAATAGACACTCTTGTAGTAAAAGAAAATTCCGCTACTGTCTATCAACTAACAGACTCTGATGGAAAACCGCATGGTTCTTATAATTATCTCTTTTTAGCACTGGGAACTCCCTCCTACCAAGATTTTTATAATCTACAGGGTCTTAAAAATTATATACATAATCCTTATCCAGTTGTCGAAAAACTAAATCATATCAACAAAGAAACAAGAGTTGCAATTATTGGATCCGGACTAACTGCTTTTGATTTAGTGAACTACCTTAGCCATGAAAAAGATTTGAAATATCCAATGGGCATTTTTACGATTATTCCTTACTTTAATTCCCTGCGAGTCCCTCCTTATCAAGGACCTGCGCTTGAATATTCTTTAGACAAAAATTGGATTGAAAAAGAACGGCATAAAAACAAAGGAGTCATTCCCTTAAATCGGATGGTCAAAGTGATTGGTAAGGATTTAAAAGCGAATCATATTGACCTAGCAGCTATTCGTGAAAAATATGATCCTACTGATTTAAAGGGTACTTATCGTACTTATTTTGGACAAGACCATCCTGAGCTTTCAAAACTTCAAGGCTATATTGCTCTTTTATCTGGGAATTTAGGTGATCTTTATATGTCCTTATCTAGGAAAGATCAAGCCCGCTACCATTCAGATTATGCTGCAATCTTTAGCCACTACCAAGTTCGATTAGCACCTGATGCTGTGTCAAATATGTATCAACTCATGACTCAAGATCAGCTTTTTATTGAACCTGATTTGATGGAGATTAAAAAGCATGAAAATTTTATGTTGAAGAGCGCAAGTGGTAAGTCTTATCAAGCAGATGTTGTTATTAATGCTTCTGGTTTTGATTTCAATACTGATCAGATTGGCGATGATAACCCTCTCCTTGCAAGACTTTTAGACAAAGGATTTCTTTTAGATAAAGATAAAAGAGGTCTCCTAGTCACTTGGCCAGAAAGTCAAGTCATTAGTCAATTATACGGTCAACTTGATACTTGCTTTTATATTGGACCATGGTTATCCAATACCCATTATGGAAATAACAACGTTAAAGCCCTTGTTGATAAAGCAAATGAAATTGTTAAAAATTATATAAAAATTTAGACAATAAAAATAAGCTAGAAGTTATTTAAGTTCAAACTTCTAGCTTATTTTGTATTCATATAAATGGAAGTAGACGGGCTTGAACCGACGACCTCTTCACTGCCAGCGAAGCGCTCTCCCAACTGAGCTATACCCCCCGATAATGTTGATTTTGCATCAACATTAGTAGTATACAATATTGTTAAACATAATTCTAGCTTTTTTGAACTTATTTTTTATATTGCTCCATAAATTCTAAAGAACCTTTTTTAATCAACTCTTCTAGGATATCTAATACGGCTTGATCTTCATTCGAACCAATTTCATAATTGGAAATTTCTTTTAACTTATCATCCGCATTGGATAAGGCTACTGAGTATTTTGCATGCTCTACCATACTCGCATCATTTTGGCTATCTCCAAAAACCATTGTTTCTTCAGGTTTAGCATTATATTTCTCTTGTAATGCCTGAATAGCTGATCCTTTACCGCCATGGATATCAAAAATATCAAACCAGCCTCCACCACTACTAACCGCATTAAAGGTTGAAAATTCATCAGTTATTTTTTGAGCATTTTTCTTTATCTCTTCCAAAGAAGAAGGCATATGATTGGCAATTTTTACAATTTCATCCATCTTTATTTCATCTAGAGAATCCACAATTTGTAAATTTCCATAATAACTTAAAATATAGTCTTCATACTCTTTATTTATACCTGTTGAATAAGAATGAACCCCATCACAATAAATACTGCTAATATTGTCCATTTCACTTAATTTTTTAGCCACTTCCCATATTTCTGGATAATCAACCACGGCTTTATGAAGAACTTCTTCTTTTTTAACAATATAGTTTCCGTTATCTCCAGCAAAATATAGATCCTCATGATTCATATGCGAAAAGTACTCATCCAGTCTTGGATATGAATTTCCTGAAGCAATAACGGTTGTAATCCCTTGTTCTTTGAGTTCTTCATATACTTTTTTAAATCTTTCTTCATCATACGTCTTATTTTCTCGAAGAAGAGTATCGTCCATATCGATTCCAATTAATTTTAATTCCATAGTTCCTCCTGCGTTCTTAATTCATTTTATTTTATCTTCTGTTAGTGTAACATTTAACGACTAAACTGTAATCACCTGAATATGGTGATGGTTCAAAAAGTGTTTATCCTCCATACGAATACCTGAATCTGTGTACACTTTTGTAACTTCTGAAAACTGAAACTCTGTAACGGTTCCTTTCGCATCAAACTTACTAGAATCCGTTAAAATAATAACATTTTCAGCTTGTTCGGCCATCATTCTAGCCGTTTCTGAGCGACGAAGATCTACGCTTGTAAAACCTCTTTTTTCATCTACCCCATCAATTCCAATAAAAAGTTTATCGACATAGAATTGATTAATGGCTAGCTCCGTTAAAACACCAATATTAACTTGTGATTTTTTCTGATATTCGCCACCTAACAAAATAACATTGACACTCTCACTATTTCTTACATAGCCAGCAATAAAGCTGGAATTTGTTATGATTGTTACATTCTTACGATTAAAAGCTAACTCTTCTGCTAATAAAGCACAGGTGGAACCTGATTCAATCAGAACGGTTTCGTTGTCTTCTACTTCCATGGCGGCTTCTTTTGCTATTTTCCGCTTTAATTCATAATTAATGGCTAAACGATAATTTAAATCATCTTCACTATTTAATACCGCATAACCATGTACTCGATGTAAAATTCCTCTGGATTCTAATTTATCTAAATCTTTTCGAATCGTTACTTTCGAAACTTCAAGTTTTTTCGATAATTCATTAACTTCAATTTTTTTATGTTCACTTACTATTTCAACGATTTTTTCTTGTCGACTCATTGGTCCACCTCTTTTCTCATTTATTGTACCAAGTAAAACGTAATTAATCTACTTACGTTCGAAACATTTTTCTGTTTCTTTCTGCTTTCTTCATTCATTTCCCGAAGGGGAAACGGTTTCAATGGTTTGTTGCTATACTTAAGTATTTTTCTATGCTAAAATAATTCTAACATTGCGTACTGACGCATTTAAGAGAACGGAAAGACGTACATAATATTTAAGCAAAGTTGCACGCAGATAGAGACAAGGGATGAGACTGCTTAATTTGTTTAAATAACGTGTGTTTAGATATAAGTTTTTGAATAGATGCCAGATTACGAAATTTATAAATTATAAACAGAAAGAGGAGTATATATCCGAATGAAACCGAATATAAATAATAACGAGGTTGCAGTATTTGGCCTAGGTGGTCTTGATGAAATCGGGAAAAACACTTATGGCGTGCAGTTTCAAGATGAGTTAATTATCATCGATGCTGGAATTAAATTTCCTGAAGATGATTTATTAGGGATTGATTATGTTATCCCTGATTACAGCTATTTAGTAGAGAATAAAGATAAGATTAAAGGCTTATTTATTACACATAATCATGAAGACCATATTGGTGGGGTTCCTTATTTATTAAAGCAATTAAATGTTCCCATTTACGGAAGTAAGCTTGCCCTAGCCATGATTCGAAATAAATTGAGCGAACATCATTTATTAAGAGATGCGAAGTTGCATGAAGTAACAGAAGATTCTATTATTAAATTCCGTAAATTGTCTGTAGAATTTTTCCATACGAATCATAGTGTGGCAGAATCATTTGGTATTGCCGTAAACACACCTTATGGATATGTTGTACAGACTGGAGATTTCAAGTTTGATTTCACACCTCCTTTTGGAAAAGATGCAAATTTACAAAAAATGGCGCGAATTGGTGAAGAAGGAGTAATTACCCTTCTATCCGATAGTACCAACGCTGAAATAGCTGGTTTTACAAATTCAGAAGAAGTTGTTAGTGAATCGATTATGAGTTTAGTAGAAAATATTGAAGGACGCATTATCTTTGCTTCTTTTGCCTCTAACTTATCTCGTATTCAACAAGTTATACGAGCGGCGCGTTTATCTGGTCGGAAAGTAGCCATTTTTGGACGTAGTATGGTGAATGGAATTAATGTAGGGATTGAGTTAGGCTATATTAAAGAAGATCCCGAAATATTTATTGAGCCGAATGAAATTAATAAATATAAGCCAAACGAGGTCTTACTTTTATGTACAGGTTCTCAAGGGGAACCAATGGCAGCCTTAAGCCGTATCGCGAATGGGACTCACCGACAAATTTCAATTATCCCTGGAGATACCGTAATTTTTTCTAGCTCACCTATTCCAGGAAATACAAATTCTGTAAATAGTCTGATTGACCGTTTACTTGAAGCAGGCGCTCGAATTGTTCACGGTAAAGTAAACAACATCCATACTTCTGGGCATGGTGCTCAACAAGAGCTAAAATTAATGCTGCGTTTAATGAAACCAAAATTCTTTGTTCCTATCCATGGTGAACGTCGTATGCAGCATGAACATGTAGACCTAGCGATAAAAACAGGTGTAGATCCTGACCACTGTTTTATTTTAGACAACGGCGAGATTTTAGCCTTTACAGGCCAGGAAGCTCGACGTGCAGGTGAATTTCCTGCTGATGATGTCTATATTGATGGAAGTGGAATTGGGGATATTGGGAATGTTGTATTGCGTGATCGCCGTATTCTTTCAGATAGCGGACTTGTAGTCGTTGTTGCAACAATAGATACAGAGAAGAGACAAATTTTAGCTGGTCCAGATATTATTTCACGTGGATTTATTTATATGCGAGAATCTGGTGATTTAATCCATAAGGCACAACGAATTGCTCAACAAAGTATTCAACGTTCCTTTAACTATAGTCAGATCAATGAATACAAAATGCGTAATGATTTAATTGAAGATTTACGTCAATTCTTATATGCAGAGACCGAACGCCGCCCAATGGTGTTACCGGTCATATTAACCCAAGATTAAATATAAACACAAAACCACTAATTCCAAAAAAGGAGTTAGTGGTTTTTTACTTTCTATTTTATATAAAGCTTAATTGATCAGTCCATGCTTAAAAGCATAAATCGTTGCTTGTGTACGGTCAGAAACTTCGAGCTTTGATAAAATATTTGAAACATGTGTCTTCACTGTTTTTAACGTAATAAACAATTTATCCGCAATTTCTTGATTCGATAAACCATCCGCAATTAAATGCAAGACCTCTAATTCACGACTCGTCAAGTCTTCATGTAATCGACGCCTGTCCCCGTTTTTTTCAATTTCTTCTAATTTTTCTGAAACTGCCTCTTCGATAATAGCTTCTCCCGAGTATGTACGTCTTATGGCTTTCGCAATATCACTTGCTGAGGATGTTTTTAATAAATAACCACTAGCGCCAGCTTCCATCGCAGGATATACTTTTTCATCATCTAAAAAACTGGTCAAAATTAAAATTTTAGCTTCTGGCCATTCTTTCAAAATAACTTCCGTCGCTTCAATACCATCCATCGTGTCCATAACTAAATCCATCAAAATGACATCCGGATAATCCTTTAAAGCCATTTTTACCCCTTCAGCTCCATTTTCCGCTTCGCCAATGACTTCAATATCCTCTAAAACTGAGAAATAAGAAGTAAGGCCTAAACGGACCATCTCATGATCATCTACAATTAATAATTTTATCATCGCTATCCTCCCGTAATTAACGGTATTCGAATTTCAACACTTGTTCCTTGATTAGGAAAAGAAATAATTCGAACATTCCCGCCTAAGCCTGCCATACGTTCTTTTATATTGCGTAAACCAAATCCACTATCTTTTTTCTGTTCCATGTCAAAACCTTTTCCATCATCAACAAAGCGTAACTGGTAAGAATCCCTTGTTTTCTTTAAATAAACTTCTAATTCAGAAGCTTGTGAATGACGTAAAACATTCGATAAAAGTTCTTGAACGATTCGAAACAAATGATCTTCCACAACTTCTGTAAGCTTCACATCTTCAATTTCATGAGAAATACTGATGGGAACTTTCGATTCCAGTTCACTCAGTAATTGTTCAATTCCCTCTTTTAAGGATTTACCATCTAATTTTATAGGCCGTAGATGTAAAAGTAAAGCCCGCATTTCTGACTGAGCATCGCCAATAATCTCTCCAATCATCGTAATTTGAGGTTTAAATGCCTCAGGAAGTAACTCTTTATTTTCTTGAATCGTTGAAAGAAGCATGGCAGCTGCAAATAGTTGCTGACTTACTGAATCATGTAATTCCCGAGCAATCCGATGTCTTTCACCTTCCAATATTTCTTCACGAGTTTCTTCGCTGATCGTAGAAGCTTGTTGGGATACACTAACCGCCTCTTCGGAAATGAGAATCATTTTTTCGTGTAATTTAAGAATTTCACGATCGATCACTTTATTAACTTGCACAGGAGTCTCTTCAGAAAACATCTGTAGAAATATTTTTGCTGAATACTGGCCTTCATTCAACATACGCAAGGCATTCTCAATTTTTTTCATTTTTCGACGATCTTTAATCTTAAAATACGAAAGAACTAAAAAAGCTGTTATAAATGAAAATATAACTAAATATAAAATAAGCGGTAAATTTGTGATTCTTCGTTCTAAGAAAATATCACTCCATTTTTCATCCGTAAAATTTAGCATAACAAAAAAGATTAAGGCATTGTAGATAGCAAAAGAAGATATGAAGCAGAGACTAAAATCTTTTAGTGTCTTGCTTTTCATAAAAACACCACCTCTACTTCTCCAATCAATATATTAGCCATAACTTTTACTTTTCTCGTATTTGTATAATAAGTATTTGAATACCAGTGGAGTGTTTCGTTTTTTAGGTCAATTTCTTCCTCTCCAACAAAAACCTTTCCTATCAGCATGCTAGTATTCAAAGAAATAGCCACACCTTCTGGTACAAGAATCTTTATCTTTCCGATACCTTGTCTTACCAGAATAATATTTGTTTCTTTGGGTAATAAAGTATTTCCTAAATCAAAGACCGTGTTCCCAATGACCTTTGTAAAATTTATATCTTCCCAACTATAAATATCCTCTTCTGTTTCTCTATTTTCTCCAATCCATTGATTCCGAGAGACTTTAAAGGTCGAATTATTTGTTTGTTCAAAATCGACCATTACAAAGTCATTTTGATTCTTTAACGTTTTCTTACCCGTTAATAGCTCACGAATAAGTTGATAAATCTCCGGATTTTCTCCGATAAATAATAATAGACCGACTACAATAAAGGCTAATATCATTCGATTAGAAAATAGTGCAAGTAAAATTGTAAAAACACCAATTATAAATAGAGTATTTTGATTTTTTCGGGAGGTTCGATCTTTTAACAATAAACTCCCAATACCAATAGCCAGCATAATAATAGAAAAACGATTATTAAATAACTCATAGACCATCAGTAAGCCAAGTATTCCTAATATCATAATTAACCAACGTTTATTCAAAATATCACCTCTTAGCTATAGATTCTTCCCCATAAGTATAATCAATTTCCCCTCTACATGCATTAGAAAATGATAAAATCAGCCTCAAGACCTAATCGAGTAGGAGGTAAATAATTAATTTATTTACCGACCCCTCACACCACCGTACGTACGGTTCCGTATACGGCGGTTCAATAATTTAAATATCTTTAACGCTCGTACAGGTAGATTAAATCTTTTAATCCCCACTGTACGAGTCTTTTATTTGTTATAGCACGGTGTAAAGTCATTGTTTTTGAAAGTCGCCAGTAAGCCTTTCGGCTCCCAGCCATTTTGAGTGATTCGTCATGGTCAATTCCCAGTCTTTTCAACCGTTGGTATCGAGTGGAAACTTTCTTCCATCTTTTCCAAATCAGTTGTCTTAATCGATGATTCAGCCATGATTTAATCTCCGTCATAAAAGATTTCATAAAGGCAATCTTGTAGTAATTTATCCAGCC
>NZ_FQUF01000002.1:0-42585 GCF_900129085.1 Atopostipes suicloacalis DSM 15692
GGCTCTGTTAAAGTTAGTTGTTGATAATTGATTTTAAAGAACGAATGTTCTATAATTGAACTAACTACATTAGGGTTGGTGATGATTGTGAGAGCGACTGAAATCCTTAAAGCCATTCAAAAACTAAATCCCGCAGAGAAGCACAGATTGCGTGAATATTTAATTGATGCACTAAGAGCATCAAGTTCGACTGGAACCGTTCTTCACGAAATATCTGAACGTAAGAATAAGAATGGGTATGAATGTCCTGATTGTACATCAGAACATATTGTTCGCTTCGGTAAATATACAACAATCGTTGATGGTGAAGAAGTTAAAAAGCAACGCTATCGCTGTAAGGCTTGTAAAAAGACATTTACCGACCTCACAAATACAGTTCTCTATCGAACTCGTCACCTTAACCAGTGGATTAAATTTATTGAGTGTATGATTGAAGGTTATTCTCTTCGGAAGTCTGCTAACTTAATCGGCAACATTACTCACGTCACTTTATTTTATTGGAGGCACAAACTATTATCATCGTTAAAGCAAATGGAAATACCAAATTTTGAAGGTATCGTTGAAATGGACGAGACCTATTTCTTGTACTCAGAAAAAGGACAAAGAAAAATTAAAGGTAGAAAACCTCGCAAACGTGGTGGTTCAGCAAAGAAACGTGGCATAAGTAATGAACAAGTGTGTGTATTAGTTGCAAGAGACCGTGACAAGACCACTATTTCGCAGATATTAGGTATGGGTAGATTAACGAAAGTACAGTTAGATAAAGCCATCGGGCATAAGCTTTCAAATGAAAATATACTATGCACGGATTCTTGGCGTGCATTTAAAACATATGCTGCTGAAAAGGGAATGGATATTTACCAATTCAAGTCCGATGGTAAAATTCGTACAAAGGGGCTTTACCACATCCAGAACGTGAATAATTATCATAGAAGACTAAAAGGTTGGATACAACGATTTAATGGTGTTGCGACCAAGTATTTAAACAATTACCTTGCTTGGTTTCAGGTCTTAGAAAGTATCCAACATCAAAGAAATGAAGTAACAATGAATGATTTGATAATCAGAGGGAATTTAGTACAGAATTCAGAAACTTATGATACAATTAGGTTAACTAAATTTGCTGTTTAAACAGTGTTTCTTATTCAACTAACGGGGCAGTTTAGTGGAAGAAGGATTTTTAAAAACTATATAGAAACTAACCAAGAAGGGAGGAACTTTTGAATGGTTGAAATTAAAGATTCGTGGTTTACATTACAACAAATTGATGATAAAACTTTTGCTATTAGTGAATATGGACATTGGGAAAAAGTTCATTCCTACTTATTAATTGGTGAGGAAAAAGCAGCCTTAATTGATACTGGGCTTGGAATTGATAACATAAAGAGAATTACAGACCAGCTGACAAACTTACCAATTATTGTTCTGACAACACACGTCCACTGGGATCATATTGGAAGCCACGGTGAATTTGATAATATATATGTACATAAAGATGAAGAAGATTGGCTTATAGAAGGTATCAAGGGGCTTCCCATCGAGCAAATTAGAAAAGATGTAAGTCGTGATATTACAATCCCTACTCCGAAGAGTTTTAATCCAGAAACATATATGCCATTTAAAGGGCATCCCACTGGACTTTTAAATGATGGAGATGAAATAGAGATAGGAAATAGAACATTGACTATATTCCATACTCCAGGGCATTCTCCAGGGCATATTTCAATTTTAGATAATAGCACAGGCTATTTATTTACAGGTGATTTACTTTATGATGGGACTCCAGTATATGCTTTTTTTCCTACGACAGAACCTGTTAAGTTAGTGCAATCATTAAAGAAAATAGCCAACTTATCAAATGTGACGAGGATTTATGGCGGGCATAATACAATAGGTCTTCCATCAAGTCTTTTAGCAGAAGTAAAAAATGCAGTTAAGGAACTTGAAGAAAAAGAACTGGTGAGATTTGGAACTGGAATTCATAAGTTCAAAGGTTTTAGTTTGCAGTTCTAATTATTCTTAATATACGAACGGGTGCTTATCTTAAAGAAGGATTAGCACCCTTTCTTGTTGAATAAATAAAGAACAGGGTTGTTGAATCAGGAATTACTCTAAACCAAGGGAGAAATAGTATAGATGAAGTTTATAACAAGTGATGGATTAGAATTATATTACGATAAGAGTGGAAAAGGAGTTCCTTGTGTATATCTTCACGGTGGCCCAGGTTATTGGAGTAAATCATTTCAATACTTTTCGCAAGAACTTTTAGAAGAGAAATTGGAAATGGTATATTTGGATCAAAGAGGATGTGGGCGTTCCGAACACAGCCCTACGCAAGATTATTCTTTAAATAGGTTAATAGAAGACATTGAAGAACTTAGGGAATTCATTGGGTTTCAGGAATGGTATGTGATGGGACACTCATTTGGCGGAATACTTGCAGTCAACTATGCCGAACGGTTTCCTGAAGGAACGAAAGGAATAATATTATCAAACGCAACACTTCATATGGTTGATTCTTTTGGGCATCAACTGAATAAAGGAGCAAATTTATTAGGGTTAGAAGTTAGGGATTTATCTACAGACGATATAAGTTCATTTATGGATTCCTATTTCTCTATTCTCACGCAATTGCTTGATAAAGAAGTGTATTATAAATTTCAATTTACCAATTTAGAGAACAAAAAGAGAGTAGATTTAATTGACCAATACGGATTAAATAGTGATCCTAAATTCCAACAATACGTGTTCTCTTCAGGGGAATACTTACAAGACTTCACCTCATTATCAAGCGATATTCTTAAATCAGTATTAATTATTGCTGGAGAAGATGATAATGCTGTTGGTCCAAAACATCACCAATTGTTTAACTTTCCAAACTCTAAAACAAGCGTCATAGACGGAAGCCATCACCCTTACATTGAAAACCAATTAAAATTCAGGGATGCTATCTTGAATTTTATTAAAGATTGATTTCTTATTGCACTAAATGGTGCTTTAGTTGATTAAAACATTATTATTTAATAGAACTTCCAGAAAAATGGAAGTTCTAATTTTTTACCTTATATCAACAATAAACTTTAACATAGCCTAATAGATAAATAAATTTTAAAACCGCATTTCTTAAGTTCTTCTATGTAAAGAACGAAGAAATGCGGTTTTTGGTTTTTTAGAGTAGGATTCATTCAATCGTGTTCATTTGCGAAGCGAGAGGGTTTAGCTATATTTATAATTAAGACCCAGACAAAATCGAGTCGACGGCTTCAATAATAGCGCCTCTAAAATTATTTTTTTCTAAAGCGGAAATGCCTTTAATTGTAGTCCCACCTGGAGAAGTAATCGCATCTTTTAGCTCACCAGGATGTTTACCCGTTTCCAATTGCAATTTTCCTGTTCCAGAAATCATTTGGCTAATCAGTTTATAAGCGGTTTGTCGATCTAACCCATGCTTTACAGCTGCATCGCCTAAAGCTTCAATGAATAAATCAACAAAAGCGGGAGCGGAACCGCTAATCAAACCAGCGATTCCCATTTGTTCTGTTGGAATTTCTTCCACATGTCCTAATAATTTAAAGAGTTTGGTTATTAAATTTAAAACTTTTGGTGTTAGTGTGTGCTGTTCTTCAAAAAGGACAATTCCTTCTCGAATCGTAACGGGTGTGTTGGGCAAGGTGCTTAGATGTTGAGTTCCTTCAAGTAAAATTTCTTCAAAATCGCCACATAACATATTCACGGCTAAAGAAACGATTATTTTATCTTTAAGGATTTCTTTTAAGGGTTCAAAAAGTTCTTTAATTTGATAGGACTTCACCGCAACAATTACAATATCTACGGTTTCGACTAATTCTTGATTGGATTTTATTGCAGTAATTCCTAAACGCTCTGTATTCTCTTTTAACCGTTCTTGATTACGAGCACTCGCATAGAGCTGATTAGTACTTACTTTGCCTGAATCAAGCCATCCTTTGGCAATTGCTTGGGCCATGTTTCCAAAGCCAATAAATCCAATTTTTTGTTGATCAAGTATCATTTTTATTTCCTCCAATAGTTCTCAAAAAATATTTCATCTGTTCTTTTTCTTAATTAAAAAAATTAAATGTTTTCACTCCTAAGAAATTTTGAATGTTCATAGCCGTAGCACCATATAAACTCGCTTGTTGGGCAACTTGAGAAATTTCTACAGGGATTTTTTTATACATAGTTTGGTCCAAGTGTTCACGAATTTTTACGATAATAGAAGGAATATCTTTAATGATTTTATTATTAATATAAATGATTTCTGGCCCATATGTCCCCATAAGATTGGTCATCCCAATACTTAGATTTTTTGCGAAATCCTCTATTATTTTAACAGCTATATTTTCTCCATTTTTATAATCCATAATTAAATTATCAACGGTTAGAAGCTCATTCTCCATCGCGTTTCGATAAGCATTTAGCACTGAGCTTTGAGAGCAGTACTGTTCAAGGCATCCTTTATTTCCACAAGGGCATGCGATCCCATCAGGATAAAGGGTCGTATGGCCAATCTCACCACTGCGGCCTTCAAATCCGTGATACAGTTTCTCTTCAATGATGATACCCGCTCCGACCCCTGTGTGGATACTAACGGAGATTAAATTTTTGTGGGTCGCGTCCATCGAAGCTTCAGCTAAGGCAGTAAGATTCGCTTCATTCTCTAAATAAATCGGAAGATGCAGGCGCTTTTCTAGTTCGTTGGCTAAATCAATTTGACTTAAATCATAGTAGGGGGTGAAGATAATTTTATTTTTTGAAACAACCCCATGAATCGCAATTGCAATGCCAATAATCCCAAAAGGAGAGTTTTCCATCGATTGTTGAAAATTTCGAATAATATTTTCAACAACCGAAACAATATTTGACTGATCAATATTCATATCTACAGATTCAAAAGTGAGAACTTCGCCATTGAGATAGGTGACCATATAGCTAAGTCTGTCATACCTGACATCAAAACTAAAAGAAAATCCTGCTTTTTTGTTAATTTTAAGCAAGATAGGCTTCCGTCCGCCAGCCGTTGAGCTTTTTCCAATACCTGTTTCTACTACGTATTGTTCGTCAATTAAATTTCGAACAATTTCTGAAACGGAGGCTTTATTTAAATTTGTTTGTTTTGAAATTTCTGCTCGAGAAATTTCAGGATGATTAATAATTTGGGAAAGAATTGCATGAGTGTTTTGTTCTCTCATGGAAGAAAAGTTACGTAACATTATATATTCTCCTCAAAACCAATAAGCAATAAAGGCAGTTAGTTTTTTTATTAAACCAACTTTAGCATATTTATAAAAAAATTAAAAGAAAAAGAAAAAATACTTATTGAAAGCGCTTGACTCTTGTTTAAAATCTATGCATTATAATGATTGAAAGTTAGTATGTAAGTTAAACTAACTAACTGAACAAGATTGGAGTGAATTTAAGTTGTCGTATGTAATTGGTTTAGACCTTGGGACAAGTGGATTAAAAGGACTCTTAGTGAATAAAAGTGGAGAAATCATTACCACTGTCACTTCCGAATATCCTTTAATTACCCCACAAAAAGGATACAGCGAGCAAGAACCTGAAGCTTGGTATATAGCTGCTAAACAAACACTCGAAAAGATTATAAAAGAAGTTCCTGATGTAACCAGTCAATTAGAAGGAATTAGTTTTTCGGGGCAGATGCATAGTTTAGTTCTTTTAGATAAAAGAGGCGACGTTATCCGAAATGCCATTCTTTGGAATGATGTGCGAACAACGAAACAGTGCCACCGAATTACAAACGAACTCGGTGAAAAATTAATTGATATTTCAAAAAATAAAGCATTAGAAGGTTTCACCTTGCCGAAGATGCTTTGGGTCCAAGAACACGAACCAGAAAACTGGGCGAAAGTTTCAACGTTTTTATTACCGAAAGACTACTTAGGCTATCGCTTAACAGGAAATATGCAGATGGAGTATTCGGATGCAGCGGGTACTTTGTTACTCGATATTGAGAAAAAAGAGTGGAGTCCAGAGATCTTAAAGACCTTCCAAATCGATCCTAAAATATGTCCACCTTTAGTTGAATCGACCGCTCAAATTGGTTTTTTAAATGAAGAATTAAAAGAACAATTCCAATTTGAACAAGATATTCCTATTTTTGCTGGAGGAGCAGACAATCCTTCCGCAGCAGTCGGAGCAGGGATTGTTCGTCCACATCAAGCGATGGCAAGTATTGGAACGTCGGGGGTATTTTTAACTTATGAAGAAGACAAAGAAAAAGATTATGAGGGACATTTACATTTCTTTAACCATGTAATTCCCAATGCGCACTATTCAATGGGAGTAACACTAGCAGCGGGAAATAGTTTGAACTGGTTTAAAGATCAATTTGCAAAAGAAGAAACCTTTAATGATTTACTGAAAGATATCAATCAAATTCCTGTAGGGTCAGAAGGACTTATATTTACTCCTTATATTTCAGGAGAGCGAACCCCTTATACCGATAGTAAAATTCGGGGATCTTTTTTAGGAATTGATATCAGTCATACGAGAACTCATTTTGCTCGAGCAGTCTTAGAAGGTATTACTTTTTCATTGCGAGATTCTCAAGAACTGATGAAAAAATATACGGACAAAAAATTTAGTCAAATTGTTTCAGTAGGTGGTGGTGCTAAAAATCAAGACTGGCTACAAATGCAAGCCGATATTTTTAATACCCCAGTAATTACCCTTGAAACGGAACAAGGACCTGGAATGGGGGCTGCGATGATTGCTGCAGTAGGTGCGGGCTGGTATCCGAATTTTAAAGCGTGTTCGGATATTTTCGTAAACTATACCAATGAATTTCTTCCTATTGCAGAAAATGTTGAAAAATATAATCAAATTTACGAAGTTTATCGCGAAGTATATCCATCCATTAAAGAAATTAGTCATCAATTAATAAATTTAGAATAAAAATAAAAGGAGAAAAATTATGGCATATTTTGACAATGTAAGTAATATTAAATTTGAAGGTGCAACTTCAACCAATCCATTGGCCTATAAATTCTATAATTCAGAGGAAAAAATAGGCGATAAAACGATGGAGGAACACTTAAAATTTTCAGTCGCTTATTGGCATACATTTACCGAGGATTTAAGTGACCCATTTGGAGTAGGGACAGCGATTCGTCCTTGGGACAAACATACAGATCCAATGGACAAAGCAAAAGCAAGAGTAGAAGCAGCATTTGAATTATTTGAAAAATTAAACGTTCCGTATTTTGCTTTCCACGATGTTGATATTGCTCCTGAAGGTTCCAGTTTAAAAGAAAGTTTTGACAATCAAGATACGATTGTAGCAATGATTAAAGATTATATGAAAGATAGTAAAGTAAAACTATTATGGAATACAGTGAATAATTTCTCACATCCTCGCTTTGTTCAAGGAGCAGCAAGCTCAAATAATGCCGATGTTTTTGCCTATTCAGCAGCTAAGGTGAAAAAAGGATTAGAAGTTGGGAAAGAATTAGGTGCCGAAAACTATGTCTTTTGGGGTGGACGAGAAGGATATGAAAGTTTACTCAATACAGATATGAAGTTAGAACTAGATAACCTAGGACGCTTTTTCCATATGGCCAATGACTATGCAAAAGAAATAGGTTTCGATGCACAGTTCTTGATTGAGCCGAAACCAAAAGAGCCAACCACTCATCAATATGATTATGATGTAGCAACAAGCCATGCTTTTTTACAAAATTATGGGTTAGAAGACATTTTCAAATTTAATATTGAAGCCAACCACGCAACTTTAGCTGGTCATACATTCGAACATGAAATTCATTACGCAAGAATTAATAATATGTTAGGTTCTCTAGATGCGAACCAAGGACATCCTCACTTAGGATGGGATACCGATGAATTCCCATCAGACTTGTACACGACGACATTAGCCATGTATGAAGTTCTAAAAAATGGTGGTCTCGGACGAGGTGGCTTAAACTTTGACTCGAAAGTAAGAAGAACATCTTTTGAACCAGAAGATTTATTCAAAGCACACATTGTCGGTATGGACAGTTATGCATTAGGATTAAGAGTTGCTCATCAAATGCTTGAAGATAAGGTATTAGAAAATATCATTTCAGATCGATACAGCAGCTACACGGAAGGTATCGGAAAAGAAATTGTTGAAGGAAAAACAGATTTTAAACAATTATCGGATTATGCCTTAGGTCTTTCAGATATTCAAAATAAATCTGGACAATTAGAAGTCATTAAAGGCATTTTAAATCAATATCTAGTGAGAGCAGCAGCTAATTAAACAATAAATAAAAAAAGTGATTCCAAAAGTTTTATAAAAAGTATAGTTACTAATAAATATAGTAATATTTTCAATAAGAAACTTTCATATATAAGGAAGAAATATAAATGAAATTCTAACTTACAAAGAATTGTGAATGACTGTTGAAAAATAAAAACTTTTGGAATTGCTTATATAAAAAGAGGAGGATATAAATGAAAATAATTAATCCTGTTTTAAAAGGTTTCAATCCAGATCCTAGTTTTTGTCGAGTAGGAGATGATTATTATATAGCTACTTCGACATTTGAATGGTTTCCTGGCGTACAAATTCATCACTCTAAAGACTTAATAAATTGGCAATTAGTCGCTCAACCTTTAGATCGTACTGATTTATTAGATATGAAAGGAAATCCAGATTCTGGTGGAGTGTGGGCACCTCAACTAAGTTATCATGATAATAAATTTTGGCTAATATATTCAGATGTGAAGGTAACTGGTGGAGCATGGAAAGACGTTTATAATTATCTGGTAACGAGTGAAACAATTGATGGTGAATGGAGTAAACCGATATATTTAAATGGTTCAGGATTTGACCCATCTCTATTCCATGATGATGACGGGCGTAAATATTTGGTAAATATGCTTTGGGATCCAAGAAGTAATCATCATGAATTTTATGGAATTGTATTGCAAGAATATGATCATGAAAAAGAAAAATTAGTTGGTGATCCAGAGATTATCTATAAAGGTACAGACTGGGGACTTGTGGAAGCTCCACATCTTTATAAATTAAATGGGTATTATTACTTGTTAACTGCTGAGGGAGGCACCAAATTCGAGCACCAAGCTACTATAGCTCGATCTAAAGATATTAGAGGACCTTATGAGACACATCCAGAAAATCCATTAATAACGTCATTTCCTTACCCTCAAATAGAGCTTCAAAAAGCTGGCCATGGTTCTTTTGTAGAAACACAAGATGGAGAATGGTACTTTGCCCATTTAACTACTCGACCTGTCCACGCTGAAGGTAATAAATTATCTCAAAGTCGTGGTTATGGAACATTAGGAAGAGAAACAGCTATTCAAAAAGTTTATTGGGAAGATGACTGGCCATATATCGTTGGTGGTAATAAACCAAGTGTTGAAGTAGAAGCTCCAAATCTAACTGAACAAAAATGGGAAAGTACTTATCCGATTGTTGATGATTTTGATTCTACAGATTTGAATATTAATTTCCAAACTCTACGAATTCCATTTAGCGAGGAAATTGGATCACTAAAAGAACGTAAAGGCTATCTGCGATTATATGGGAGAGAATCCTTCCATTCTTTATTTACACAATCGTTAGTAGCCAGAAGATGGCAGAGTTTAGATTTTGAAGCGGAAACAAAAATAGAATTTGAGCCAGAGACTTTCCAACAACAAGCAGGATTGGTTGCTTACTACAATACTAAAAATTGGACAAGTTTTCATGTAACATGGAATGAAGAAAAAGGAAAAATCTTAGATATATCTTCATGTGATCGTTTTGAAACCACTAGACCTATAGCAAATAATGAGATTGTAATTCCAGAATCTGTAACAGCAGTATATTTGAAAATGAAAGTAAATAAGAAATATTACCAGTTTTATTACTCATTTGATGGGGAAACTTGGGAGGAAGTGCCAGTATTATTTGATACCTACAAATTATCAGATGATTATATTGAAGAGCAAGGATTCTTTACTGGAGCATTTATTGGTATGAGTTGTATTGATGTTTCTGGAAGACGTAAGCCAGCAGACTTTGATTATTTTAAATATAAGGAAAATTAAAAAATATAACTTAGAAATTACGCTATCAGTTAAAAAAGATCTACCTAAGTTTGTTCTTTGATGTCCTCAGTATAAATATTAAATTATATGAATATAACCTATACATGTAAGCGGTTCATAATATAAATGGAGGAAAAACTAATGAAAAAATATTGGAAAAAATTTTTAGGAGTTGGAATAGCAAGCCTTTTGGTTCTCTCAGCATGCGGGGACAGTGGTGATAGTGGTTCTTCAGATTCTAGTAGTTCTGATATTACGGAAGATGAGGATGTAGAATTAGAGACATATGGATCGGGAGATGAAGTATTAGAGGTATGGTCTTTTACGGATGAAATTAATACTATGGTAGAAGATTATTTTGTCCCAGCAAATCCTGATTTAGGATATAAAATAGAAATAGTAAATATTCCAACAGAAGAATTTGAAACAAAACTTGATCCAATTATCTCAACAAATGATGCACCAGATGTTATATTACTTGAGCAAAACTTTGCTAAAAAGTATGTGGAATCAGGGCTATTAGCAGATTTAACCCAATTTAGTAATGTAATTGAGGGATCTGAAGATACCTATGATTACGTAAAAGGAATTGGAACAAGTGAAGATGGAGTGTTTAATGCCACAGCTTGGCAAGCTGCTCCAGGAGCATTTTTCTATAGACAAAGCATGGCAGAAGAATATTTGAATGCTTCTACACCAGAAGAAATGCAGGAAAAAATAAAAGATTGGGATAGCTTTATTGAAACAGCGAGAGAATTGAAAGAAGCTTCAGACGGAGAGAAATATATGATTTCAAGTAGTGGTGCAGATTTAAGATTTCCATATTTAGGCTCTCGAGATACAGGGTGGGTTGTAGATGATGAATTAGTTATTGATGATAAAGTTTATGAAATGATGGAAACAGCAAATATGATGATTGATGAAGGATTAATGCTAGATGTAGAAGCCGAAGGAGAAGAATACTTTGCTGGGATGAACAGTGATGAAATATTTGGTTATACACTACCAACTTGGGGCTTACATTTTTGGTTAAAACCTAATGCAGAAAATACAGCTGGTGATTGGAGAATGGTACAAGGTCCTGCTAGTTATTTCCGTGGTGGTACATGGATTGGTATGTTGGATAATTCTGAAATGAAAGAAGCTGCTTCTGAATTAATTACTTTTGTAGCAACTGATGAAGAATTTTTAACACAATGGGCAAAAGATACTGGTGATGTGGTATCTAACCAAAAAGTTGTTGAAGCAATCAAAGATGAATACAGCGATGAATTTTTAGGTGGACAAAACCATTATGCAGCATTTTCAGAAATGATTGATGACATAAATACTGACATAATTACTGAATATGACCAAGAGATTAATTCTTTATTCTTAGATGATGCTTTGACTCCCTTCTCAAAAGGTGAAGTTGAATTAGATGATGCAATTAATACTTTTAAAGGTCAAGTACAAAACTCTTATCCTAGTTTAACTGTCGAATAAATCTAGAATGATAGCGGAAAAGAATAATAAGCAACTTATTTATTATTCTTTTCTTTTTAAATAAAGGAGCTTAAAATATGAATTCAGAATTACAAAAAGAAGGTAAGGGAAAGACATTGCAAAAAAAAGCTTCAATAAAAGATGTGAATAAATATGCTTATTATTTCCTAGCCCCATTCTTTATTACGTATGCGATCTTTAATTTGTACCCAACATTGTATACAATTGTATTATCTTTTCTAGATGTTTCCGGATTTGAAATAGTAGGTAAGTTTGTAGGATTCCAAAATTTTATTAACTTATTTAATAATAATGTATTTATTCAATCTGTAAAAAATACTGCTATTTTATGGACGGTAAATTTCATACCACAAATAACTTTAGCTATGATACTAGCTTATTGGTTCACAAACAATCGGTTGAAATTGAAAGGACAAAATCTATTTAAAAGTCTTTTCTATTTTCCTAATATTATGACTGCTGCTTCTGTAGCGGTAATATTTTATACGTTATTTAGCTATCCTAGAGGACCAATAAACCAGATATTAATTGGAATAGGTGTGCTAGAAACACCGTTTGATTTTTTTAGAAATGTGTTTTTTACAAGGGGTATAGTCTCCTTTATTCAATTTTGGATGTGGTATGGTCAAACAACACTAGTATTAATTTCAGGAATATTAAGTATTGATGATAGCCTCTACGAAGCTGCAATAATAGATGGTGCCACTGCTTGGCAATCTTTCACAAAAATTACTCTTCCATTAATTCGACCAATTACATTATACGTGATGATTACTTCATTAATTGGGGGACTTCAAATGTTTGATATACCTCTTTTATTAACAAATGGAGGACCAAATGGTAGTGTTGACACAATTATGACATATATATATAAACAAGCTTTTCAAGGTGGAAGAAATATAAGTATTGCATCAACAGCCTCTGTAGTATTGCTACTTATTACAATGTTAGCAAGTTTATTAGTAATTATTTATTTCCGCAGAAGTTCTAATACAGAAAAAAAGGAGTAGAGAAAATTGACAGAGAGACAAAGATTGAAATCACAAAGGATTCTGATTTATGTATTTTTTGCGTTGTTAACTTTTTTAAGTATTGCTCCGTTTTGGGTAGTATTAGTTAATGCAACACGATCCACTGAACAAATACAACAAGGATTTTCATTATTACCAGGTTCTAGTTTTATTAAAAATTGGCAATTTTTAAAGGGTAAAGGTTTTAACATTTTCCAAGGATACGGCAATAGTTTTATAATAGCAGCTGGCTCTACTATTTTAAGTATGTATTTTTCATCTTTAACTGCATACGCAATAACTGTCTACGATTTCCGCGGGAAAAAATTTGTTAATGGGCTCATTTTATTTTTAATTATGATGCCACCTCAAGTAAATATAATTGGGTTCTATAGATTTATGGGTCAATTAAATTTATTAAACAGTTATATACCTTTAATTATTCCATCAATTGCCTCAGCATCTAATGTGTTTTTTATGCAACAATACCTAGAAACTATATATCAACCAGCATATCTTGATTCAGCTAGGATTGATGGAGCAAAAGAGCTTAAAATATTTCACAGTATAATTTTACCTCAAATGAAGCCAGCAATTGCAACGATGTCTCTTTTTGCATTTGTACAATCATGGAATAACTTTTTGATGCCATTGATTTTAATCAACGATCGTGGGAAATATACACTTCCTATGCTAGTACAGTTATTAACAACCGATACGTATAGAACTGAATATGGATCAATGTATTTAGGTTTAGGTTTAGCCATTATACCACTTATAATTGTATATCTTTTCTTATCAAGAGAAATTGTTGGAGGAGTTACAGCAGGAGGTATAAAAGGATAAAATACTATTTTTTTACCATAAAGTAAAATAGACAGGAGAATGAATAGTGGCAGAAATTACAATGAATAATTTATATAAACAATATGACGGGGCAGAAGATTACAGCGTAAAAGATTTTAATTTAGAAATTAAAGATCATGAGTTTGTTGTTTTCGTTGGTCCTTCAGGGTGTGGGAAGTCAACAACTTTGCGGATGATTGCAGGACTTGAAGAGATTACCGAGGGAGATCTGTATATTGATGATGAGGTTGTAAATGATGTGGCACCGAAAGACCGAGATATCGCAATGGTTTTCCAAAATTATGCGTTATATCCACATATGACGGTCTTTGATAATATGGCATTTGGGTTGAAGTTACGTAAAATGCCGAAAGATGAAATTGAGGAAAGAGTTGGGAAAGCGGCAGAGATGTTAGGTTTAACCGATTTATTGGATCGAAAACCAGCCGCTTTATCTGGTGGGCAAAGACAACGGGTCGCGTTAGGACGTGCGGTTGTTCGTAGTCCAAAGGTTTTCTTAATGGATGAACCATTATCTAACTTAGATGCAAAATTACGGGTGCACATGCGTACGGAAATTGCGAAATTGCATGAAGAGTTGGAAGCAACGATGATCTACGTGACTCACGATCAGACAGAAGCGATGACCTTGGCTGATCGAATTGTTATTATGAACGAAGGGATCATCCAACAAGTGGGTACGCCTTTTGAAGTGTATAATTCACCAAACAATGCATTTGTAGCCAGTTTTATTGGTTCGCCGGCGATGAACTTACACGAAGTAACTTACAGTCAAGGTAGAATTACTGGTTCAGGTATTGATCTTGCGGTCAGTGAACCTTCAAGAAGAGTGCTCGATGAAAGAGGTTATGAAGGAAAATCAGTGGTTTTTGGTATTCGTCCGGAAGATATTCATTCTGAACAGATTGCTTTAGATGCGTCACCAGAAACTGTCGTGGAAACGACAATTACAGTCGCAGAATTAACCGGAGCCGAATCCATTTTATATATTGACGTTGGAGGAACAGAAATGGTTGCGGTGGTGGATGCCAGAGATTATCATCAAGCTGGCGATAAGATGGAAGTGGCTTTTAATATGAATAAAGCTCATTTCTTTGATGTAGAGACCGAAGAAGTGATCCGAAGTGGGGCTCCTTCTCGAGAAAAAGTTATGAATTAAAATGAGTTCGATCATAAGAATGGATGGTTTATATTTTAGACATCTATTCTTATGATTTTTTATTTTAAGCCTAAAAATGCACAATATTATGGTAAGATTCTTGTAATTATTATTAATGGAGAAGAAAAAGATGAAAATAATTGATTTATCGATAACATTAGAAACGGGGATGAAGGTTTTTCCTGGAGATCCAGAGGTAAAAATAGAGGTTGCTCATACCTATGAAAAGAATGGCTGGGAGTTAAGAAACTTAAATCTTGGAAGTCATACTGGAACGCACGTCGATGCATTCTCTCATATGCATCAAGGAATGGACTCTTTAGATGAAATATCTGTGGAAAGCTTTTTTGGTGAAGCCCAAGTAGTTGAATGTTCAAAAGAATGGCCTAAAAATATAGAGTTGTTTTTTACAGAGGAAGTTGACCTCAATTATTTACCTCAATTCCTTGAAGCAAATCCAAAATTTGTAGGGGGAGAGATTACTGAAGAATTAGAACGGGCCTTATTAAAACGAGGAATCATTACTTATACCAATTTAGTAAATTTAGATAAAATCCCAAAGCACTCGTCCTTTACGTTTTACGGTTTGCCTTTAAAAATAAAAAAGGGTGACGGCTCGCCAGTGAGAGCTATTGCAATCGTACAAAGTTAGGGAATGTAGTCGGACTTAATGTTATAATTTAATGAAAATAAAAAAATACGGTTGAATATAGGGTTGAAATAAGCAAAATTATACTTAATACAGAGGATTCAAATAAAAAGCATGACAGAAAGTTAATTGAAGAAAGCTTTGCAGATTTAAAAAAAGAATTATATTACACCGAAGAAGAGATTGCTAAAAAACTTAAGGAGGAAGTTATGGTAGACGGGACAAAAAGAGAAAATATTAAAGTAGGAACAAAGGTCAAGGTCGTCCAAAAACAAGATCAACGTTCAGGAAAGTTGACAGAAGGAATTGTTTCAAAGATTTTAACAAATTCGCCCACGCATCCGCATGGAATTAAGGTAAGGTTACAGGATGGTGTCGTTGGACGTGTGAAAGAGTAGGATTTTATAGGAAATAAGAAAAGGCGGACATCTAATTAACAGAAGTTCGCCTTCCTCTTTTTATTCAAAATATTCTTCCACGGCATCTTTAAATTCTTCGAGATTGATGGTTTCAACAAAGGCTGTTTCGCCTACAAAAATCGTTGGAACGTTTGTCACATTTACCGAATGTACTTCTTCATCAATTCGCAACGCTTGCTTGCGATTTTTTGTCTGGAGTGAAAGTCCGTAATCTTTAGCGATATGCGGAATTTGAGAAAGACGTTGTTTCCCCCAAGTTGCTTGTTCCTTAAATAATTTTTTAATCAGATGAAAGGATTCTTCTGGTGTATCATAATTTAAATATTGATTGAATACATTTCCAACTTCTAATGGATATTTTTCCTTATCAAAATGTTTTAAAATACGTTGTATCTTGCCTTGTTTAATATAGGATTCTAAAAATGGTGCTATATTTTCTTCATAATTTTTGGAATCAGGGCAACGTAAATTAATATATTCGACGATTTTTAAAGGGGCCTCATCTGATCCTATTTTAATACTATCATCGAGTGTAATTTTTGAATAATTAAAAGACATTTTATCACCTTCCTATTTTTGTGTATTTAGTATACTTGAAATGAAAAGAAAACAATCAATTTTTGTCCAAAAATCAATTTATTTTAAATCAAAGTTAGTATTTTATATAAAAGTATTGTAAAATAGAGGCAATGAATATTATTAACTTCAGAAATATGAAAAGAATAAAACTCGTTTAAAAGATAAAATGCTCTAAAAATTAAATTTAATGTTAACAAAATCCTTCTATTTTATTATAGTAGGATTTTGTTAACGTGCTTTTGTATTTATAAAACAAAATAGTATAGGAGTTTGATTATGGATATAGCTTTGACTGTATTAGGTGGTCTAGGATTATTTTTATATGGAATGACCATGATGAGTGCCGGCTTACAAAAAACAGCTGGGAATGAATTGAAAAAAATTATTGAAATACTCACTACTAATATCTATATGGGTATACTAGTTGGTACTCTAGTTACAGTATTGATACAGAGTAGTAGTGGGACGACTGTAATGGTCATAGGATTTGTGAATGCTGGAATTATGTCCCTAACACAAGCTGCAGGTGTTATCATGGGAGCAAATATTGGTACCACAATTACAGGTCAATTGATTGCTCTTAATTTATCCGAGTATGCTCCTTTGGCTGTAATTATAGGAGTAGCACTCTTAATGTTCTCTCCTCAAAAAAGAACGAAAGACCTTGCTGAAGTAATTATAGGTGTAGGTATTTTATTTATAGGTATGGATATGATGAGTAGTGGCTTAGTTCTTTTATCAGCATTTCCTGAGTTTGTTCGTGTGATGAGCACATTAGATAATCCTATTTTAGGTGTATTATTTGGCTTCCTTTTAACGACTTTAGTACAAAGTAGTAGTGCGGCTGTAGGTTTATTACAAGCATTAGGTACGGAAGGTTTAATTAATATCAACCGTGCAGTTCCTATTTTATTAGGAGGAAATATTGGAACAACAACCACTGGTATGCTTTCTAGTATAGGTGCTAAGAAAAATGCTAAAAGGGCAGCTATTATTAATTTAATATTTAAAATTGCTGGTACTGTTATTTTTATGCTATTTTTAGATATGCCGATTCGAAAGCTTGTATTAGCCATCTCTCCTACAAACATTTCACGCCAAATTGCAAATACTCACACCCTTTTTAATATTATTAGTGTTCTTCTGCTGCTTCCATTCGTTAATATCATTATAAAAATTGCAAACTGGATCGTTCCTGGAGAAGATGAAGAAGAAGAAACAGCGACTATTTATTTAGATAAAAGAATTACTGAAACACCTTCCATTGCTTTAGGACAAGTGCATAAAGAAATATTGCGAATGACTGATCTTGTCTTAGAAAACTTGGTAGAAGTGAAAGATTCTCTTACTAATAAAGATTTGAGCCAATCAGATAAAATTTTAGAACGAGAAAATTTGATTGATCAATTAGATCAAGAAATAACAACTTATCTAATGGATTTATCCAATGAGACTTTAGCAGATTTACAACAAAATCAGATCAATAAATACCTATATACGGTCAATGATATTGAAAGAATGGGTGACCATATTGATAATTTAGAACAACTGGCTCGGTATATGGTTGAAAATGATATAGCATTCACTGACCCAGCAATGGAAGGTCTTACAGATTTGTTTGATAAATGTATTCAAGTAGTTAGTGCAACAAAAACGGCCTTTGAATTTACAGATGCGGATTTATCGCGAACAGTTTACGAAATAGAAGATGAAGTCGACAGAATAGAAGAAAATAATAGGAATAAGCATATTGAGCGTTCGAATAAAAAAATATGCGGTGCTAAACCAGGAATGGTCTTTTTAGAAGCTCTCAGTAATTTAGAAAGATTATCCGATCATGCAAATAACATTGCGGATTATATTTTGAATACATTTTAATTTTATTAACAACTTAAATTATTTTTTCCATCGCTAAACAAGGATTTTTATTCTTCTTGTTTAGCGATTTTTGTTTTAAGCGTTGGTCAATAAGCGTCTTGTTAGAATAGAACAGTAGGGTATGTTATATTTTCAGTAGACTCAATGTTTTAGTTTTTTATTTTTTAATGAACAGATTTTTAAAAAGGATTGTTTCAAAACAATAAATAAAGGAGAAGATCTAATGGCAAAAGTAAGCATGGAAAAGATGTCTAAACGTTATGATGGAGCGGACGATTATGCTGTAGAAGATTTTAATCTTGAAATAGACGATCACGAATTTATTGTTTTTGTTGGGCCTTCAGGTTGTGGAAAAACGACGACTTTACGTATGATAGCAGGTCTGGAAGAAATTACTGACGGTGAGTTGTATATTGACGAGGACTTGATGAATGATGTAGAACCTAAGGAAAGAGATATTGCGATGGTTTTTCAAAATTATGCCTTATATCCTCATATGACCGTTTTTGATAATATGGCCTTTGGTTTAAAATTACGAAAAGTGAAAAAAGATAGTATTAAAGAACGTGTAGAAAATGCTGCTGAGTTACTAGGTTTAACGGAATTCTTGGACCGGAAACCAGCTGTTTTATCTGGTGGGCAAAGACAACGTGTCGCATTGGGACGAGCGGTTGTTCGTAATCCAAAATTATTTTTAATGGATGAACCTCTTTCTAACTTGGATGCTAAGTTACGAGTTAAGATGAGAACTGAAATTGCGAAGCTTCACGAAGAACTGGGATCGACAACGATTTATGTGACGCATGATCAAACGGAAGCTATGACCTTAGCTTCTCGAATCGTTATTATGAATGATGGTGTTATTCAACAAGTAGGCGCTCCTTACGAAGTTTTTAACTCGCCAGATAATGTGTTTGTGGCTAGTTTTATTGGCTCTCCGGCGATGAACTTTTATGATGTTACTTATAACAATGGTAAAATTAGTGATGGAAAAGGACTTAATTTACCCGTTGATGAAGAAAATCGAAAATACTTAGACGAAAATGGCTACGAAGGGCAAGAAATTATTTTTGGTATTCGCCCGGAGCATGTTCATGAATATGTGGAAGATTCAGAGACTCCATCTGATGAAGCGATGCCTGCAAAGATTACGGTATCGGAGTTGACTGGTTCCGATGCGAATCTTTATCTAAAGGTTGGAGATACTGAAATGACAGCTATTGTAGATGCTCAAGATTATCATGAACCTGGTTATGAAATCGAGATTATGATGGATATGAATAAGGTTCATTTCTTTGATAAAGAAACAGAAGAAGTTATTAATAAGCATGAGAAAAAAATTAAATCTACAAATTAAATATTTTTTCTTGAGAAAAGCGACGAGTCTAAATTTTATGGATTTAGAGTAGTGGCTTTTTTTCGTGTATAGGAGAGTATAAGATTTTAATTTTTAGAGAATGGATTTTATATCCTAAGGAATGATTGAGAAAAATGGCCTCGCTTCTTAGGATAACGGTCCTATCCTAAGGAGTATGTGGAAAAATTGGTCTTACTTCTTAGGGTAACGGTCCTATTCTAAGGAGTATGCGGAAAAAATGAGCCTACTCCTAAAGATAAGTGTTTTTACGTCCCGAAGTTAGCCTAAAAATATAAGTCTACTTCGGGAGATAGATCCTAATATTAAAAGAAATTACTTTGAATAATACTTAATTATAGGAACATTGCGGTCCGTCATCATTCATAGTTATTTTAAGGGCTAATTCTATTTAATTCCGTTTTTCGCAGATAAAATAAATATAATATGACGGAACAACAAATTAATTAGCGTAAGGAAAGTAATTATGAAATTTGATTTAGTAAAGAATTTATCGAATGCATTTGGCGTTTCTGGCTTTGAAAGTGAAGTGAGAGAAGATTATTACAGAGTATGTCTTGTGTGGGTAAGTCTATTGATAATGGGACAATGGAGAACTTTTTGGGGGATTATTAAAGAAGAAATGTATCATTTGAAGACCTACACGAGTTTCGAAACGAATGACGTTGAAAATTGGATTAAATATTCTAGCATAAGGAAAAACCATGTATAAGAAATCTCATACATGGCACAAAATATTTTATTTACTTACCTGTCTACTTGACAGGGGCAGATTGGTTCATGATTAACGAAACTTTTTTATTTAATATTTAGTAATCTAAACTCCAGTCTAACGCCGGGCCTTTTGGAACGATGCCGTTTGGATTAATAGTTTCATGACTTCGATAATAATGTTCTTTAATATGGTCAAAATTTACAGTACTTGCTATCCCTGGCCAATTATAAAGCTCCCGAGTATAGCGCCATAGATTTGGATAGTCAATTAATTGTTTTATGTTACATTTAAAGTGTCCATGATAAACGGAATCAAAGCGCACAAGCGTAGTAAATAATCGCCAATCAGCTTCCGTGATTTTGTTGGCAACTAAGTATTCATTTGTTTCTAAATGTTCTTCTAATCGATCTAGTTCGTCAAAAATCTTAGTGACTTCTTCTTCATAGACGTCTTGTTTTGTTGCAAAGCCTGCTTTGTAGACACCATTATTAATAGAATCGTAAACACGCTCATTCATCTCATCAATTTCTGGAAGTAATTCTTCTGGTGCGAAATCATAATCACTACCACCTAAGCCTTGAAAAGCCGAATTAAACATTCGCATGATTTCTGAAGATTCGTTGTTTACAATTGTGTCTGTTTTCAAATCATAAAGAACGGGTACAGTGACACGTCCACTATAATCTGGCTTAACTTTTGTATATATTTCATATAAATAGTCCGCATTCATTATAGGATCTGCGACCACTCCTTCAACAGGTTCAAAAGTCCAACCATTCTCAGCCATTAAAGGATTCACAACAGAAACTGAAATAATATCTTCGAGTCCTTTCAAACTCCGCATGATTAAAGCACGACTTGCCCACGGACAGGCATACGAAACATACAAATGATATCGATGCGGTTCGGCCTTAAATCCACCATCTCCAGTCGGACCAGGACTTCCATCCGGTGTTATCCAATTACGAAATTGAGAATCTGAGCGAATAAACCGTCCTCCTGACTCTTCAGTGTCATACCAGCGATCAAACCATTTTCCATCTACTAATAAGCCCATAGCACATTCCTTTCTTTCTCTAATTAGTCTTTTCTTCCTCTTCATTATATTTGCTTATCCATAATTATTCAATGTTTACGGTTAAACACGACCAAGAAAGAAATTTTTGAAATAGCAATCCATAGAATATTTGCTATAATGAGAAATAGAACGCTCTCAAAGAATGAGGAGGAATTCGTTTGAAATATGAGAAATTAGGAAATACTGGTTTAGATGTTTCAAAAATTTGTTTAGGCTGTATGAGTTTTGGAGATCCAGATATATGGATGCATGATTGGTTATTAGATGAAGAAGAATCTCGAAAAACCATCAAAAAAGCATTGAATGTAGGGATTAATTTTTTTGATACGGCAAATATCTATAGTCTTGGAGTAAGTGAAGAATTTCTTGGTCGTGCAATGAAGGATTTTGCAAATCGAGAAGAAGTCGTGATTTCTACAAAAGTAAATGGACGAATGCACGAAGGGCCGAATGGAGCGGGGCTTTCAAGAAAGCACATTTTGCACGAAGTTGAAGCAAGCTTAGAACGTTTGGGTATGGATTATGTGGATATCTTATATATTCATCGTTGGGACTACGAGACACCGATTGAAGAGACGATGCAGGCGTTAAATGACTTAGTGCGATCAGGGAAAGTTCATTACATTGGGGCTTCAAGTATGTATACTTATCAGTTCCAAAAAGCTCAGCAGGTTGCCGAAATCAATGGATGGACGAAGTTTGTGGCTATGCAAAATCATTATAATCTAGTGTATCGAGAAGAAGAACGTGAAATGAATCCTTACACAAAAGAAACAGGTGTAGCATTAGTGCCATACAGTCCACTTGCAGCTGGGCGTTTGGCCAGAGAATGGGATACGGACTCTGAGCGGATGAAAACCGATAAAGTGGCTAAAATGAAATATGATAGCACAGAAGAAACAGATCGTAAAATTATTGAAGAAGTTGGACGTGTTGCTAAAAAACACGATGCAACGCGTGCTCAAATTGCAACGGCTTGGCTTTGGGAAAAGGGTGTTGTTGCTCCAATTGTAGGCATTACAAAAGAAAAATACTTAGACGACTTTGTAGGAGCGCTGGATGTAAAATTAGATGAAGAAGATATCGAAGCTTTAGAAAAGCATTACGTTCCACATGCAATAATGGGGCACAATTAAATAAATTTAGGTATTGAAAAAGCTCTCCTTTGTCAGTCTTTTTAAGAAAGACGAAGGAGAGCTTTTTATTTTATAAGAATTAATTTGCTGAAATGCTGTGCTCAATGCCTGCAGGATCTTTAAATATAAGAATATTATGATTGTTTGTGTATTTGATCTTTTTTTCATTTAGTTTATTTTCAATATATTTAAGATCCTCTTCATTACCTGACCACTCAACAGTACGTAGCCCGGGTGCTAAACGATCAGGTTTTATTAATTGTCCAGATTTCCAAATGTTAATTCCTAAATGATGATGGTAATTACCGCTTGCCAAAAACATTGCTGCTGGACCAAATTTATATTTTAGCCCAAGTCCCATTACATCAGTATAGAATTCTAAAGAGCTTTCTAGGTCATCCACATGTAAATGGACATGGCCTATTGTTGTTCCATCAGGCATACCATCAAATGAAGTAGATGCAGCTTCTAAAGCTGAATCAGCATCCATTGGCTCTGTAATTCCTGCAATAGAACCGTCTTTTCGAATATCCCATTCAGATTCTGGCTTATCCCAATAAATTTCAATGCCATTTCCTTCAGTGTCATTTAAATAAAGAGCGTTACTGTATCCATGATCACTTGCACCGGTTATTGGAATTTGATTTATGATTAAGTGACGTAAAATTGTTCCTAAATCTTTATAAGTCGGTACTAAGAAAGCTAAATGATAAAGACCCGTCGTATCTTCACGAGGAGCAAGATCTGTTCTGTGAATTTCTAATAATACTGTCCCGTTAGGTGTACCTAACGCAAAAGAGTCTTTTGTTGAATTTAGTATTTTTAATCCAAGAGCTGTTTGATAAAAATCGGCCAACTTTTCAGGATTTTGAGTATTTAAATGAACCCTTTCTGTTTCTATAGATGTTTTACTTTTAGCTGTAACTGTCATATCGTTCTCCTTTAGTTATTATTCAAGTGGATAATAACTCGGATTCGAAGTAAGTTCAAGAAAAACGTCTTATTTTAGTTGTTTATATAGAACGAAGTAAATTTAATTGACTAATTTTTTAACAGAATCATCTGTTGTGACACCGAGAAAGATATCACCTTTTGAAACAATATAATCTGGGCCAAATTCAATTGTAAATTCGTTGGTTTTTGCCGGTTGAATGGCGATAATATTTGTTTGGTATTGGTTACGAAAATCGATATCAACAATCGATTTACCCACCCATGTTGGATGATAAGGAAATTCCACTACATTATAATGATTATCTAATTTCAAAAGCTCATGAACGGTTGGGTTTGCGAGCATTATCCCTAATTGAACACCAATTTCAACTTCAGGTAAAATGACACGTGTAGCGCCCACTTTGAGCAAGACTTCTTGATAATCTTGATTTTTTGTTTTCGCAGTAATTTTATTGACACCTAATTTTTTTAAATTGAGAATTGCTATGATGGAATCTTCTAGCTTTTCTGCTGTAGCAATAATCACCTCATCACAATCAGCAAACCCTGCTTCCATCAAATGATCCATTTTTGTGAAATCCCCCTGAACAGCTACGGGCACTTCATCTAAAACTTCTTCGACATGGTCCATGTTTTTATCGATGGCAATAACATCTACATTATTTTCTGCAAGTGTACGGGCAACTGCACTCCCAAAAAGCCCAAGTCCTAATACACCAATTGTTGAAACTGACATAACTTTTCACCTCTAATAATAATTGTTTGTATCTTTAACCAACAAGTAAATTCATTTCTGGATAGATAATTCCGGATTCACGTTTTTCATTTGTTAATGACCATAAGAATGTCATCACGCCGACACGGCCGATGAGCATAAGCACGATGAGTATAATTTTACCGATTAAGGTTAAAGAAGGCGTTAAGCCCATAGTTAATCCTACAGTTCCGATACAAGAAAAGACTTCAATTAATATATATTCAATCCCAAAGCTATCGGGAATGGTTTCGGTGTTTAATAGAATAAAAGTCGCCAAACTTGCAATCAACATCCCAGATGAAAAGATAAAGAATGAACGACGAATTGTGTCTGATGAAATGGAACGATTTAAAACATTTGAATGGTTATAATTGATCGAGCGATAAATGACTAAGACAATAACAAATAACGTAGTAACTTTAATTCCGCCTCCTGTAGAGCCGGAAGAAGCGCCAATAAACATGAAGACTGTTGTTAAAAAGAGACTCCCCAAGCTTAAGTTGGCATAATCAACGTTTGCGTAACCGGCTGTACGTGGCGTAACAGATAGGAAAAAGTAATTCGCTAATTGATCACCCAATGATAAGTGAGCAAAGGTTCCATTTTTGTGTTCCGTTACCCAGAAAAGAATTGTTCCTAAGATCCATAATGAAATAGTGGTTGTCAAAACGATTTTAGAATAATTACTTAATTTACGAGTTTTGCGGTAATTCAGTAAATCTTCCCAAACGATAAAACCTAAACCTCCCGCCATAATTAAACTCGCAATAACGAGTAAAATAAAGGGGTTGCTTTGATAATCAATTAAGCTATTTCCGATTAAATCAAAACCAGCATTACAAAAAGCAGAAATACTATGGAAAACAGAATAATAAATTCCTTTACCAATTCCAAATTCAGGAAGAAAAACAAAGCCTAAAAGAATCGCACCAAGCAATTGCACCGTTAAGGCGAAGCGCACAATTGAAAAGACTTTTTGTTGAATTTGATCTCCTGCGCTAAGCGATAAAGATTCTGAAGCAATACGACGCTGTCTCAGATTTGGACGATGCTTGAGAATATAAAAATAAAAGATCATCCAGATCGTCATAAACCCAAGTCCACCAATTTCAATTAAAGTGATAATAACCGTCTTCCCAAAATAGTTCCAATGGGTTGCCGTATTTAACGTTACCTGTCCAGTAACAGCAGTAGCGGATGTAGCCGTAAAGAGCGCATCAATAAAAGAAGTCCACTCGCCACTTGCTGAAGAAAAAGGAAACCAAAGCAAAAGAGCACCGCATGTAATGACAAAAGCATAAGCGATGACAATGGTCTGTGCAACAGATAATTTTTTTAGAAAATTTGACATAAAAACACCCTACAATCCTTAAAATAATTAGTTGTAAAGCCACAATATTTTGTGGGAAAAATTGTCCACATAAATGAACCGTATTAGAATATACCTTAAGTCATCATAAAGCAATAGCCAAATAAAAGAAACTTAAGGTTATTATAAATATACAAGAAAGGAGAGTAAATATCATCTAAATCGCAAAACAAAAACACACCCAAGTCTTTAAACAAGAGTGTGTCGTATTTTACTAAAGGGAATGATTTTCTTCAAGCATCTGTGCATCTCGTTTTTCCAAGGCTTTTTTTACCATATCTACCACTTCTTTAGCGTCATTTGGATTATGTACAATGTCATATTTATCAATATCAATTTTCAAAACTTGCGACGCGTCATAATGATGGTCCACCCAATCATCATAACCTTCCCATAAAGTTTTGTAGTAAGCCATTAATGATTCATCTTGCTCAAAGTCTCGCCCACGTGTTCCAATCCGACGTAGAATTTCTTCAAAAGAACCATGTAAATAAACCATTAAATCAGGGGCTTTTTTAGGTAATTCATCCAACTCTTCCATCATGTTCTCTAATAATTCTTCATAAATTTTAAATTCTAATTCCGAAATACGACCAATATCGTAATTTATTTTACAGAAATACCAATCTTCATAAATGGATCGATCAAGAACATTATTTCTATCAACTAATGCTTCTTTAATTGAGCGAAAACGACTACTTAAAAAAGTTAGTTGTAGTAAAAAAGGGTAACGTTTTTCTTGTTCTTCTTCTTCAGTGGCCGTATAAAATAATTCCAATAAAGGATTATTATCTACCTGTTCAAAGAATACATCACTTCCCAATTCTTGACCCAGTAATTTGGCTACTGAAGTTTTCCCAGCCCCAATCATTCCACCAACTACAATCACACTCATACACTCCTATCCTCTCACTTGCTTCGTTTTAAATATTCAGCTTGTCTATCATACTCAAATTGACGATAAACTTCAACATAAAACACCATATATTGTATTATAATTTTCGGTAGAAACTATATATGGTTATAAACGTTGTAATAATAAGCTTTCAAAACAAGAGACTTCTATGGTATGATAAAGTGTATTTAGGTAAGACAAAGTGTATTTAAGAGGGTAGGGATAAAAAATAATGACAAATGAATACGAAAGAATGTTAAAAGAAAAATGGTATGATGCGAATAATGATGAACGCCTCATAAAGATTCGAAGAGAAGTCCAAGACTTATGTTTTGAATACAATCAAACACGACCATCGGATTTAAAAAGAAGAAATGAATTATTAGAACAGATTCTAGGAGAGGTTCCAGAAAATGTGGAGATGGTCGCACCTATTTGGGTAGACTATGGTAAACATTTAAAATTAGGGAAAAATGTTTTTGTCAATGCGAATTCTTATTTTATGGATGGAAATTATATTACTATTGGAGATAATGTGTTTATTGGACCAGATGGTGGGTTCTATACGAATACTCATCCAGAAAATATTCAATCGCGCAACGAAGGATTAGAAAAAGCCCTTCCAATTACTATTGAAAAGAATGTCTGGCTTGGCGCAAACGTTTCGGTCATGCCAGGGGTTACAATCGGAGAGGGCTCAGTCATTGGTGCGGGGAGTGTCGTAACCAAAAATATCCCCAAACATTCAGTGGCAGTAGGCAATCCCTGCCGAGTTATTCGCCAAACGAAAGAAACATTGGATTAATGTCTATTATTTCCAACTATATTTATAATAAATTCACAATTACTCACTAGAATGAGACTAGAAGATCAAAAGATTATTTCGGATTGAAACGGAGATAGACAGATGAAGACAGCTATTATTATAGATAGCACCGCTTATGTAAATGAAGAATTAAGAAACCATCCCGATGTCTATGAGTTATTTTTAACCTCGACATTTGAAGATGGCACTCAGTTTTTAGATAGTACAGACCCTGAAGTTCAAAAAGATTTTTACAGTAAATTACAAACGTCAGATAAAATACCGACTACTTCACAGCCAGCACTAGGAGAATACATTGCTTTAATTGAAGAAATTATTGAAAAAGGGTATGACCAGTTATTATGTATCCATTTATCTCAAACGTTCAGTGGAACCTATCAAACAGCTAAAATGCTGATTGGTGAGTATAAAAACCAAATTCAGGCACACGTGATTGATTCAAAAGGCGTCTCATTAATTATTGGCGCCTTAGTAGAACAAGCACTGGATATGATTGAAAAAGAAGTTCCATTTGAAGATATTTGTAAGAAAACAGAATGGTCCGCTAAACATGGAACCATTTACTTAACAGTTTCCGATTTAGATAATTTAGCAAAAAGTGGGCGTGCCAATAAGGCTGTCGCAAAAATCGGTGGTTTATTAAAAATCCGCCCCTTACTATGTGTGAATGGAAAAGGGGAAGTCGAACTTTTAGAAAAAATCCGAACCGATAAAAAGGTAAACCAACGATTAGCTGAAATTGCGTGCGAAGATTTTGAACGATTTAATGGCCAAATGATGTTAAAATTTGCGCATGCAGTGGATAAAGAAAAATTACAAGATGCGATTAAAGTTGTTCATAAAGAATTACCAAATTTAGACTACGAAGTGGGCACATTAGGTCCCGTGATTGGTACACATACCGGCGTTGGAACAGTAGGCATGGGAACTATTCCAATTGCAGATTATTAAATTTACATAAGCCATTAAAAGACCCCTTACCTTTTGAAAGAAATGTAGGGGTCTTTTTTAACTGAAATAGATCAGGGTCAAAAACACGAAATATCTTGAGATAGATATAAAGGATAGTTGCTGAATAAAAAGAGAGAATACAGCATATAAACTGTATCCTCTCCGTTGTTATATATATATTTACTTTTCGTCAAAGACGCCTTCAAGCCATGAATCAACTTTCTCTCGATTTTCATTAATCCAATTTTTAGCAGCAGTGCGGTCATCAGCTCCGGCTTCCATAGCGTGAGTGACACGATCCATATCTTCAGCTTCCCAATAAAAGTTATCTATAATTTGATAAGCTTCAGGGTGTTCTTCTTTTAGGCCTTTTCGTGCTAACGTATAAATACTTTCAGTTTCACCATAGGCTAATTTTGGATCATCTAATAATTTCAAGCCATATTCATCAAACATCCAATGAGGTGTCCACGCACTGACTATGATTTCTTCGTGATTTTGTACTGCACTTTCAACGGAAGCAAGCATTGCGCCTGTGGATGGACTTTCAAGTTCCCAACCGTGAAGATTATCATAAATTTTCATCGCTTCTTCTGTCTGAACAGTAACTCCAGCTCCAGGCTCAATACTCATGATTGTCTGATCCGCTTCATCATCTAACGCATCGATTGAATCAACATCCATATAATCAGGAACGGCCAACCCAGCTTCAGCACCTTCCAAGTTAGGCCCAAGATTATCTAAACTATCCTCATATTCAGCATAAGTTGTTCCATGAGTTGTAGGTAACCAAGCAGCCGTCATTGCATCGGATTGTCCATTTGCAATGGATTCATACATAATAGCATTGTCTACGGAAACCATCCGCACATTAAATCCTGCTTCTTCAAGAACTAAACCTAAGACAGTAGAGGAAGCAATTTCTGTTTCATAAGGATTATGAACGATTTGAATGGTTTCACCGGATCGTTGTTCAGAAAAATTTGTATGTTTAAAACTATAAATAGCTTCTGATAAGAATAAAACAACAAGTAAGAATCCAATCATCCAATTAATAGTTTTCTTCTTCATTTAATTTTCCCTTTCCATCTATTCCCTATGATTTTTATTCGCGCTTTGTAAGAGACGGTCTATAATAATCGCAAGCACCACTAAAGCGAATCCAGAGACAAAACCAGAGCCCACTTGTCCACGTTGTAGAGCGGTTAGTACGTTGGTACCTAAGCCTGGCGCTCCAATCATTGAAGCCGTAACGACCATAGATAAAGCAAGAAGGACCGTTTGGTTAACGCCCGCCATAATGGTGGATTGAGCATTTGGTAATTCTACTTTATATAATTTTTGCCAACCGGTACTTCCAAACGAATCCGCTGCTTCGACTAATTCTTCAGGGACTTGGCGAATACCTAGGTTTGTGAAGCGGACAATGGGCGGGAGTGCAAAGATGACGGAGGCAAATACGCCCGGCACCATACCGATCCCAAAGAAAGATACTGCTGGAATTAAGTAAACAAAGGCCGGCATTGTTTGCATAAAGTCTAGAATCGGTTGAATAATCTTTTGTGCAATGGAGCTTTTAGCCATCAAAATCCCTAAAGGAATCCCAATCACAATAGAAATAAGACTAGCGACGATAATTAAGGTTAAAGTATTCATCATGTTTCCCCAAAGATTTTGGTTTTGAATATACAATAAACCAATTCCCGCAAAAAAGGGCAATCCATATCTTCTGTCATTAACAAAATACGCAATGACAATGACTAGAAGAATAAAAATTAAAGGTGGAATCAACATAAGGTAGGACGTCATAAACTCCATAAATTTGGTTCCCACATTTTCTAAAGCATCAAATAAAAAACTAAAATGAACGGTAATCCACTCAATTAATTTTGTCACTCCATGTGAGACAGGTAATTGTGGTAATAAATCTAATAAACTACTCATGATTTATCTCCTCCTTTGTTTCTTTAGCTTTTTGATCTGGATCAATTGCATCGTATTGTACGCCCGTTGTCATTGCACCAATCACGTTACTACGTACGATAATTCCTTCGATTTCACTTTGTTCATTGGTAATAACAATGGGTGTTTCCGTTTCATGGACGACATCGAAAATGTCATCGACTAAAACATCAGGTTCAATTTCAGGAACATCTTTATTAATAATTTTAGAAATATTTTCATGACCTTTTTCATATAAGTGTTCGACATCTTCGCGCGTAACATAACCAAGCAAACGTTCCTCTTTATCGACGACTAAAATATTGCTCATATTATTTTCTTTCATTATACGAAGAACATTGGCTGGTTTTTCTCTTTCACCCGAGAGAGCCGCTGGTTTTTCCATGATGTGTTCAGCAGTATAAACTTTCGTTCGGTCAATATCTTCAACAAAACGTTTCACATAGTCATTGGCAGGATTTGCTAAAATTTCTTGCCCTGTACCCACTTGTACAACCTCACCGTCTCTCATGATGGCAATTCGGTCGCCTAGACGTAAAGATTCATTTAAATCATGGGTAATAAAAATGATCGTTTTATTCATCGTTTTTTGCATTTCAATTAATTCATCCTGCATATCCCGACGAATTAAGGGATCTAATGCGGAGAAAGCTTCATCCATTAATAAGATATCGGGGTCATTCGCCAAAGCGCGAGCGAGACCTACTCGTTGTTGCATTCCTCCCGATAATTGATCAGGGTATTGGTCTTTATAAGGAAGAAGGCCGGCATTCTCTAAAGCTGCTTCTGCGTTTTTCTGACGTTCTTTTTTATCGATTCCTTGGACTTCTAATCCATATTCTGTATTTTCTAAAATGGTTCGATGGGGAAATAACCCAAAGTTTTGAAAGACCATACTGATCTTTTTACGGCGAACTTCGCGTAAGGCTTTTGTATCCATAACAGAAATATTATCTTCATCAATATAGATGTTTCCACTTGTCGGTTCAATCAAGCGATTTAGCATCCGAACCAATGTAGATTTTCCACTTCCGGAAAGCCCCATGATGACAAAGATCTCTCCTTCTTCGACATCAAAAGTTGCTTGCTTGACACCGATAGTTGCTCCTGTTGTTTCTAAAATTTCACGTTTATTTTTACCTTCATCAATTAAATCTAAAGCTTCTTTTTGTTTATTTCCAAAAATTTTTGTTAAGTTTTCAATTCGTAATTTACTCACTGAATTTCCTCTCTTTCTGTCGTTTTTATAAAAAACACACGCTAGCCACAATAACATAGACCCCATGCCATGTAAAATGATTAAACTCTAACAAATCCATGTATTAGCAATGATTGTGCTTACAAGTATTCGAATCATCCCTTTTAAAAATTATCAAATTATTTTTTCCCTTTGAAGAACAAGATGAGTTAAATTTGAAATCCTATGCAAAATGTTGTATTTATTTTTTTGTCTATATTAAAGTAGAGAAGAACAATAGAAGAAGGTTGGATGAACTCTATAAAGATAATAGACAAAGGAAAGAATCGAAAAAGGGAGGAAGCCCATGGATTTAGGGATTAAAGGAAAGATTGCATTAATAACAGGAGCAGCAACAGGGATTGGGGAAGCAACTGCACGACAATTACTCGAGGAAGAAGCTGTTGTCGTATTAAACGATACAAACAAAGAACAATTGGAAGAGACTGCACAAAAGTTAAATGAAATAGAAAGGTTTTCGGGAAGAGTCTATTCGTACCCGGCCGATATCGTCAGTCAATCGGATTTAAAGAAGATGCATGATTATATTACCAGCGAAGTTGGCGTTATTGATATTTTAGTACAAAATGCGGGAATATCTGGTGAACAAGGATTATTTCATGAATTAGAAGATGACGTTTGGCTGAAGACGATTCAAACAGATTTGCTTGGACCGACTCGATTAGTTCGAGAATTTTTATCAGATTTACGAACGGGTGGCTGGGGGCGACTCGTTTTTCTCTCTTCAGAAAATGCTGTTCAGCCTTATGAAGATGAGTTACCCTATGATGCGGCTAAAGCAGCTATTTTAGCTTTTAGTAAGGGACTATCCAACACTTACGCAGAAGAAGGTTTACTTATAAATACTGTTTCTCCTGCTTTTATCAAGACAGAGATGACAGATGAGTTGATTGAAAAAGAAATGAAAGCTAGTGATAAAAGCAAAGAGGAAGTTGTTGAGAACTTTCTCAATGAAAAGAAGCCTTTCATGGCCATTAAACGACGTGGAAGAGTGGAAGAAGTTGCTGCTGTGATTACCTTTTTGTGTTCAGATAAAGCAAGTTTTGTCAATGGAGCAAACTATCGGGTTGATGGCGGCTCTGTAGCGACAATTAATTAATGAAAGGATGCGAATAGAATGAAAGAATTAAACAATAAAACATATGACTATGTCCTTGTAGGTGGCGGTATGGGTGCAGGTTTTGCCACATTAGGGATTCGCGAACAGGATAAAGACGGTTCTATTTTAATTATTTCAAATGAGACGCATGTCCCTTATGAACGTCCCGCTTTAACTAAAAAATTATGGATTGATGATGAGTTTAAGGAAGATGATACAAAAATTGGTGCAGAAGAGGAAAACGTTGAGATTGTTTTTGAACGAGAAGTTACAAAAATTTCTCCAGAAGATAAAACCGTAACTTTAGAAAATGGGGATGTCGTTGATTATGGCCAATTACTCTTATCTACCGGTGGAGAACCGAGGAGTATTGATGGTCCAGAAGATGAGGCGGTTTTCACTTTCCGCGAATTAGATGATTATCGAAAGTTAAGGGAGCGTTCGGGAGAAAATCAAGAAGTCATTATAGTCGGAGGCGGTTATATTGGAAGTGAGTTGGCTGCTTCGTTGTCCCAAAACAACACAAAAGTAACTATCGTATTTCCTCAAAATCATTTGGGAGAGGAAATGTTTCCTAAAGAATTATTAGAAGAATACAACCAATTGTTTAAAGATCACGGGGTCGAGTTAATCAATGGACGGGAAGCAAAATCTTATCGTCGTGAAGGAGAACAGGTCGTTTTGACGCTAGATGATGATTCGGAAGTGAAAGGTGACACGATTGTGATAGGATTAGGTGTTTCCCCACGCACCCAATTAGCAGAAGAGAGTGGTCTGGAAATGGCGGATGAAGGAGTTGTCGTAAACGAATGGTTACAGACAAGCGATAAAAATATTTGGGCTGCAGCAGATATCGCTACGTATCCAGATGCTATTTTTGGAAGACAACGTCTGGAACATGTGGATCATGCACGTCATTCTGGTCGCCAAGTAGGGAAAAATATGGCTGGAGCAAAAGAAGCTTATACCCATACCCCTTATTTATATTCTATGCTTTATTCATTAAATTGGGAAGCGGTAGGGACATTAGATCCTTCACTGGACACCCTTTTTGATCATCGAGAGGATGGAGAGATTGTCTTCTATTTAGACGAAGATAAATTGAAAGGCATTCTTCTTTGGAATGTCGAGGTGGACTTAGATGATGTGCGAGAACTCATTGACCAACCACCCGCAAATAAAGAAGATTTAATCGGAGCACTTAAAGAACAAAAAGAGGAGTAGTTTAAAGAGTCTAAGTTAATGCTTATTGATGAAATGAGTGAATAATCTAACCAAGTGAGGTCGTTTTTTAGGTTCACTTGTTTAGATAAAAAAGTAATCTGTCTAAGTGAGTCGTTTTTTAAGTTTACTTAGGCAGATATAGGAGCTATCGCGACAAGTGAGAATATTTTTTAGGCTTACTTGGTTAGATACAAAGATAATCTAACTAAGTGAGCCATTTTTTTGAGCTCGCGTGTGGAGCACGCCGTCCGCACGCGAGCTCCACCAAAACACGTGAGCTCACGTGCGGAGAACATCGCCCGCACGCGAGCGCAGCTAGCTCACGCGCCGAGCAGAGTGCCGGCGTGTGAGCTCCTAAAAATCAACAGTTCTTTATAAAAATCAGATTTATTTTACTAACAAACACTAAGTAAGTAAGCTCTAAGGTGTCCAGATTTCGCCCCATGCGAAATCTGTCCCTTAAATCAAGAAGGACGAAATTTGCCACGCAAATTTCAACACGCTAAGACCATCTAAGAAAGATAAACTTTTTACAAAAAAGAAATCTTCTTAAAAAATTATAAAAAGGAAGGGTAGTAGAAAGTAGCTTAGATGTAGACTAAGAATTTCTTTTTGATCATTTAACTAAATAAAAGAAAATCTTATAAATCAACTCAAGAAGGTGCAAAGCCTCTTGGGTTTTTATTTTTGAAAAAAATGATAAAATAAAGAAGACATTGAAAAACAGAAAGGGGCTCATAGATGAGAGTCGGGTTTATTTCGGATTTACATGTTGATCGAAACGTAGAAGTTTCGTCTATTCAATATTTAAAAACATTACTTGAAATTAGTAAAGAACAAAAACTAGGAATGCTTGTGATTGGCGGGGATATTTCGAATCATTACTCTACAACTATCCGTTTCGTCGAAGAACTACAAAATCAAGCAGAAATCCCAGTATTTTTTATTCCAGGCAATCATGATTTCTGGGAAGAACAAGACGCCACCAAAGATACTCAAGGGATTTACCAACTCTACAAAGATCATCCGCAGAGTTTAATTGAGCATCCTTTACAACTAAATGAAACCTATACTTTGGTAGGTCATCCTGCTTGGTATAATCATGCGGTATATGATCAAGAACAATTCACAGCGGAGGAAGTAGAGCATGGGAAATTCCGTTGGGCGTATTGGCAAGATAAGTTGCGGCTAGATTGGAAAATGCCGGATCAAGACGTTTCACGTTCTTTTTCTAAGATTGTTGAAAAAGATTTAGAAAAAGTGACAACGGACCGCATCATTTTACAAACGCATGTTGTGACGATTCCAGAATATACTATGCCTATGCCTCATCGTGTGTTTGATTTTTTTAATGCGTATATCGCCACGGATGATTTGAAAAATATTCATCGTAAATATCCGATTACGCATCAATTAATGGGTCATGTTCATTTTCGAGAAAAGATAACAAGAGAGGATACACAATTTATTACTAATTCTTTAGGTTATCGCAGAGAGTGGCGAAGCAAGGATTTATATCAAGAAATCCAAAATAGCTTAGTCATTTTGGATTTAGAGGATAAAATCACTAATTCTTCCTCATTATTTTTAAAGTGATTTATTAGTCATCCGAAAAAGAAAACGCTATAATGAATATATAAATTTCATATCAAATAAGGAGTGTAGGTTGAATGGCAAAAACAGTATATACGAATTATTGGATTAATGAGCGTGATAATGTAAAAAAAGAACACGGAAGTTATGAAACGGAACAGGAAGCAATTGATGCGATATTAACCTGGTGGGAAATTCATAATCAAAAAAATCGAGATGTTTCCTATGAACGTACAAATCGAGGAGCTTTAGAGATTTTGTATGGCGATGCCAATTATTATTATCGGATTGAAAGTCGAGAAATCAATGATCCCCTACCTTCAAGAGCTTATAAAGTAAAAACAAAAGGAGAAATTGAAGCCTTGCGGACGAAGCATCAGTTAGATGAGACGGCCTTTATATTTGATGAATTACCTGAGCCTTATCGCGATCGCTTAATTCAAGCGATTGGGGATAGTAGTAAGTGTAGGGAATATTCATATACGGAAGATGGGCAACCCATCATTGAACTAAATTTAAAATAAAACATAAATATAATAAAACCCGACAGTTATTTAGTTTTTCTGTCGGGGATTTTATTTTCAAGCACGTTAGGAAATTCTGGAACAATAAGGCAATTTGTACTACAATATACAAGAGTGTGATAAAAAAATTAAAGTAAAAAACGGGAAGATATATTCATACTATACCAAAATGGGGAGTTTAAGATGATAAGATATGATGATGATAGTTTAGCCCTTCATACTGATTTGTATGAGATCAATATGGCTTATACCTACTGGAAAAAAGGAAATGCAGATAAAAAAGCGGTTTTTGAAGTTTATTATCGTGAGAATCCTTTTGGAATGGGCTACACCATATTTGCTGGGTTAGAACGTATTGTTGATTATATAAATAACCTAACGTTTACCGATTCAGATCTCGAGTATTTAAAAAATGAAATCGGATTTGAAGAGGAATTTTTAGAGTATTTAAGACATTGGAAATTTAGAGGAACGATTCGCTCCATGCATGAAGGAGAAATTGCGTTTGCCGAAGAACCTTTGATGCAGGTGGAAGGGCCAATTTTAGATTGTCAGATTATTGAAACGGCTCTATTAAATGTAATTAATTATCAAACGTTAATTGCAACAAAAGCTTCAAAAGTAAAAACAGCTGCAGAAGGCGATACAGTAATGGAGTTCGGTGCGAGAAGAGCCCAAGAAATGGACGCCTCTCTTTGGGGAGCACGTGCGGCTTATATTGGTGGGGTAGAATCAACTAGTAATACTCGAGCATCCAAAGTCTTTGGAATTCCTGCTTCAGGGACGCATGCTCACTCCTTAGTTCAAGCTTATCGGGATGAATATAAAGCCTTTAAAGCCTATGGTGAAACCCATAAAGATTGTGTGTTCTTAGTGGATACTTATGACTCTATTAATTCTGGTGTACCCAATGCGATTCGAGTGGCGAATGAACTTGGAGATAAGATAAATTTTGTAGGCGTTCGTCTGGACTCCGGCGATTTATCTTACCAATCCAAACGAGTGCGTGAACAACTAGATGAAGCCGGTTATCCAGAGGCAAAAATCTTTGCTTCAAATGACTTAGATGCCACAACCATTCAAAGTTTAAAAATGCAAGGAGCTAAAATTGACGTTTGGGGTGTAGGGACAAAATTAATCACTGCTTACGATCAGCCAGCTTTAGGGGCTGTTTACAAAATCGTTTCCGTTGAAGGCAACGATGAAGAAATGTACCCAACCTTAAAATTGACCGCAAATCTTTCGAAAATATCAACACCTGGTAAAAAACAAATTTGGCGTATTCGCTCAAATAACGATACAAAACCAGAAGGCGATTTAGTCACGTTAGAACATGAAAGACCTGACTTAGAAGATGAATTATTTATGTTTCATCCACAATATACATATATTAATAAGACGGTGACGGACTTTATTGCACGTCCTTTATTAAAAGAAGTTTTTGTCGATGGAAAGCAAGTCTTAGATCTTCCAAGTTTAGAAGAAATCAAACAATATACAAAAGAGCGACTCAGTGAACAATATGAAGAACATCGTCGTATTTTGAACCCTGAACAGTATCCAGTGGATTTATCCAAAGAGCTTTATGACATAAAGGTGGATACGATTAATTATTACCGGGAAAAGCCGATAGATGCGGGGATGAATGAAGGTTAAGACGATATTTTAAAAGTAAAGGAAGAGATAAATGACGACTTTACAAGAAAAAATTATTTCTGAAATGGGTACACGACCGCAAATTGATGCTCAGGAAGAAATTCGAAAATCGATTGATTTCATCAAAGATTATCTTAAGCAATTCCCTTTTTTAAAAACGCTAGTTCTTGGGATTTCAGGTGGACAGGATTCTACATTGGTTGGAAAACTTGCCCAATTAGCGATTGAAGAGGTCCGAGCGGATACGGGGGATGAAACCTATCAATTTATTGCGGTTCGTTTGCCCTATGGGGTCCAAGGAGACGAACGGGACGCCATAGAAGTAATGGAATGGATTGAACCTGACCAAGAAATGGTTGTCAATATTAAGGGAGCGGTCGATTCTGTTGTAAATGAACTTGAAAAACAAGGCCAGATTGTGTCGGATTTCAATAAAGGGAATATTAAGGCACGCCAGCGAATGATTGTTCAATATGCGATTGCTGGAGATAATCAAGGGGTCGTATTAGGTTCGGACCATGCGGCAGAGTCGGTGACGGGTTTTTATACTAAATTTGGGGATGGCGCAGCAGATATTATGCCTTTGTTTCGTTTGAATAAGCGGCAGGGAGCTGAGTTATTAAAGGAACTAGATTCTCCTGAACATTTTTACACAAAAATTCCTACCGCTGATTTGCAAGATAATCGACCTGCTCTTTCGGACGAAGAGGAACTGGGTGTGAATTATGAACATATTGATGATTATTTAGAAGGAAAAGAAGTTCCGGAGTCTGCGAAAAAACGAATTGAACAACTATATTTAACGTCACAACATAAAAGACATTTACCGATTAATCTATTTGATGGCTTTTGGAAAATTTAGGAGGACGTAAAAATGAGTAAAGTAATTACGAATGCAAAAATTTATACGGGAGAAACGGTTCTCGAAAAAGGATATATCCGCTTTGATGAAAAAGTAAATGTGGTAGATTCCATGGACCATTATGAAGAAAAAGAGGATGAACAAGTTATTGATGGGACGGGAAAAACGATTATCCCAGGCTTTATTGAGGTTCATAGTCACGGAGGCTATGGATCGGATACGATGGATGCTGATCCAGAAGTGATTAATGAAATGGCCAAGAAAATGCTGCGGGAAGGGATAACCAGTTATTTTCCGACTACTATGACCCAAAGCGATGAAAATATTGAAAAAGCCTTAGCAGGAATTAAAGAAGCAAAAAAAACAAACCCAATGATTCAAGGAATTCATTTAGAAGGGCCGTTTGTTTCGCCTGCATATAAAGGGGCTCAACCTGAAAAGTATATGCGTGCAGCTGATGCTGAAACGATTGAACGTTGGAATGAAATTAGTGGTGGAAATATTCGTTTAGTCACTTATGCACCTGAAATGGGAGATGTTTCTGCGTTTGAAGAATATTGTTTAAACCATGAGATTGTTCTGTCTGCGGGACACACGGGCGCTACTTATGAACAATTGGAAGAATCAAAAGCATCACATATTACTCATTTATTTAATGGCCAATTAGGTATCCACCATCGAGAAGCTGGGGTTGCTGGATTCGGTTTACTTAAAGAGGATGTCCATGTCGAATTAATTGTTGATGGTTTTCATATTGTTCCACCAATGGTTAAATTCGCCTATAAAACGAAAGGGGCGGATGGAATTGTCTTAATCACGGACTCTATGCGTGCGAAGGGAATTCCAGAAGGTGAAAGTGAGTTAGGTGGACAAAAAGTATTTGTAAAAGACAAGCAAGCACGCTTAGAAAATGGTTCTTTAGCAGGATCTGTGCTGACTTTTAATGATGCCTTTAAAAACATGATTCGTTTTTCTGGCTGTAGCATTGAAGAAGCGGTTAAGATGAGTTCAGTGAATCAAGCAAAAGAATTTAATTTAGAAGAAAAAGGTTTATTAAAAACTGGAAAAGACGCCGATATTTTAGTTTTAAATGATGAGCTAACGGTTGAACAAACGATTTTAGGAGGAAATGTCCATGAATTCAAATAAAAATATTGAAGTAGTTGTCGTAAAAGATGCCCAAGAAGGTGGTAAGAAAGCTTTTGAATATGTAAAGCAATCTTTAGAAGAAGGTATGAAAGTGATGGGGTTGGCAACAGGAAGTACACCAGAAACTCTGTATACTGAATTACGCAATAGTGATTTGGATTTTTCGAATGTTACAGCCATTAATTTGGATGAATATATTGGATTGCCTGGCGATCATGATCAAAGCTATTCATATTTTATGAATGAAAATCTATTTAAGGCAAAACCTTTCAAAGAAACACACATTCCAAATGGCTTAGCTTCTGAAGAAGAAGAGACGGCTCGCTACAACAAAGTCATTGAAGATCATCCGATTGATCTACAAATCTTAGGTATTGGGACGAATGCGCATGTCGGCTTTAATGAACCGGGAAGTTCTTTTGATAGCTTAACTCGAAAAGTTGAATTAACAGAAGAGACCATTGAAGCTAACAAACGATTCTTTGAATCTGCGGATGATGTTCCTCGTTATGCTTACTCAATGGGCCTAGCTTCTATCATGTCAGCTGACAAAATCATGTTGCTTGCTTATGGGGAAAACAAAGCAGAAGCGGTTGCAAATGCGGTTAATGGACCAGTAACAGAAGAGGTCCCTGCAAGTATTTTACAAAAACATAAAGATGTTGTTTTTATTGTTGATGAAGCTGCTGCCAGCAAACTATAATTTTTAAATTTTTAGTTAGAACGAAAAAACTATGGTCTCTTTATCCTAGAAGAGATCATAGTCTTTTTTTATTCTAATGATTATAAAAAGAGAGGTCAACTTTCAAGCTGTCCTCTCTGAAAAAATATTTGATTTGTTTGATTTAGATCTTTTAATCTTTGTTCTTTAAAGGCTCTTTAATATCCATTTGTATCGTCATCAATCGTTATTTCACTTTCAGCTGCATGTTCAGACTCATCGGCATGTTGGTGCATGGATTCCGTGTCAGAAGTTTCTAAACCTAAGTGCGTTTTTAATTCATCTTGGACTTCGATTAAAGACTCTTCGTAAGGCTCCCATGTGTACACATCAAGCCCATAATGAGGGAAATATTTCGTTTCAGCATAACCATCCAGTGTTAATTGTTCAATATTTGTAATCGTCATTGAATAGTTAGAGGCTACAGAAATCATTTGCGAGCCAGTTGCATTCGTATGCAGATAAGGCTCAATAGAATCTAGAATAGAAGTTAAATTCGTGACCGTATTAAATGAACTTAATTTCTCTAAAATATTGATCATTACTTCTTGTTGACGATCTTGTCGACCAAAGTCTCCGCGAGGGTCTTTTTTACGCATACGAGCATAAGCTAAAGCTTCTTCCCCATTTAAATGTTGGTCTCCTTCAGTAATTTCAACAGGTTCACTTGGTGTACGATAATTCCCTTGGGTAAAGGCTAAATCAGAATCAACATCAACCCCTCCAACTGCATCAACCAATTCAATCAAACCGTCAAAATCCATTGTGGCATAAAATTGAATTGGGATATCTAGATAAGAAGCAATCATTTCTTTTGCAAGGAGTGGACCTCCAACAGAATGAGCTGCGTTAATTTTTTCTTCTACGCCATTCGGTAGAGTAACCAATGCATCTCTTGGAATAGAAACCATTTTAATATCTTTGGATTTAGGATTAACAGTAGCTACAATAATTGTATCGCTTCGACTAGCCCCACCTTCTTCAATATCGATTCCCAAAATAAGGGCTGAAAAAGGTTCCAAATCTTCCAGTTGCTTCGAATTTTCAAGTGTTTCTATATCATTATCATTATTATCAGCACTAATCCCGTCTAAAAAGCTCATAATTTTACTACTATAATATCCGGTCACAGCACCTAAAAAGATAGCAAGAAGAAGCACAAGACTTAAAATCGTTTCATATAATTTTTTTCGTTTTCTTTTCTTCTTTACTATATATTTTTCGGAACGCATCATTATATCATCTCTTCTTTTAATTGAGTTTAAGCCAATCCGCAAAAATTAGCGCTGGAAACAGTGTATTATAGAACAAATTAAATTGCAATTGAAAATCCCATGAAGCTTATAAGATTCATAATAAAGTCTTATTTATCGATAGGAATTTCAATCCAAGCTTGTTGACCGATCTCTATTTCCGCCTGTGCACTCGTCCAATTAGTAACATCTTCAATAAATTTTTCTTTATTTTCTAAAGGGATCACACATTGATAGGTAATATTTTCGGTATACACAGTATCTTGAATCATATAATTCGCTTCTCGTAAAGCATTTTCTACTCTTCCACTTTGAGAATAAGTGACCGTTACGTCAATAAGCTGTTGTAATTGTCGCTCCACCACGCCAATATAATTAACCGCATCATTTACAGCTCCACCATATGCCCGAATTAAACCACCAGCACCGAGCTTTGTCCCTCCAAAATAGCGCGTAACTACCGCTGCCACATTTTTTAATTCTCTCTTTAAAAAAATCTCTAACATAGGAACCCCAGCCGTTCCGCTCGGTTCCCCATCATCATGAGCCCGTTGAATTTCATCATTCATACCAATCGTATAAGCAGAACAATTATGGGTTGCTTTCCAATGTTCTTTCTTAATTTCTTCTATAAAAGATTGGGCCTCTTCTTCAGATTTCACCCGTCGCAAATGACAGATGAATCGGGATTTTTTAATTTCAATCTCATGAACCCCGTTTTCTCGTATTGTCCGGTAATCTTCCATCTCATATCACACTTTCTGGGTTTATTATAGCGATACTCCTTAGCTTTGTCTATCTCTAAACATTTTAAGAGCGGCCCTCTTCTATCCTTAACACGATGAATCGTCTGGACTTTATGTAGGAAGGTGTTCTACCAAGCATAAATTGCCAATAAGTGTGCGCTGGATAGGCTACCGCTCACAGATTTCCGGAAAGTGCGCGCAAGTTGATTTACCGCCCACAAATTCCCGAAAAGTGCGCGCAAGTTGGTTTACCGCCCACAAATTCACAGAAAATGCGCGCAAGTTGAGTTACCGCCCACAGATTTCCGAAAAGTGCGCGCAAGTTGAGTTACCGC
>NZ_FQUF01000002.1:42785-153404 GCF_900129085.1 Atopostipes suicloacalis DSM 15692
CCGAAAAGTGCGCGCAAGTTGAGTTACCGCTCACAGATTACCGAAAATTGCGCGCTGGAGCGTTCCAGCACACGCAAATACGACTTGATTGCGCGTTCAAAACTTCTTTTCACATGAATATTTTAAAAAAAATAAAATAAATAAAAGAAATTCAAGATTTTATGCAAATTATATATATAGGAATAAAAAATATGATAAGAAAGGAAAGAAGCATGGAAGAATTATTATACGGAAGAGAGCTACTTGATAGCGAATTGCCTCAAAATGTTCAAGAAGCAATTAAAGAGAAGCCATTCAAGGTTGAGATCACCGATAGTTTCACAAAACAAGCAGGAAAATATTATTGTAAAAGATGTCAAACTATTTTTACTCCAGTAAGTAAAGAGCATTGCATTTGTGGCGAAGCATGTGGATATTGTAGAAACTGTTTAAAACTAGGAAAAGTTCGACGTTGTAGTCATTTTTACCATTTAAAAGAACCCAATGATTTTCCAATCCCTAAAAAAGAAGTTCTTCATTGGAAAGGAACTTTATCGGAACAACAAGAAAAAGCCTCAAAAGATATTGTGGAAACGATAAAGAAAAACCAAACCCGCTTACTTTGGGCCGTTACGGGAGCTGGGAAAACAGAAATGTTATACGAAGGAATAGCTTATGGCTTAAAAAATAAAAAACGAATAGGAATTGCTTCCCCTAGAATTGATGTCTGTTTAGAGCTAGCCCCAAGAATTAAAGAAGCTTTCTCACATACGAAAATAGCTGTATTATATGGCGGAATGGAAGAAAAATATGGTTATACTCAATTGGTTATTGCGACGACTCATCAGTTGTATCGATTCAAAGAGGCTTTTGATGTTTTAATTATTGATGAAGTGGATGCTTTTCCATTTCATTCTAATCAGTCCTTGTTTTTTGCAGCCAATAAAGCAAAGAAAAAAATAAGTAGTCTTATTTACTTATCGGCCACGCCGACTCTGGTAATGCAAAAACAAGTAAAAAATAAAAAGCTGCTATCCACTATTCTTCCGGCACGTTATCATGGGCATCCTTTACCTGTTCCGAAGTTAAAAGCCTGTTGGAATTGGCATGAAAAACTATTAAAATCACCATTAAGAACGCCTTGTGGGAAGAAAATTCAGCAGCTCATAAAAGAAGAGAGAAGGTTTTTAATTTTTATTCCAAATATTGAGTGGATGCTAAAATTAGAGAAAAAGATGCGCCTTGTCTTTCCTAAGTGTTCCTTTGCGTCTGTTTCTGCGGAAGATCCGGAAAGAAAAGCCAAAGTAAGCGCCATGCGCAATAAAGAATTTCAGTTCCTAATGAGTAGCACCATTCTTGAGCGAGGGATCACCTTTCCAAATATAGATGTCTTAGTGATTGGAGCAGAGGATGGCATTTTCACAGAATCAGCTTTGGTACAAATTGCTGGACGTTGCGGAAGAGCGGCGGATTATCCTACAGGAGAAGTTATTTTTTATCATGACGGTAAAAGCATTGCGATGAAACGAGCGGTTAAGCAAATTAAACAGATGAATAAACTTGCAAGGACGAGAGGGCTGATTCAATGAACACTTGTGTTTTATGTAATCAGAGCCTCAGAAATAATTTGAGCTTATCCTTTATATTTTCGCGTCAAAAAATAAAAGAAAAATTTCTATGTGAGAAGTGCAGAAATAAATTCGAAAAAATTGTTTCTACCAATAGTTGTCCTGGTTGCTTTCGACCACAAAGTTCTCATGACTATTGTAAAGATTGTAAAAAATGGCAAGAACAGTATCCAAAAACACATCTAAATCATGAAGCTTTATATGCATACAATGAAATAGCTAAAGAATATATGGACCAATATAAATTTCAAGGAGATTTACTCTTAGCAAATATCTTCTCAGAAGATCTTCATGAGTGTTTAAATAAATATCAAAAGGAATATTTGATTACCCCAATTCCGCTAAATACTCACAGTAAACAGAAACGAGGATTTAACCAAGTGGAACTGTTACTGGAAAAAGCAGAGATCCCTTACATTCCTTTCCTTGAAAATGTTAGACACGAAGCATCTCAATCGAGTAAAAACCGACCGGAACGGTTAAAAACACCACAGCCTTTTCAATTAATAAACCAAAAAACATTACAAAAAAGTTCAAAAAATAAACTATTAATTGTAGATGACGTGTATACGACCGGTCGGACAATCTTGCATGCACGCTTGTTATTTGAAACAGCTCTGTCTGATCCTTATGAAATCAAAACCTTCTCCTTATTTCGATAAAGAATAAAGGTGAAAGTTTAAAAAAAGAAAGAAGATTCCTAGAATTTAGATAGCGTTCTCTTGTTAAAAAAAACACACTCCTGTATACTTAATATAAATAAAATAAATGCAAATAACTGGATGTATTTTTATTTTATTTCGTAACAAATATAGTTAAACAGGACGGAAGGGTGAGGTAGTATGTTGAATTATAATGTACGCGGAGAAAATATTGAGGTTACACCAGCTATCAGAGAATATGTTGAATCAAAAGTGGGGAAGGTAGAGAAATATTTTGACGAAGTGCCAGAAGCAAATGCTCATGTCAATTTAAAAATCTACTCTGACCGTACGGGAAAAGCTGAAGTAACGATTCCGTTACCAAACATTGTTTTACGAGCGGAAGAAACTTCTCCGGACCTTTATGGAAGTATTGATTTAGTTTCAGATAAGTTAGAACGACAAATGAGGAAATATAAAACAAAAATAAATCGTAAATTCCGCCGCCAACAAACAGGGCTTCCTGATGCAATATCTCCAGATTTATTAGAAGAAACCAAAGACCTAGATGATGAAATTAACGAAGAAGTGAATGGTGGAGTAGACGAGTCAGAAGCTATTCGAATTGTTCGTACGAAAAGATTCGATTTAAAACCAATGAATGCTGAAGAAGCAGTCTTACAAATGGAAATGTTAGGTCATGATTTCTTTGTGTTCTTAGACGCCGATACAGATAGCACAAATATCGTCTATAAACGTGATGATGGAGATTATGGTCTGATTGAAACAGATGAAATAGAATAATAATCTACTTACGATTAAAATTTATATCAACCAGAGGAGCAGCGAATAATGCTGCTCCTCTTTTTGCGAATAAATGTTAGATTTCCAATTGTATTTTAATAATATTATTGCTAAGATATTTAGTAGTCTAACATTCATGATGATACGATTGCTCAATATTTTGAAATTGAGCTTTTTTAATTACATAATAAACGAATAAAAAGAATGAAACAAGAATAGAACGGTTACTGAAGGAGACTAAAAAATGGTCCAATTTTTAAAAGAATTATTCGATACGGATCGCCAATCGCTCAAACGATACGGCAAAATAGCAAATCGTATTGAAGCATTAGAAAATGAATATGCTGCGCTATCGGATGAAGAGTTACAAGCTAAAACACCTGATTTTAAAAGCCGCCTAGAAGCGGGAGAATCTTTAGATGATATTTTACCCGAAGCTTTTGCCACGGTACGTGAAGCGTCGAAACGTATTTTAGGTTTATTCCCATTCCGTGTTCAGTTAATGGGAGGGATGGCTTTACACGAAGGTAATATTGCCGAGATGAAAACAGGTGAAGGTAAAACATTAACCGCTACAATGCCAGTTTATTTAAATGCCCTTTCAGGTAAAGGGGTTCATGTGGTTACAGTTAACGAATATTTAGCGACACGTGATGCGGAAGAAATGGGTGAATTATATGAATGGTTAGGCCTTTCAGTAGGTTTAAACTTAAATTCAAAATCTTCGGCTGAAAAACGTGAAGCATATGAGTCAGACATTACCTATACGACAAACAATGAATTAGGCTTTGATTATCTGCGAGATAACATGGTTGTTTATAAAGAAGACATGGTTCTACGTCCTTTATCGTTTGCGATATTAGATGAGGTAGACTCCATTTTAATTGATGAAGCCAGAACGCCTTTAATTATCTCAGGACAAGCTAACATTTCTTCTTCTTTTTACACGCGATGTGATTTCTTTGTTAAGGGATTGAAAGAAGATGAAGATTACACCATTGATGTCCAAACAAAGACCATCAGTTTCACAGAAGAAGGAATTGATAAAGCAGAACAAGCTTTCCGTACCTCAAATTTATATGATGTAAACAATCAAGAACTTGTACACCATTTAGACCAATCGCTTCGTGCAAATTACATTATGTTGCGCGATATTGATTATGTAGTGGATGAAGATGAAGTGAAAATTGTAGATCAATTTACAGGACGAATCATGGAAGGCCGTCGTTATTCAGATGGTTTGCACCAAGCCATTGAAGCAAAAGAAAATGTTGAAATTCAAAAAGAAACAAAAACAATGGCAACTATTACTTTCCAAAACTTCTTCCGGATGTACGAAAAGCTAGCCGGGATGACCGGTACAGCTAAAACAGAAGAAGAAGAATTTACTGAAATTTATAATATGAATGTTATTGCGATCCCAACAAACCGTCCAATGGTTCGTGATGACCGCGATGATATTATCTATCCTACCTTAGATAGTAAATTTAGAGCCGTTGTTCGAGATATTAAAGAACGTTATGAAGCCGGCCAACCGATCTTAGTCGGTACCGTTGCCGTTGAAACGTCTGAATTATTAAGCCAATATCTAAAACAAGAAGGTATTCCACACGAAATCTTAAATGCTAAAAATCACTTCCGTGAAGCTGAAATTATTGTAAATGCTGGACAACCAGGTTCAGTGACGATTGCAACAAACATGGCTGGTCGTGGGACAGATATTAAACTTGGTCCTGGAGTGACCGAACTTGGCGGCTTAGCTGTTATTGGTACTGAACGACATGAATCTCGTCGAATTGATAACCAATTAAGAGGACGTTCAGGTCGTCAAGGAGACCCAGGTGTTTCTCAATTCTATCTTTCTTTAGAAGATGATTTAATGCGACGTGCTGGTTCAGACGCGATTCAACAACTACTCGAACGTCTAAAAATCGAAGGGGATGATGCGGTCATTCAAAGCCGTATGATTACTCGTCAGATTGAATCTGCCCAAGAACGAATTGAAGGAAACAACTATGATACACGTCGGAGCGTCTTAAGATATGACGATGTTATGCGTGAACAGCGTGAAGTGATTTATTCTCAACGTGAAGAAGTCATTTTACAAGATAAATCGCTAAACTATGTGACCATTCCAATGATTCAACGTACGATTGATCGCTATGTTGATATGTATACACAAGAAGAAAAAGCCGAGGATTGGAATTTAAGCTATCTTGTAGAATTTGCTCATACCGTTCTTTTAAGAGAAGAAGGTTTAGAGGAAAAAGATTTAGAAGGCAAAACCGCCCGTGAAATACGAGATTATCTCCAAGAAATAGCTAGAGAGAATTACACCACTCAAAAAGAAGAACTCGAAAACGAAGAAATGTTTTTAGAGTTTGAAAAAGTTGTCGTCTTACGTGTGGTGGACCAACAATGGACCGACCATATTGATGAAATGGATCAATTAAGACAAGGAATCGGCCTACGTTCTTATGGACAAAGCGACCCACTAATCGAATACCAACAAGAAGGGTATCGTTTATTTGAAGAAATGATTGCAGACGTAGAGTATGAAGTAACACGCTTGCTATTGAAATCAAGAATTCGACAAAACTTAGAACGTGAACAAACTCAACCAGCCACACAACCTAAAAAAGTTAAAAGAAGAAGAAAATAAAAACAACTCGAACCTGTCATTTTGAACCCCTGCTTTCCAACAGAGGGGTTCTTTATTCTTGAGGAGGAAATAGAATGGAAATTAGTGAAATACGTAAAGAATTAGAACGCCTAGATAAAAAAATAGAGGCTTTTAGGGGGTCTCTTTGACTTAGAACAAATGAGCCTGGACATCCAAGAATACACAGAAAGAATGGCGGAACCTGGATTCTGGGATGATTCACAAAAAGCACAACAAGTGATTAATGATTCAAATGATATAAAAAACAAGTATGACTCATTTATGAAATTAAGTGAGGGTGTTGAGGAATATCAGTTGATGTTAGAGATGGTAGAAGAAACAAACGATGAGGACCTTAAAGAAGAACTAAATGAAGGAATCAAGCAACTGCATCAAGAAACGGAAGACTTTGAATTAATTATTCTATTGAGTGAACCGTATGACCGAAACAATGCGATTTTAGAGTTGCATCCTGGCGCAGGAGGTACAGAGTCTCAAGATTTTGGTGAAATGCTTCTTCGAATGTATACCCGCTGGATTGAACACAAAGGATTTAGTTATGAAATGATTGACTACCAAAACGGTGAAGAGGCCGGAATCAAAAGCGTAACTTTACTGGTTAAAGGAGAGTACGCGTATGGGTTATTAAAGGCCGAAAAAGGGGTTCATCGTTTAGTCAGAATCTCTCCCTTTGACTCAAGCGGCCGTCGCCATACATCTTTTGTTTCATGCGAAGTCACTCCTGAAGTTTCAGATGATATTGAAATTGATGTGCAGCCGGATGACATTCGAGTCGACGTATATCGCGCAAGTGGAGCGGGTGGTCAGCACGTAAATAAAACAGAATCCGCGGTACGAATTACGCATTTAAAAACAGGTATTGTCGCAACCAGTCAAGCTGGTCGATCTCAACTTGCTAACCGCCAAACCGCTATGCAACTCTTGAAATCTAAATTGTTTCAAAAAGAGTTAGAAGAAAAAGAAGCGAAACTTGCAAAAATGCGAGGAGAACAAAAAGAAATCGGCTGGGGATCACAAATTCGTTCCTATGTTTTCCACCCTTATTCGATGGTAAAAGATCACCGAACCCATGAAGAAACAGGGAATGCCGATGGGGTGTTAAATGGAGACCTCGATCCATTCATCGAAGCCTATTTAAGACTAACCATCAACGACCATCAAGAAATTTAAGGTAAAACACGAAAAATAATCCAATAATAAAAAAGCAGGGACTTCGGTCTCTGCTTTTTGAGTTCTTTTCTAATGAATAAATACGAAATGATGACGAAAGTTAACTATCTCATAAAATAAAACCCCTTGTCAGTTAAAACGCTTGTTAAAAATAGAAAGCTAATCTTTTGACATTTAAAAAGAAATCAAGTAATAAGTTTGGGAAAATGAGATCACTTGAAATATTAAGGTGTGATACCTACTGGATTTATATCTAAAAGTTACTTGTAGGCGTGATTTATGAAACATTATGTTAAGTTTGAAATATTAATGTAATGTAATTCACACATATTCATTAGCAAGGGGTGTTATACTACCTTCGGATGGCGGTAGATACGGCCATTTTTACTTTAATAAATCTATAAATAAGGTGTTTATAAACTATGATAGAAATGAAAAACGTATCGAAAGTATATGGGAATGGCATAACAGCTATTCATGATTTGTCTGTTCAAATTGAACAAGGCGAATTTGTTTATGTAGTAGGGCCTAGTGGAGCAGGGAAATCGACCTTTATGCGCTTAATGTATCGAGAGGTTTTACCTACAAAAGGGACTGTTTCAGTAGGGGACTTTGATATTAATGAAATGAAAGAAAAGAACGTTCCATTTTTAAGAAGACAAGTCGGCGTTGTTTTCCAAGACTTTAAATTATTACCAACGCTCACTGTATTTGAAAATATTGCGTATGCAATGGAAGTTCTAGAAAAAAGTACTCGGCAAATTGAAGCTCGAGTAGAAGAAGTATTGAAATTAGTGAAGTTAGAACACAAAACAGACATGTATCCTAATGAACTATCTGGTGGAGAGCAACAACGTGTGGCCATTGCTCGAGCAATTGCAAACATGCCTCGCGTATTAGTAGCGGATGAACCAACAGGGAACTTGGATCCTGATACATCTGCTGGGATTATGAAAATATTAGAAACAATTAATGCTCAAGGAACAACCATTATTATGGCAACTCATAATAGTGAGATCGTTAATAAATACAAACATCGAGTCATTGTAATCGATGATGGACGTATTACCCGAGATGAAGAAAAAGGGGGTTATACGTATGAAAATTAGAACTGTTGGCCGACATATAAAAGAAGGCTTTAAAAGTATAAAACGTAATGGCTGGATGAGTTTTGCTGCAATTAGTGCGGTAGCCATCACATTATTGCTAGTCGGTGGATTAATCGCTACAGTGATGAACATTAACGAACTTGCTGCAGATATTGAAAATGATGTAAGTGTTCGAGTATACGTAGATCTTGCGGCTGAAGAAGAAGAGCAAGAACAACTACAAAAAGATTTAGAAAATCTAGAAAATGTCGAAAATGTTGCGTTTTCAAGTCGTGAAGAAGAATTAGAAAACGTTGTTGGAAGTTATGGAGATACCTTTGAGTTATACCAAGGAGATCAAAATCCGTTATATAATGTATTTATAGTTGACACGACTTCTCCTGAAGAAACATCCAAAGTAGCAAAAGAAATTGAGCCAATGGATTTTGTTTCAGAAGTAAACTATGGCGGAGCAGAAGCTGATCGATTATTCAAAATGACAGCAACTATCCGTAATATTGGTGGAATTATTATCATCGCCTTGATATTCACCGCAATATTCTTAATTTCAAACACCATTCGAATTACTATCTTCTCAAGAAGTACAGAAATAGAAATCATGAAGTTGGTGGGAGCAACTAACTGGTTTATTCGTTGGCCATTCTTAATTGAAGGAGCCCTCATCGGATTTATCGGTGCAGTAATTCCATCCGCTGCTTTATGGTTTATCTATAACTCAGTATATGGTGCAGTTTCTGGATTCTTCCAAGGAACTTACTTCTCATTATTAACACCGTCACCTTTTATGTATCAATTAATCCTATTATTAACAGGAATTGGTATTGTGATTGGAGCTACAGGATCCGCACTATCCATTAGAAGATTCTTAAAAGTGTAATAAATTAAAAATTAAAAAACGAATATAAATATTTGGAGGATAAAAATTAAATGATCAAGAAAAAATTATTGTCATTAGCGATGGCAGGTACAATCGGTTTAACAACTTTGGCTTCACCTACTGTATTAGCGAAGGCTGCTCCCTCAACTGTTTCAGAATTTGATACGTTAATTTCTGATCTTACTTCAGAACAAAACGAAGCATCAAATAAATTAGCCAAACTTCAAAAAGAAATTAAAGAAAATGAAGCAGAAGCTGAAAGTTTAGTAGCTGAAATGGAAGAAACAAAAGAATTACTAGAAAAATTACAAAATGAAATTGAAGATTTAAATCTAGTAATTGACCTTCGTGAAGCGCACTTAGAAGATCAAGCACGCGCCCTACAAATTATGGGTGAGTCAGGGAACATCGTTAATTTTGTCTTAAATGCAGACTCACTAAATGATGTTGTTGGCCGAATTGACGTGGTTTCTACTTTGATTTCTTCAAATAAACAAACTCTAGCTCAACAAGAAGAAGATAAAGCACAAGTTGAAGCAAAAGAGAATGAAACAGTGAAGAAACAAGAAGAACAAAACAAAATCGCTGGAAAATTAGAAGCCAATAAAAATGCTTTGGCAGAACGTCAAGCTGAACAAGAAAGTATGCTAGCAAGCATTGCAGCAGAAAAATCAAAAGCTAAAGAAGAACGTAGTACTCTTGTCGCTCAAGCAGAAGCCGCTGAACAAAGACGTAAAGAACTAGAAACAGCTAGAACAGTTTCTGCATCTGCAAGCTCGGATGAAGTAACAACAGCAAGTTCTACAGAAAGTTCAGCAGCTAGTTCAACAGCTAGTTCAACAGCTAGTTCAACAGCTAGTTCATCTTCTGCAAGTTCAAAAGCTAAAACTGAAACGCCAGCAGCACCAAAAGCACCAGCAGCAAATGGTGGTTCAGTCGTAAGTATTGCACATAGCTTAACAGGTACACCTTATAGCTATTCAGGTACAACACCTGCGGCATTTGATTGTTCAGGATATACGTCTTATGTCTTTAACCAAGCTGGACGTTCATTACCACGTACTGCAGCTGGACAATATAGTGCAACTACTCGAATTTCACAAAGCCAAGCACAACCTGGTGATTTAGTTTTCTTCAGTCAAGGCGGAGGAATTGATCACGTAGGAATTTACTTAGGTGGTGGAAGCTTTATCGGTTCACAAACTTCAACAGGAGTTGCCGTATCTACAATTAATTCAGGATACTGGTCAAACTATGTTGCTGGATTTGGACGTTAAGTCAAAGAAAATCCTTTAAAATTTAAATTTTACGATTCAACCAAAAATTACATTCGTTTAAAGTCTCAAGGTAACCGCGTAACCGCAAGTTACTTGAGGCTTTTTTTAATACAAGGTTTATCAAGTTGATAAATAGTTTTAAAAATTGAAGTAGATGAGAAGAGTATCTACACACAAACAATAAAAGAGGTCGCCCACACGCGGAGAAGGTTGCCCGCACGCAAGCTCACCCCCGCTCACACGCGGAGAAGGTTGCCCGCACGCAAGCTCACCCCGCTCACACGCGGAGAAGGTTGCCCGCACGCGAGCTCACCCCGCTCACACGCGGAGTAAGTTGCCCGCACGCGAGCTCACCCCGCTCACGCGCGGAGAAGAGCGCCCGCGTGTGGGCTCTTTAAATAAAGCTTTTTTTAGAGAAAACAAACAAAATTTTTTATTAAATATTTAAATGAATTCCTATTCCTTCAAATTTTATTGAAAAGAAATTCTGAAGATTGTAGAATGACTTTAAGCACATTAAATGACTGACTGGAAAGAAGTGAAAAATGATGACGACAAATTTATTATGGGCAATTCTTCTCTATTTTTTACAACCCGTTTTTATTATTGGTTTAATTTATGCATACTTTAATCATAAGCAACGGGTGAAATACTCGAGAGAGCATTTTCGTGTTAATTTTAATCGGACAAACTTTGAAATAAAAGATTATTTGATGAAAGGGTTATTGCCAGGACTTATCCTGTCAATGGTTTCAATTTTTTTAGGGATACCTTTAACTCTTGAATGGTATCTGATTTACCAAGCCACGACGATTGTATTATTACTTCTAGGTGGCTCACGTTTTATTCATCCGTTATTTACTTTTTCTATTTCCTCTATCTTATTATATATGTCTGATAGATTCGAAGTAGGGTTAAACTTGAATAAACTCAAACCTCTTTTGAATGAAAAATTATTTAACTTAGATTTTGAACTTGAAACGATTTCTCCACTATTAAATAATATATTGATCTTCATGTTGCTTATTTTATTACTAACTATTTTTATGATGAAAAAACAAGAGGAAAATAAAGTTTTTCCAATGCTAAGTGACAGTAAACGAGGAAAAAAAGTCGCAAAATATCCGAATAAAATTTTATGGGTTCTTCCCATGGCTATCATTGTACCTGGAAATATTATTGAACCTTTTGCTAAATGGTGGCCATTATTTAATATTGGAAGTGAACGTTATGCTTTAGTACTCCTTCCAGTGTTAGTAGGCTTACATTACACGGTGTCTTCGCAATTACTTCGTATAGCGAGAGAAAAAATACAAAAAGATTTTATAAACTTATTTTTAGTAGGAGGAATAGGTGTTATTTTCGCTTATTTTTATCCTGCAGTAAGTATTTGGCTTACAGGGGTTCTACTTGTTTTAGGCATATTCGTAATGTATAGACATCGAAGAAGAGAAAAAATGGCAAATATTCAGTATGGCCCTGCAGATATAGGATTGAGAGTTATTGCTGTACGTCCAGATTCTCCTGCAGAACGACTTAATTTATCGATAGGGGATCTGATTCTAACGATTAATGATATCGATATGGAGAGTCGAGCAGAATTTAATGAAGTCCTCGCTTATAATCGCTCATATATAAAATTACGGATTCAAAGAACAGATGGCGAAATAGTAATTGCAGAAACTCCTTTATATGATGATGATTATAATAATTTAGGTTTATTGCTTTTAGATGAATAAGATTGAAAACGGAACATGAAAAATATTACCTAGAAAGAGAGATGAGGATATGAAACGAGTGCTCATTATTGAAGATGAATTCTCTATTTTAAAGCTCTTAACCTATAACTTGGAGCAAGAAGGCTATGAGATTGATTCTTCAATGGATGGCCAGGAAGGTTTAGACATGGCTTTGGAAAATAGATATGACATTATTTTATTAGATTTAATGTTACCAAGTTGTGATGGGATGGATATTTGTCGGGCTATCCGGCAAGAAAAGTTGGAGGTTCCCATTATTATGTTGACCGCAAAAGATACAGAAATTGATAAAATTCTTGGTTTGGAAATTGGGGCCGACGATTATATCACTAAACCCTTCAGCCCGCGAGAAGTTGTCGCACGAATCAAAGCCATTTTAAGAAGAGTTCGTCAACCGAAATCTTCAAACTCCTCGCTATCGGATGGAGAAGTGATTATGGTGGGGAATATCACAATTTATCCTGAAAAATACGAGGTCTATGTTCGTGATCAATTAATTGATTTGACTCCAAAAGAATTTGAACTGTTATTGTATTTGTCTCGCCGAATGGGTCGTATTTTAAGCCGCGAACAATTGTTACATGCGATTTGGGACTATGATTTTTCAGGAGAAACGAGGATTGTGGATGTTCATATCAGTCATTTAAGAGAAAAAATCGAAGAAGATACAAAAAAACCCGAATACATTATCACGGCTCGGGGGTTTGGTTATAAATTAGAGGCGCCAAGATGAATTATATCAAACGAAAGCTTTATCTTTTATATTTTATTATTGTTGCCATATTCATGCTCGTTTTTTATTTTGTTCTATCTAATATTGTAGAAAATAGAATTGAAGAACAAGAAACAAAAAGACTTGATCATGATATGATCTCTTTAACGACCTATATAGATGAGCAAATTCATCAAAATAGGATTGACGAATCAGATACGGAAGAAGCGATACAAATCTTAGAAACCATCGTTCCGATTGTAAATGAACGAGTGACTTTTTTAGACCCCGAGGGAAATGTATTGTATGACTCGAGCCAAGAATCTGAAAAAATAGGGGAGATATTTAATGCTTTTGAAATTCAAAAGCTTTTAGAGGGTGAAATGGTGCGGATTACCGACTATACAACAAAAAGATCTGCACAGCCTTTATATTTTGTGGCTCAAGCAGTTTATAATGAAACAAATCAGCCTCTTGGTATTTTAAGAATTGCTAGTGAAATTCCAGATTTAGCCGATATTATTCGATTGGTTTTTATTGTTTTATTAATTGGAATGGTATTATTAGCGACTTTTTTATTTTTACTGCTAAAAAAGTGGATGGACCAAATTACAACGCCTATCGATCAGATGCAAGGTGTACTTAGCGAATTATCGGTAGCGGATTATGAGGTGCGTTATGTCGGGCAATCTTATAAAGAAATTAATGACTTAGGAAATTCAATCAATGAACTTGCGGAAAATTTAGAACAACAAGAATTAGAGTTAAAAACAAGTGAAAAACGTATGGAGCGATTAATTAATCACTTAATTGTGGGTGTGATGTTATTAGATGAGAATCGAATCGTTCGAATTGTAAACCCAGCCATGAATGAATTATTAAATGTAAATCTCTATGGAGAAAAAAACTTATTGTATACAGATTATATAAAAAGTGCCGAATTAACCGAATTGATTGAGCGTTCATATGCATTGAAAAAAACATTAAATGCAGAAATCACCATCTATTTTCCAGATGAAAAAGTATTGGATGCGAATGTTGTACCGATTCCTGGAAAAGAAGAAGGGGAGAAGAACTATATCGTTTTATTGTATAACATTACAGAAATGCGGCGCTTAGAAAATATTCGAACCGATTTTACGGCGAATGTTTCGCATGAACTCAGAACGCCAGTGACTGCGTTAAAAGGTTTTAGTGAAACTTTACTGGATGGCGCCATGTATGACGAAAAAGTTTTAAAAGAATTTTTAGAAATTATGTCAAAAGAAGCCACCCGATTAGATTCTATGGTGCAAGATATTTTACAATTATCCAAATTAGAACAAAGAAAACTGTCTGTTTCTACAGAAAAGGTAAACCTGCGCGAGGTAGCCGAAGAAGTGTTGACTATTTTACAACAAAGAATCGACCAAAAAAAGATGACTTGCTGGATTGAAGAAGACTCACCTGTAACGATCACAGCCAATCGTGATCAACTGAAACAAATTTTAATGAATTTAGTCGCCAATGCGATTATATATACGCCGGCAGAAGGAATGGTTATCATTCACTTAAGTCAAGTAGATAATGAAGCGCATATTCAAGTGATTGATAACGGGATTGGTCTGTCGAAAAAAGATCAAACTCGGATTTTTGAGAGATTCTATCGCGTAGATAAAGCCAGAAGTCGAAATTCCGGGGGGACCGGATTAGGCTTATCCATTGTAAAATGGTTGGTTGAGAATATGAATGGACGTTTAGAACTATTTAGTGAGGAGAACATAGGGACAACCTTTGGAGTGATTCTTCCGATTAATCCTGTGGAAAACAATAAAAAAGAATATACTTTTACACAATATTTACATGAAATAAATCGTATATAAATAATCGAGTTGTATGATAAAGCTGAAAGACAGAGAGATGTCCTTCAACTTTATAAAATAGAGGAGATTTGTATATGACTTTGAAAAGTTCAGTAACATGGCTAGCATTATTTAGTGGATCTTTATTGTTAACGGCTTGTGGAAATGAGGAAGCTGATTCTTCCGCTTCCGCTTTTGAGGATACTTCAGATATCCATGTGATTACACGCGAAGATGGTTCTGGAACTCGCGGTGCTTTTGTTGAAATTACAGGAGTTGTTGATGAAAATGAAGATGATAATACAACCCCAACAGCTACGGTTCAAAATAGTACAAGTGGAGTTATGCAAGCTGTTGCTGGTGATATTCATTCATTGGGCTATATTTCTTTAGGATCACTTGATGAATCGGTTGCAGGTCTAGCAGTTGACGGGATAGAACCTACGCCTGAAACTGTAGCTTCTGGTGAATACCAAGTCGCTCGAAATTTTAATATCACTTATGGTGAGAATCTAAATGAAGCAGCACAAGATTTTTATAGCTTTATGTTTTCAGAAGAAGCGCAAAATATTGTGGAAGAACAAGGCTACGTTTCTGTAGATGTACAAACTCCAGAATACAAATCTGAAGAAGTATCGGGCGAGATTAATATTGTAGGCTCAACTTCAGTAGAACCTTTAATGCAAGCCTTCGCTGAAGCTTACAAAGAACACAATCCGAATGTAACGATTGATATCACCGCTCCTGGATCAGGTGCAGGAATTACTGCCGTTATTGATGGAAGTGCCGATATTGGAATGGCTTCACGCGAACTTGATGAGGAAGAAGCGACACAGGTTGCTGGAGTCGATGCAATTGCGGTAGATGGGATTGCGTTGATTGTTCATCATGACAACCCGCTTGAAGAAATCACCTTAGAACAAATTCAAAGTATTTATTTAGGAGATACAACAACCTGGGATGAAGTTCAATAATATAAAAAAATAACGAAAAATATTTGAATAAAATTGGGAGGATACTCAGTGATCTTCCCTTATTTTCTTGTGTATCAATTAGAAGCAAATGGGGCTCAGCAGTAGCAATCTACTAGTGTTGGAAACCGTTTATTGTTATATTTGATCTATAAAATTTAATAGATAATCGTTATTTGCTTCATGTCAGAGTATCCATTTTACATTGAGAAAGGATGATTCGGTTGTTTAAACAAAAAGAACGGGTTATGAATGGCATCTTTTTTATCTCAGCCTTTATGTCTATTGTGTCATTAGTTCTTATTATTGTATTCATGTTTACTAATGGGATTCCCGTTATGAGAAAATACGGTTTTAGTGAATTTTTGTTTGGAACAGTCTGGCGACCGACTGCAAGTTCACCGAGTTTTGGATTATTTCCTATGATCTTAGGCTCTATATACGTCACTCTTGGAGCAACGATGATTGGGGTGCCCATTGGTATTTTGACCGCCATTTTTATGGCAGAGTATTGCCCAAACAACTTGTATAAAATATTAAAACCAGGGATCAGTTTAATGGCTTCTATCCCATCCATTGTTTATGGCTTTTTTGCTTTGCAATTAGTCGTGCCTATTATTAGAGATTATATCGGTGGAAATGGCTATAGTATGTTGACCGCGATGTTACTTTTAGCGATTATGATTTTACCGACGGTTATAGAATTGTCTGAGTCGGCAATTCGTGCAGTTCCAAGGAGTTATTATAATGGAAGTATTGGCTTAGGAGCAACGCATGAACGTACGATTTTTAGTGTCATGCTACCTGCAGCTTCATCGGGAGTTCTTTCAAGTATTGTATTAGGAATTGGTCGAGCGATTGGTGAGACGATGGCTGTGGTATTAATTGCTGGAAACCAGCCCATCATCCCTGATAGTTTATTAAGTGGTGTTCGAACATTAACAACCAATATCGTTTTAGAGATGAGTTATGCGGCCGGCGATCACCGTCAAGCCTTAATTGCAACAGGAGTTATTTTGTTTGTCTTTATCTTAATAATTAACTCAATCTTTATTGTTATTAAAAATAGAGAGGACACAAGCGAATGAATAAAAGTAAAATGGCTCGAGGATTGGTTTACTTTGGTGCGTCGGTCACTTTTGGTGTATTAGGCTTCATTGTTTTGTTTATTTTAATCAAAGGCGTTCCGCATATTACACCTTCTTTATTTGCTTGGAACTATACAACAGAGAATGTTTCCTTAATGCCGGCATTAATTACAACCTTGTATGTGATTGGTGGTTCACTTTTAGTGGCGACACCTATTGGAGTATTCACTGCTATTTATTTGGTGGAATACGCTGATCGAAGTAAATTTGTAGTTAAAGTCATTTCGATGGCGATAGATACCTTATCCGCGGTCCCTTCAATTGTTTACGGCCTGTTTGGTTTTCTGTTCTTTGTAACGTTTCTTGGGTTTCAATTTTCATTGCTAGCCGGAATCATGACGACTACGATTATGGTACTGCCCTTAATTATCCGCTCAACGGAAGAAGCATTAATATCAGTGGATATGTCTTTACGACAAGCAAGTTTTGCTTTAGGTGCTGGAAAATTAAGGACGATTTTTAATGTTGTTTTACCTGTGGCGATGCCAGGGATACTTTCTGGTGTCATTCTAGCGATTGGACGAATTATAGGGGAATCAGCAGCTTTAATTTATACGCTAGGTTCATCTACCAATCTTCCGCATTCTGTATTCTCATCGGGAAGAACACTGGCTGTTCATATGTATATTCTGTCTAGTGAAGGTTTTTATGTCAATGAAGCCTATGCAACAGCTGTTATTTTATTGATTCTTGTATTAGCTTTAAATGGATTATCGACATTAATCGGTCGGAAACTGGCTGGAGGAGGCAAATAGAATGAAGAGTAAAATGAAAATAAGAGATTTAAATCTGTGGTATGGTGATTTTCAAGGATTGAAAAATATTAATATGGATATTTATGAAAATCAAATTATCGCTTTTATTGGGCCTTCTGGTTCGGGTAAGTCAACCTATATTAAAACACTAAATCGGATGAATGATTTAGTTGAGGATGCTAGAGTAGAGGGAACGATTAAATTAGATGGTGAAGATATTTATTCCTCTAAAACGGATGTCAACGTTTTACGTAAAAGAGTAGGAATGGTTTTTCAACATCCGAATCCTTTTCGTAAAAGTATTTATGATAATATTGCTTATGGACCTAGAACGCATGGGATTACAGATAAAAATAAATTAGATGAAATAGTCGAAAATTCGTTAAAATCTGCAGCCATTTGGGATGAAGTGAAAGATTATTTAAATCGAAGTGCTTTGTCTATTTCCGGAGGGCAGCAACAACGTATTTGTATCGCTCGTGCTTTGGCTGTAGAGCCTGAAGTTTTATTAATGGATGAGCCAACAAGTGCGCTGGATCCTATTTCAACGTCTAAAATTGAAGAATTGGTTACTTCATTAAAAGAAGAGTATACGATTGCGATGGTAACCCATAACATGCAACAAGCTTCTCGAGTTTCTGACCGGACCGCTTTCTTTTTAAGTGGAGAATTAATTGAAACAGATGATACCATTAAGATTTTTACAAACCCGGCTAAAGAAGATACTGAAAATTATATCTCAGGACGTTTTGGATAAACCTAAAAATTTAATAGGAGGGACAATGTATGAGAAGCATATTTGATGAAAGATTAGCTGAAATTCACCGAGAATTATCTCAATTAGGACGAATGGTGAATGAAGCCATCTATAAATCGGTAAAAGCTTTAATTAATCATGATGCACAATTAGCCCAAGAAGTAATTGATGGGGACCTTAAAATTAACCAAAAAGAAAATGTGATTGATCAAAAGTGTTATGCAATTATTGCTTTAGAACAACCCAATGCGTCGGATTTACGAAGAGTTTTAGCGGTTATGCGGGCTTCATCGGATTTAGAGCGAATGGGCGATCATGCGGAAAACATTTCGAAAGTTACGATTAATGTTAAAGGTAATAAACGTGATGCAGGTTTAGAAAAACAAATTGCCCAAATTGGGGATAAAATCAATGGTATGTGTTCAGATATTATTGATGCTTTTGTAGAATTTGATGTGGATAAAGCAAAAGTAACGGCTCAAATGGATGATGAAGTGGATGAACAATACCATCAGTTGCGTATGTCATCAATTGAGTTAATGAAAAGCGATTCAGAGTCGGTCCTAGCTGCAGCGGATTATTCCTTTGTGGGGATGCATTTGGAACGAATCGGGGATTACATTACAAATATTGCTGAATGGATTGTTTATTTAGATACGGGAGAAATTGTGGATTTAGATTGAAGTTAAAAGTTCAAATTTTTGGCCAGTTAACTTAGAAGAGTTAGCTGGCTTTTCGTGTTATAGTGGAGAAGAAAATTTGGGTTATCCGAACGTATCTTCTGTATTTTTTGTTGGTTTCTTGATATAATATAAAGACGAGAAGAATGACTCTAATTAAGCAGGTAAAAGTAAAAAATGTAAAAAGGAAATGATGTTAGTGGCAAATGATAAAATAGAAGTACATGGTGCACGAACTCATAATTTAAAAGATATTGATGTAACAATTCCTCGTGATCAATTTGTCGTCATTACTGGATTGTCTGGCTCTGGGAAAAGCTCTTTAGCGTTTGATACGTTATATGCGGAAGGGCAAAGACGTTATGTAGAATCTCTATCAGCATTTGCCCGTCAATTTTTAGGACAGATGGATAAACCGGATGTTGATAGCATAGATGGTCTTAGTCCATCTATTTCGATTGATCAAAAAACAACCAGCAATAATCCTCGTTCAACAGTGGGAACAACCACTGAAATCAATGATTATTTAAGATTATTATTCGCACGAGTGGGTACTCCAATTTGTCCCAATGACGGAACGGAAATTTCTAGTCAATCCGTGGATCAAATGGTGGAACAAATTAAAGAATTGCCTGAACGAACCCGAATCCAAGTCCTAGCACCCATAATTAAAGGAAAAAAAGGTCAACATAAAAAAGTTCTTGAAAAAATCCAAAGTGATGGGTATGTCAGAATGCGCATTGATGGAGAAATGGTCGATGTTGGGGAAGAAATTGAACTCGAAAAAAATAAAGCACACAATATTGATGTTGTAGTAGACCGTTTAGTCATTAAAGAAGGTATCCGCTCTCGTGTCATTGACTCTTTAGAGACAGCCTTAGAATTAGCAGAAGGCTATGCAACAATTGATGTGATTGATGGCGAAGAAATTGTTTTTAGTGAGCATCACGCATGTCCAGTCTGTGGTTTTACAATTCCTACTTTAGAACCTAGACTCTTTTCATTCAACGCGCCATTCGGGGCTTGTAGTGAGTGTGATGGTTTAGGAACGAAATTAATTGTCGATATTGATTTAGTGATTCCAGATGACTCAAAAACATTAGCAGAAGGTGCGATTGTTCCTTGGCAACCAATTAGTTCTCAATATTATCCGGAAATGTTACGGCAATTCTGTGAACAATTTGATATTGACCAGCAAGTTCCTTTTAAAAAATTACCGAAAGCCAAACGAGAACTCATTTTATATGGCTCAGGAGAAAAAGAATTTCATTTTAATTATAAAAATGATTTTGGAAATGTTCGTGACTCAGACATGCCTTTTGAAGGGGTTATAAATAATATCTCACGCCGCTATCATACAACTTCTAGTGATTATACACGTCGAGTCATGGGTGAATATATGACAGAACTTCCTTGTCCAGTTTGTAATGGGAAGCGTCTAAATCGTGAAGCACTAAGTGTTAAAATTGATAATTTAGATATTGCGGATGTTAGTGATTTTTCAGTGGGCGAAGCTTTAGCCTTCTTTGATCAATTAGAATTATCTAAAAGCAATCAAATGATTGCCAAACCAATTCACAAAGAAATCTCCGACCGCTTGAACTTCCTTCAAAATGTGGGCCTCGATTATTTAACGCTCAGCCGACAAGCTGGAACCTTATCCGGCGGGGAAGCCCAACGAATTCGTTTAGCAACTCAAATCGGTTCAAACCTAACCGGAGTCATGTACGTTTTAGATGAACCGTCCATCGGTTTACACCAAAGAGACAACAACCGTTTAATTGACTCCTTAAAAACCATGCGTAATTTAGGCAACACATTAATCGTCGTAGAACACGATGAAGATACCATGCGAGCAGCAGATTATTTAATTGATATTGGCCCAGGGGCCGGAGAAAATGGCGGAAAAGTCATTGCCCAAGGAACCCCGAAAGAAGTAGAAAAAAATAAAGACTCCATTACGGGGCAATATTTATCTGGGAAACAAAAGATAAAAATCCCTGAAGAAAGACGAACGGAAGATAAAGGGAAAGTCAAATTGACCGGAGCTGCTGAAAATAATTTAAAAAATATCGATGTTGAGTTTCCAATAGGTAAATTTAATGTGGTCTCAGGAGTTTCTGGATCCGGCAAGTCTTCTCTCGTTAATAGTGTATTGAAAAAAGCTTTAGCACGAGTCGTCGGACGATCCACAGATAAACCAGGAAAATTTGATGAAATTAGTGGCTATGAATCCATAGAAAAAGTCATTAATATCGACCAAAGTCCTATTGGCCGTACACCACGAAGTAACCCAGCCACTTATACGAGTTTGTTTGACGATGTCCGTGAATTATTCGCACAAACCAACGAAGCAAGAATACGTGGTTACAAAAAAGGTCGCTTTAGTTTTAATGTAAAAGGTGGCCGCTGTGAAGCTTGTAGAGGAGACGGTATCAAAAAAATTGAGATGCATTTCCTACCGGATGTTTATATCCCTTGTGAAGTATGTAATGGTAAACGATACAATTCTGAAACATTAGAAGTAAAATACAAAGAAAAATCAATCGCGGATGTTTTGGATATGACCGTGACAGAAGCACTCGAATTCTTTAAAAAAATTCCAAAGATTGAACGTAAATTAAGAACAATTTATGATGTTGGATTAGGTTACATTCGTTTAGGACAATCCTCAACGACTCTTTCTGGGGGAGAAGCTCAACGGATGAAATTAGCCAGTGAATTGCAAAAAATCCAAACCGGGAAGAATTTCTATATTTTGGATGAACCAACCACCGGTTTACACACGCATGACATTGCCCGTTTATTAAAAGTTCTCAATCGTTTAGTGGACAATGGGAATACAGTATTAGTGATTGAGCATAATCTAGACGTCATTAAAATGGCTGATTACGTTATCGACTTAGGACCAGAAGGTGGAAATGGTGGAGGAACAGTTATCGCAACAGGAACCCCTGAAGAAATTGCAGAAGTTCCCGAAAGTTACACCGGTCAATTTTTAAAGAATGTTTTAGACTAAAAGATAACGAAAAAATAACTTCTTCCGCCTAAATGTTAGACGGGAGAAGTTATTTTTATAATGTTTCATATTTAATATTTTCTAGGTATAATCCAAGAATATGATTCGTGTTTCTGAAAAGGAGAACGTCACTCTTGTTTCTTCAATCAATGTTTCAATCAAAGAGCAGAGAGGTTTGAAGAGTCGTTTAACAGTGTTATAATAAAAAGAAGAGGAAGAAGCATAAATTTCTTTTTGAAATCAGACTGTAGACCTATGACAACTCCGCTTATTTATTAGATAATGGGATTGTAGAAATGAAGAAATGCTAATTAAGGATTCTTTAAAAGAGTAACCCTTAATTATCCATTACAAGGAGGAAAAATAATGGGTGAGCGCGAAAGAATTTTAGAATTAGTTCGTGAAGGAATTTTGTCTGTAGATGAGGCCCTCGATTTATTAGAAAATGTGGCTAAAAAAGAATCAAAACAAACGGAACAAAGAGAATTCACTACTGAAAAAACAACAGATGATCATAAAGATGAAGCTGAAGCAACCGAAGATTTTTCTGAAGAAGGGTTCGAAGACCAAGAGGACAAAGAAGATAAAGAGGATCAAGAAGAGTTCGATTCTTTAAATCAAGAAGAAAAGAAAGAGTTTGAAGATGAGCTAGAAAATATAGCAAACGAATTAAACCAATTTTCTGTTGAAATTGATGGTTTAAATGAAGAGTTAACCGATGCAAAAGCAGAATTAACCGATGTAGAAGAAGAGTTAACCGACCGAAAAGATTCATTAAATGAAGAGTATCATGAAAATAAAAAAGAACTCGAAGATGAAATTGTTAACCTTCAAAAAGAAATCGAACTCATTTCAACCATTGACGAAGTGGACAATCATGAAGAACTCAAAAGCTTAAATGAAGAACTAACCACAGCGATGGAAGATTTAAATCAATTAGAAAATACTGCTTCCACGGATGAAGAAATCAAAGAGCTCGAAGACGAAGCTGAAAAATTACGTGGAGAAATAGCTGATTTAAATAAAGAAAAAAATAAGCATTTAAAAGAAATGCATTCCGTCAAAATGAAACAATGGACAGCAAAAGCAAAACAAGTGTCTGAAAACATGGATATTCCTAAAGAATGGCGAGAAGGAGCCAATAAAACCATCGATAAAGCTAGTGATATTTTCGATGAAACCTCAAAAACACTAGGAGACGTTTTCCGTCAAACTATGAAAAGCACGCGAGAAAGCCTAGATAATATCGATTGGAAAGACATTGATTTTAACCTCAACGTCCCAAGAAAAGTTCAAAGTGAATTTGATCATGAATGGTTATTCGAAGACACCACTGCGACGATCCTTGATTTCAAAAACGCGAACGGGAATATTCAATTTAAACCAAGTGTAAACGAGAATATTAAAATCAGCGCGAACATTAAATTTTATGGAAAAGTTGAAGAAGCAACGCCTTTAGCAGCATTTGAAGCACGTAGTACGATAAATATCGATGAAGATAAATTTACTTTCCATGTTCCCAATAAAAATATTGCCGCTAACATGATCATTTATCTACCAAAAAGAGATTATGATTATATTCGTTCAAATTCATTTAATGGAGATGTTACCTTCCAAGAGCTTAATGTGAGAGATATTTATGTAAAAGCCACAAATGGTGACATTGTATTAAACACTCTTGAAGCAACGATGTTAGAATTAAAAGGAACGAATGGCGATATCACACTTAAAGAAGCAGCTTTACGAGATTTACTAGTGAACACTGTAAATAGCGATATTCGAATTATAGGGAATGTTCAAAGTTCTGACATAAACACAACCAATGGAGATATTCGTTTAACATTAACAGGGGACGAACTAATCCGCGTAGCTGGAGGCTCAGTAAACGGAGATGTGAAGATTTCTTTCCCAGAAGATGCAGGTCTAGAAATTGAAGCAAAATCTACTTTTGGAAAAGTAAAAAGCCGTCTCTCAAACACAAACACTTCATTAACCGAAGAAAAAAAGAGAAAAACACACCGATTGCATCGTCTCGGTTCAGGTGAAATTTGTCGTGTAAATGTTCAAACAACCACAGGAAATATCTTATTTAAAGATACCGATCAATAAAAAGTGAGGAGAAAAAGTGATGAAAAAATTAACAAAATCTAAAACAGATTCAATGATTTCTGGAGTATGTGGTGGGATCGCCGAATACTTTGGAGTAGATTCTACGATTGTTCGAGTGGGCTATTTAATCTTTACTTTTCTAGGCGTAGGCTCTCCAATCTTATTGTATCTTTTACTTTCAGTGATTATTCCAGAAGGCAATAATCACTAAAAAGCCAGAATGGAAGGAGGAGTTTGGATGAGATTAACAAAATCAAGAGATGATGTAGTAGTATCCGGAGTATTGGCCGGTATCGGTGAGCATTACAATATCGACCCAACACTTTTACGAATTGGGTTTGTAATATTAACTTTTGTGGGCGTTGGGGGTGTGATCCCGCTTTATATTTTAGCGGCTATCATTATTCCAAAAGCTCCTCGAGAATACGACCGGGATAGACGTCGTTTTGATCGAAGAAATCCAAGAGGTCCAAGAGGTCGACGTGGCCCAAGAGATCGTCGAGAAAACCGACCATTTGATCGTCCCGAAAGACCAGATGAACAACAAACAGCCAATAAAGATAAAAATGCACCAAAAGCAAAAGAAATTGATGAAGATGACTGGAGTGATTTTTAAATATGAAATGGTGGCAAAGAGTCCTTTTAAATACCGTGATTTTTTTAGTCCTTGCTAACTTTTTAAATGGGTTTTACGTTTACGAATGGCAATCCGCGGTGCTTGCTGCAGTAATATTAAGCCTGTTAAACGGCTTCGTTAAACCGATCGTGACGCTTTTCTCTTTACCTTTTACACTCATTACGCTCGGGCTATTCTATTTTGTGATTAACGGCCTAATGATTTGGCTAACCAGCTATTTTGTACCAGGTTTTGTTGTACACTCCTTCGGGCAAGCAATCTTAGTTTCAATCATCTTGTCCCTAGTCAATTCCCTCGTCACATCGGAATAACCCAAACATTTAAAAACAACGAATCCTCTACCGTAGGCTGAAAAATCTATGGTAGAGGATTTTTTTCATTCCTCCCTTAGTCGCTGTCGCTCCCAACACGATGAAGTGTCCATGAATCACCAAGAGAACCAGAAAAATAGCTAGAAAAGTCTACCGCGCATAAAGTGCGAATAGCCTACCGCACACAAATTCCGAATAAATACGCGCAAATAGTTCTACCGCACACAAATCGCGAATAAATGCGCGCAAATAACTTACCCGCACACAAATCCCGAATAAATACGCGCAGTGAGTTCTACCCCACACAAATTGTGACTAAAAACGCGCAAACAGCTTCACCGCACACAAATCCCGAATAAATGCGCGCAAATAATTTCACCGCACACAAATTGCAAATAATTGCGCGCAAATAACTTTACCGCACACAAACTGTAAATAAATACGTGCAAATGGCTCTACCGCACACAAATTTCAAATAAATGCGCGCAAATAATTCCACCGCACACAAATTGCAAATGAAAACGCGCAAACAGTTTCACCGCACACAAATTGTAAATAATTGCGCGCAAATAGCTTTACCGCAAAAAAACTGCAAATAAATACGCGCAAACAGTTTCACCGCACACAAATTGCAAATAAATGCGCGCAAATAGCTCTACCGCACAAAAATCACGAATAAAAACGCGCAAGCAGTTTCACCTCACACAAACTGTAAATAAATACGCGCAAACAGCTTCACCGCACACAAATCCCGAATAAATACGCGCAAATAATTCCACCGCACAAAAATTGCGAATAAATGCGCGCAAGTGGCTCTACCGCACACAAATTTCAAATAAATACGCGCAAGTGGCTCTACCGCCCACAAATCCCGGATAAATGCGCGCAAATAGTTTCACCGCCCACAAATCGCGAATAAATGCGCGCAAATAATTCCACCGCACAAAAATTGCGAATAAATGCGCGCAGATAGTTCCACCGCACAAAAATTTCGAATAAATACGCGCAAATAGCTCTACCGCCCACAAATTGCAAATAAATGCGCGCAGATAGTTCCACCGCACAAAAATCACGAATAAAAACGCGCAAATAGCTTCACCGCACAAAAATTGTGAATAAAAACGCGCAAATAGCTTCACCGCACACAAATTGCAAATAAATGCGCGCAAGTGGCTCTACCGCACACAAATTTCAAATAAATACGCGCAAGTGGCTCTACCGCACACAAATTTCAAATAAATGCGCGCAAATAGTTTCACCGCCCACAAATCGCGAATAAATGCGCGCAAATAATTCCACCGCACAAAAATTGCGAATAAATGCGCGCAGATAGTTCCACCGCACAAAAATCACGAATAAATACGCGCAGTGAGTTCTACCCCACACAAATCCCGAATAAATGCGCGCAAACAGCTTCACCGCACATAAATCCCGAATAAATACGCGTAAATAGCTCTACCGCACATAAATCTCGAATAAATGCGCGCAAATAGTTTCACCCCACACAAATCCTGAATAAATACGCGCAAACAGTTTCAACGCACAAAAATTGCGAATAAAAACGCGCAGATAGCTCTACCGCACAAAAACTGCAAATAAATACGCGCAGATAGCTCTACCGCACAAAAATTTCGAATAAATGCGCGCAAATAGTTTTACCTCACACAAATTGCAAATAAATGCGCGCAAATTTTTCTACCGCACACAAATTTCGAATAAATGCGCGCAAATAGCTTTACCCCACACAAATTGCAAATAAATGCGCGCAAATTTTTCTACCGCACACAAATTTCGAATAAATGCGCGCAAATAGCTTTACCCCACACAAATTGCAAATAAATGCGCGCAAATTTTTCTACCGCACACAAATTTCGAATAAATGCGCGCAAATAGCTCTACCCCACACAAATCCCGAATAAATGCGCGTAAATAGTTTCAACGCCCACAAATTGTGACTAAAAACGCGCAAACAGCTTCACCGCCCACAAATCCCGAATAAATGCGCGCAAATAGCTCTACCGCACAAAAATTGCGAATAAATGCGCGCAGATAGCTCTACCGCACAAAAATCACGAATAAAAACGCGCAAGCAGCTTCACCTCACACAAACTGTAAATAAATACGCGCAAGTAGTTCCACCCCCACAAAAATCCCGAATAAATACGCGCAGGCGTGCTCCCGCTCATCTGAACCGCTGCTAGAAACATGCGAGAGATCCTCACCTCGTGCAAGTGGTTATTTAAAACGAATAATGAACTTCTCTCATTAATTTTCCATTATATATTTGTGAAAAATCCCGGAAATTTCGTCTAATCAAATAGGCGAAGTAGATAATCTATGCTATTATTGTATTATTGCTTGAAAAATATAAATACGATATAATTTGTGAAATAAAAGTTTAAAAGAGACCATTCATAAAATAATTAGAGGTGAATAATGTGAGCGGAAAAGTTGTCACAGTTAGGGAGCTAATTGAAGAAATGTCTTATATCAAAGTGGCTTCTGGAGAAGAGTTTTTAAATCGAAGAATATTAAGTAGTGATTTATCACGGCCAGCGATTGAACTAACGGGTTATTTTGATTTTTACCCTTCTAAACGGGTTCAATTATTTGGAAAAACAGAGATATCGTTTATTAATCGAATGACGTCAGAAGAGAAAAAAATTATTTTTAAACGTATGTGTCAACCAGAGACTCCTGCTTTTTTAATCGCAAGAGATAAAGAAGCACCTGAGGAATTAATTGAAGTAGCCACTAAAGCAGAAATTCCTGTCTTGGTGTCGCACCGCAGTACGACTCGTTTGGCTGCAAACGTCACAAACTTTTTAGAAGAGTATTTATCCGAAAGAATGGACCAGCATGGTGTATTTATGGATATTTATGGGATGGGTGTTTTAATTATTGGAGAGTCTGGAATCGGAAAATCTGAAACAGGCTTAGAATTGATTCAAAGAGGCCATCGCTTAGTAGCAGATGACCGAGTTGAGCTTTATATGATGGACGAAAGCCGAATTATTGGAGAAGCTCCGGAAATTTTACGTCATTTAATTGAAATTCGTGGCGTTGGGGTTATTGATATTGCCAATATGTTTGGAGTTGGAGCGGTTCGTGATACACAAGTTTTAGATTTAGTCATTAACCTAAAAAACTGGGATAAAGATGATGCTTATGATCGTCTAGGAAATGACGTCGAAAACAAACGTTTCTTTAATGTAGATGTTCCTATGTTAAATATTCCCGTTCGAGTCGGCCGTAATTTAGCGACCATTACTGAAGTCGCGGCGATGAACATCCGCGCCAAACAAATGGGGTATGATGCGACAGAGAAATTTGAAGCAAACCTCACAAAATTAATTGAAAAAAATTCAAGAGATTATAGAGAAAATAACATGTAACGCAACAACAAAATTTTAGAACTGTAGAAGGTGGAATATATGTTTAAACTAATGGCAATCGATCCAATTGCTTTTAAATTAGGCCCCATTTCAGTCGCTTGGTATGGGATTATTATTGTTACAGGTATGATTTTAGCCATTTATTTAACGACAAGCGAAGCGGAGAAAAGAGGTATTTCTGAAGATTTTATTATTGATACGGCTTTTTGGACGCTACCCATTGGAATTATCGGAGCGCGTTTGTATTACGTCGTCTTTGAGTTAGAATACTATTTAAATCATCCTTTACAAATCTTTGCGATTTGGGAAGGGGGCATCGCCATTTATGGTGGGATTATAGCGGGGTTTTTAACTTTTTATTACAGAAGTCAAAAAGACAAAGTGCCTCTTTTACTTTTAACGGATGTAGTAGTTCCTTATTTATTGCTTGCGCAAGCGATTGGACGTTGGGGTAATTTCATCAACCAAGAAGCGCATGGTGTCGAAGTGAGTCGTCAATTCTTAGAAAAACTCATGTTGCCAGAATTTATTATTGAGCAAATGAACATCGCTGGCACGTATTATCATCCGACCTTTTTATATGAATCCTTATGGAGTTTAATTGGCGTGATTGTTATTTTACTCATCCGAAATCGGAAGCATTTATTATTGCGGGGAGAATCTACCGCCCTTTATTTAATCTGGTATGGCTTCGGTCGCTTCTTCATTGAAGGCATGCGCACCGATAGTTTATATATTGGTTCCCTTCGTGTTTCACAAATCGTTTCGATCCTCATCATTTTACTTGGAGTGGCTTTAATTGTTTACCAACGATACTACGCCTATCCAAAACCTCAATACTACACAGATGGGATGACCTATGAAAAAGAATTTGAGAAGAAAAAGATGAAATACGACGAAGAAAATAAAAATAAATAGAGATGGTTAATTATTAGGAGGATTTTTGTGGAACAACCAAAAAAGTGTAAAGTAGCTGTTTTAGGAGCAGGGTCTTGGGGTATGGCGCTCTCTAAGGTGTTGGCAGAGAATGGCCATGATGTAAAAATTTGGTCACGTCCGAGTGGGCTTTTGGAAGTAAATGAAATTAATGAGCACCATACAAATAAAAAATACTTTCAAGATGTTATTTTCCCTGAATCCATCACGGCAACGACGGACTTAAAGGAAGCTATTACCGATCGAAAAGTGATTGTAATCGTGATTCCTACTGTGGGCATTCGAGAATTAACCAAGCAACTAGAGCCGTTAATTACAGAGCCAAAAATAATTGTCCACGCTTCAAAAGGTTTAGAACAAAAGACGCATCAAAGAATTTCAACGATTATTGAAGAAGAAATTTCTGAAGAGAAAAGAGAAGGCGTTGCAGTTCTATCTGGCCCAAGTCATGCAGAAGAAGTCGTCGTCCAAGATTTAACTAGTATCACTTCTGCAAGTGAAAACGAAGAAGTAGCTAAAATCATTCAAGATTTATTCATGAATGATTATTTTAGAGTGTATCGCAATACGGATGTTATTGGTGTGGAAATGGGCGCCGCTTTAAAAAATATCATCGCAATAGGAGCTGGGACATTAAAAGGCCTAGGCTACGGCGATAATGCAATTGCGGCTTTAGTCACTCGAGGACTAGCCGAAATTTCGAGATTAGGCATTGCGCTTGGCGCAGAACCCCGAACATTTATGGGGATGAGTGGGGTAGGTGACTTGATTGTGACTTCTACCAGTGTGCATTCTAGAAACTGGCGAGCAGGGAAATTAATTGGCGAAGGCCATGATATAACAACGATTCAAGATGAGATTGGCATGGCTGTTGAAGGGTTATCTACTGTGATTGCAGCCAAGGAATTAGCTGAAGAATGCTCGATTGAAATGCCAATTACCGAAGCGATTTATCAGGTGGTTTACGAAGGAGCGAATGTTTCTGAAACGGTCTTAGAGTTGATGCGCCGTGAAGGAAAAGCGGAATAGAGTGAGAGCCTCTCTTTAAGCAAATCTTTCGTCAGATCATGTCAAAGCCTGTATACTAGTAAAGTAGCTTCAAATAGACTTTTAAAAAACTAAAGATAACAAGTGATATTACGTAAGGAATGATTAAATGGAAAAAGAAATACAAGATACAATTTATGATGTAGTAGTCATAGGATCGGGTCCAGGAGGAATGACGGCCGCTCTTTACGCTTCAAGATCTGATTTATCTACCTTATTAATTGAACGTGGAGTGCCTGGTGGACAATTAATTAATACAGCAGAAGTAGAAAATTATGCCGGCTTCAAATCCATTAAAGGTCCAGAACTTGCTAACAATATGTACGAAGGGGCCACACAATTTGGTGCAGAATATACCTTTGGTGATGTGCGAGAAATCATTGACGGTAAAGAATATAAACAAATTGTGACTGCCAACAAAATATTCAAAGCACGTGCGGTCATCATTTCTACCGGAGCTGAACATAAAAAATTAGGCGTAACTGGTGAAAGCAAATTAAATGGTCGAGGTGTTTCCTACTGTGCCGTTTGTGATGGAGCCTTCTTCCGCGATCGTCCACTCGTCGTGGTAGGTGGAGGTGACTCAGCGGTTGAGGAAGGAACGTACCTTACTCAATTTGCGAGCGAAGTCACAGTCATTCATCGACGAGATGAATTACGAGCCCAACAAATTTTACAAAACCGCGCCTTCAGTAACGACAAAATGAAGTTCATCTGGGATACCGTGGTTGAAGAAATTAAAGGCGAAAATAACGTTGAAGCGCTCGTCTTACGCAATGTAAAAACAAATGAAGTCTCTGAACTTCCAGCCGATGGAGTATTCATTTATATCGGCCTTATTCCAAATACAGAAGCCTTTTTGAAATTAGGAATTACCGACGAAGAAGGTTGGATTTTAACAGACAATAATATGGAAACCTCCGTCCCAGGAATTTTTGCGGTCGGCGATGTACGTGACACCGTCTTGCGACAAGTCGCGACAGCCGTTGGAGATGGCTCCATAGCAGGAGATGCCGCTTATAAATACATTGAAAGTTTGAAAGAAGAACTGGCACTCACAGAAGAAGCTAAATAATCAAGCATAAAAATAACGGGGGATGGGTCCAATGCGATTCATTTTCCTATTTTTTTTATTCAAAACACGACTCAGATTCTGGAAAAATGAAAATTTCATAAAAAATAAGAAATAAAGGGTTTACTTTTACAAACATGTTATAATAAAAAGAAAGAACTTAAAGAGAGGGATTAAAATGAGCTGGGAAACTACATACACCTTATGGAATGATTTTGAAAACTTGGAAGATGAAATGAGAGAAAATTTAGACTCCTTAGAAGGAAACACTGCAGAACTTGAAGAGGCCTTTTATACAAATCTTGAGTTTGGAACGGCAGGTATGCGTGGAGTGATCGGTGCAGGAACCAATCGAATGAACGTCTATACCGTCCGTCAAGCGACAGAAGGACTAGCACGTTTTATTGAAGAGCAGGGGGAAGAAGCTAAGAAGCGTGGGGTCGTCATCGCTTATGATTCACGCCACAAATCACCAGAGTTTTCACTAGAAGCTGCTAAGACTTTAGGAAAACATGGAATTAAAACGTATCTCTTTGAAAGTTTACGCACGACACCAGAACTTTCCTTTGCTGTCCGTCATTTAAATACATTTTCTGGAATAATGATGACCGCAAGCCATAATCCTCCAGAATATAACGGCTATAAAGTTTATGGGGAAGATGGGGGACAATTTCCACCTGCCGAAGCGAATAAGCTAACCGAATACGTTCGACAAGTTGAGAATATTTTAGAAATTGATGTTTTAGAAAAAGAAGAACTCCTTGAACAAAATCTATTAGAAATCATTGGCGAAGCAGTGGATGAAGCGTATTTAGAAAAATTAGACACGGTAAATATTGACCATGAACTAATTAAAAGAAACAAAGACTTAAATATTGTCTTCTCACCCCTTCATGGAACAGCAACGATGATTGGTTCTCGTGCTTTGGAAAATGCCGGTTTTGAAAATGTAACTTTAGAACCTAAACAAGCCCAGCCAGATCCTGATTTTACTACAGTAAAATTACCAAACCCAGAAGATCCTGCTGCCTTTGAATTATCGATTGAATTAGGTAAAGAAATTGGCGCAGAAATTCTAATTGCGACTGACCCAGATGCCGATCGTCTTGGTATGGCGGCTTTATTAGAAAATGGGGAATATGAAGTTTTAACCGGAAACCAAATCGCAGCTTTAATTGTCGATTACTTATTAAAAGCATATGAAAAGCAAGGAACCTTACCTGAAAATGGCGCGATATTAAAATCTATTGTATCTAGTGAAATGCCAGCCGTAATTGCTGAAAAATCAGGAGTAGAAACGGTAAATGTACTCACTGGTTTCAAATTTATCGCTCAAAAAATCAAAGAATATGAAGCAACCGGTGAAAAAGAATTTCTTTTTGGTTTTGAAGAAAGTTATGGCTACTTATTAGAATCGTTTGTTCGCGATAAAGATGCGATTCAAACCTTAATCTTTTTAGCAGAAATTGCCGCTTACTACAAAGAACAAGGCATGACTTGTTATGACGGCTTACAAAACCTATTTGAAGAATATGGTTATTTTAAAGAAAAAACCATATCAATTACCATGAGTGGGATTACAGGTGCCGAAAAAATCAAGCAACTGATGACCTCCCTAAGACAAGAAGCACCTACTTCCTTTGGAGGCGTCCAAGTAGAAGCAGTAGAAGACTATCAAGCGAGTACAAAAACTCGAAACGATGGCCAAGTCGAAACCATTGATTTTGATCAAGCAGACGTTTTGAAATACTACTTAGCAGACGGTAGCTGGATTGCCGCACGCCCATCAGGAACAGAACCAAAAATCAAATTTTATATTGGAGCAGTAGCTTCAACCAACGAAGAAGCGGACCAAAAAGTCGCTCGCTTCGAAGATAGCATTAATGAATATATTAAAGAATAAAAAAATTGTTTGAGGAACTTACAGCTTCTAGGTTGTAAGTTTTCCTCCTATTTAAAAGAGAAACAAGCCTTTTCAACCTTTTTTCATATTATGATACGCCCGGATGTGTTATAATTATGAAAGAGTCAAAAATAAAGAAACGTCTTAAATGGAGTGATCAACATGGCAAATAAAATGGAACTTGTCATTATTACAGGAATGAGCGGCGCAGGAAAAACAGTCGCCATACAAAGCTTTGAAGATATGGGATATTACTGCATCGACAATATGCCACCGAATCTAATCCCCACATTTTTAAAATTAATACAAAGTGTGCATAAGTTTGATAAATTAGCCCTTGTCATGGACTTGCGCTCACAATTATTTTTTCAAGAAATCTACGACGCCATCGAATACGTGGAAGAAAAAACAGCCATCGAAAGCCGTATTGTCTTTTTAGATGCCACGGACGAAGAACTCGTTTCCCGCTATAAAGAAACCAGACGATCCCATCCCTTAGCCAAACAAGGCCGAACAATTGATGGAATCCTAGAAGAACGTAATTTCCTTGATGAAATACGACTAAGAGCAGGCGAATGTATTGATACAACCCACACCACACCTCGAGAACTACGCCAACAATTAATGGATAAGTTCGGTGCAAAAGAAGCTGAACCCTTTCATGTCGAATTGATTTCTTTCGGTTTCAAAAATGGCTTACCGATTGATGCAGACATCGTGATGGACGTTCGCTTTTTACCCAATCCATACTATGACGAAGAGTTAAGACCTTTGCGAGGAACCGATGAAGAAGTGTATGACTTTGTGATGCGTCAGCCAGAAACAGAAGATTTCTATAATTTATTTATGAATTTAATTAATTATACCTTGCCAGGCTATCGTCGAGAAGGGAAGAGTAGCTTAACCATAGCGATTGGTTGTACAGGTGGGCATCATCGTTCAGTGGCTTTAATTGAAAGAATGGCCAAACAAATTGAGGCTGCAGGCTATCCTGTAAATATTACCCATCGAGATTTTAATGTGGTAAAAAATTCAAAGGTGAGATCATGAAAATATACCATCCAAAACGTTCACGACCAAAAATAACCGTGATTGGTGGGGGAACGGGCTTACCTGTTATTTTAAATAGTTTGAAGAATAAAGATGCCGAGGTAACCGCCATCGTGACCGTTGCGGATGATGGGGGAAGCAGTGGAGAATTACGGAAAATGTTTAATACTGTGCCGCCAGGAGACATTCGAAATGTCTTAGTCGCCTTAAGCGATATTCCCGAAAAACAAAAAGACATTTTCCAATACCGCTTTAAATCAGAAGATAAAACAATGAATGGTCACTCTCTTGGAAATCTCATTATTTTAGCCACTTCTGAAATGCAAGGAAGTATTTATCAAGCCATTCAATTACTGGCGAAGATGATGTATGTCGATGGTCATGTCTACCCAGCTTCAGAAGAGCCTCTAATTTTGCATGCTCGTTACAAAGATGGCACTTTTGGAGAAGGTGAGTCCCAGATTGGCCATCCGGATAAAACAATTGATTATGTCTCTGTTTCTACAACAGACCCTGATCAAAAGACAGCCAAAGCTGGGAAAAAAGTTGTTTCGTCGATATTAGATGCAGATATGGTCGTTTTAGGACCGGGTTCATTATATACAAGCATTTTACCTTCATTAATGATCCCAGAAGTTGGCCAAGCTATTATTGATACCTCAGCCCAAGTGCTCTACATTAGCAATATTATGACACAGATGGGAGAAACAGAAGGTTTTAGCGATGCCAATCATGTAGAAGTTTTGTGTAGACATTTAAATCATGATTTCATAGATACGGTACTAGTTAATAATGCAGAAGTTCCTAAAGAACATGTAGCCAAAATGGCTAATGATGAATATTTGTTTCAAGTGGACCATGATTTTAAAAAGCTTGAAGCAAAAGTCCCTAAAATTATATCCAATGACTTTTTAAATATTACAGAAAAAGGCGTTTATCATAACGGAGATAAAGTGGTCGAAGAAATATTACGAGCCGTTTCATTTAACCATCGAACATTAAAGTTATAAAATATTAAAGGAAATTAGAGGAGTTGATGGAATGTCATATGCATCTGATGTCAAAAAAGAATTAACGATGCTTGAAGTCCATCCTGAACATGCCAAAGCTGAATTAGCCGCATTAATTCGCCTAAATGGCACATTAAAACAAACACCCGATCACATACGTGTAACGATTCAAACAGAAAATGCAGCGATCGCGAGACGTATTTATTCGCTGATTAAAGATTTATTTGACGTGCAAGCTGAGATTAGTGTCCGTCGTCGAATGAAACTAAACAAAAATAATGTTTATTTTATTCGTCTCAATCAGCAAGCAAAAGACATTTTGATGGCATTAGATATTTTTGAAGCTATGCTGCATGAGATTCGTCTTCCAAAAAGCATTCAGGAAAACGAACAGAAAGCTCGGTCGTATTTACGAGGAGCTTTCTTGGCACGAGGTTCTGTCAATAGTCCAGAAACTAACAGTTACCATTTAGAGATTCATTCGAGTCATCAGGCGATGAATGAGGATCATCTTGAAATGATGGAAATGTTTGATTTAAATCCGAAGACGCATGAGCGCCGAAACGGTGGCTATATGACGTATTTAAAAGAGGCCGAAAAAATTGCGGATTTTTTAGGTATCATTGGCGCAAACAATGGTTTGTTTCATTTTGAAGATATCCGGATTGTCCGAGATATGAGAAATTCAGTGAACCGTTTAGTCAATTGCGAGCAGGCCAATTTAAATAAAACCGTGGATGCAGCGACCAAACAAATTGAGGGGATCTTACTTGTTGAAAAAGAAATAGGTTTAGAAAATTTACCAGAAAAAATACAAGAGATTGCTACCCTTCGTTTGGAGAATCCAGAAGCCAGTCTAAAAGAATTAGGCGAAATCTTACCTGGAGATCCTATTTCTAAGAGTGCTGTGAATCACCGCATGCGTAAAATTATGAAAATGGCGGATGAAATCGGTGTGAGTTAAGGATTTTTGGTGGCTCATTCATCTATTAATTTGAATCAATTAGAAAAATAAACACTTTGGATAGAAGAGGGGCTTTTTGTTTGACCTTTACTGACCAAAGATTTATAATAAATACTGTTATATAAATGAAGAAAATTTAACTATTTAATCTTATTTTAAATATTAGGAGGATTTACATGAATTTAGTACCAACAGTTATTGAACAATCGCCTCGTGGTGAGCGAGCTTATGATATTTATTCGCGTTTACTTAAAGACCGTATTATCATGTTAAGTGGAGAAATTAACGATACCGTGGCCAACTCAGTGGTCGCTCAACTCCTTTTCTTAGATGCACAAGACCCAGACAAGGATATCTTTTTATACGTTAACTCTCCAGGGGGTAGTGTAACCGCAGGAATGGCTATTTATGACACGATGAATTTTGTGAATGCCGATGTTCAAACCATCGTTATTGGAATGGCTGCTTCAATGGGAAGTGTCCTAGCAACCGCTGGAACCAAAGGCAAGAGATTTGCTTTACCAAATGCTGAAATTATGATTCACCAACCACTTGGTGGAGCACAAGGTCAAGCAACAGAAATTGAAATTGCCGCTCGTCACATTCTAAAAACACGAGAAAAATTAAATCAAATTCTAGCAGACGCAACAGGCCAACCTATCGAAGTCATCGAACGAGATACCGATCGTGATAACTTCATGAACGCCGAAGAAGCAAAAGAATATGGTTTAATTGATGAAATCGTTGAAAATTCAAATAAAATCTCATAATTTTTAATCGAACACAAAGCCTTTTCTCCTAATCGAGAAGAGGCTTTATTTTTTGCACTTTCCCTCCTCAAGTTCCAAAATGAATATAAATAAAAATCTTTCTCTCAAGGAACTGGAAAATAAAAAACATATTTTAGTGGATTGTTTATTGTTTGTTTTCTATTCTTGAACAACGTATAATACAAATGAATCTTTGGGAAAAACGGGGAGTCACTTCGGGCAAAAAAAGTCCCATGGATAGTCTTATGTGGTTGACATTTGTCCCGCTTGCTGGTATATTTATACATGTGAGGCAGGCGAGAGGGAGTGTACAATGTTATCCGTAATAAAAAAAGTACTTCCTGATGCTTATGAATTATTGTTGAGACGTTATCACATTCTTAACGTGATTAGCCAAGAAGGCCCCATTGGTCGAAGACTACTTTCAGAAAAAGTTCAACTTACTGAACGATCCATTCGAAGTGAAGTAGAAATATTAAAAAAATCGAATTTAATTTCTACGACAAAGGCGGGAATGTTATTAACTGCTGAAGGACTCGATACACTCAATCAGTTGAGAGAGTTATTAGAAGAGCAAAATTATTTGCTTGAGTTACAGGATAAATTGGCTAAACATTTAGATATCCAATCTTGTTCAATCGTTCCTGGTAATTTTGATAAAGACTATAAAATTCTTTCCACTATGGCGGAAAGAACAACAGAGATCATCAATCATTTACTAGGCGAAGGCGAACAGATTATAGCTGTAATGGGAGGTACGACTTTAAACGAAGTCGCCAACCATATGGATGCCAACTTAGGCTATAACCGAGAATTATTGTTTGTTCCAGCTCGTGGTGGGCTTGGAGACGATGCAATGATTGAAGCAAATGTGATTGCTCAAAGAATGGCTCAACAAACAGGAGGACAAAGTCACGGGCTATATGCACCAGAACATGTTCACAAGAAAATTTATGAAGAATTACTGAAAGAGCCAGAGATCAAAAAGACATTAGAAATAGTTGAAAGTGCCTCGCTAATTTTGTACAGTATAGGTACCCCAATTGAGATGGCCAAACGTCGGGGACTTGAAGAAGATACGTTGAAGTTATTGAAAGAAAAAGAAGCCGTTGCAGAAGCTTTCGGAGAATTTATTAATAAAAATGGTGAAGTCATTTATAAATTGTCAAACATTGGCTTACAGTCTTCATCACTCAAAAAGATCGAACATATCGTCACCGTAGCAGGTGGAAAACGAAAAGCGAATGCAATCAATGCGTATTTAAAGACTGCTCCATCCCATACGTGGTTAATCACAGATGAAGCAGCAGCAAATGAGATTTTAAATGGGGGAAACCCTTTAAAATAAAAAAAGGTAAGATTTTCTAAGGAGGAAATCATTTATGACAACAAAAGTAGCAATTAATGGTTTTGGTCGTATTGGACGTCTAATGTTACGACGTTTATTAGAAACAGGTAGTGACTTAGAGGTTGTTGCAGTTAACGACTTAACAGATAACGATAATTTAGCATATCTATTCAAATACGATACTGCATTTGGAACATTTGACGGTACAGTTGAAGCTAAAGGCGACGCAATCGTTATTGATGGTAAAGAAATTAAAGCTTACGAAGAAGCAGATGCAAGCAAATTACCTTGGGGCGACCTAGGAATTGACATTGTTTTAGAATGTACAGGATTCTATACAAGCGTTGAAAAATCACAAGCTCATATTGATGCTGGTGCAAAACGCGTATTAATTTCAGCTCCTGCTAGCGATGCAAAAATGGTTGTTTTCGGAGTTAATGACGATGAAATTACTGCAGAAGATACAATTATCTCAGCAGCTTCATGTACTACAAACTCTTTAGCACCCGTTGTTAAAGTATTAAATGACAACTTCAAAATTAAAGCAGGTAACATGGTTACTGTTCATGCTTACACAGCTACACAAGCATTACAAGATTCACCAAACGGTAAATTCCGTAGTGGACGTGCAGCAGCACAAAACATTATTCCTGCAACTACAGGTGCAGCTAAAGCAATTGGTAAAGTAATTCCTGAAGTTGATGGATTATTAGACGGTTCTGCTTTACGTGTTCCAACAATTACTGGTTCACACACAATTCTTTACTCATTGTTAGAAGAAAAAACAACGGTTGAAGAAATCAATGCAAAAATGAAAGATTTCTCTAACCCAGCATTTGCTTACAATGAAGATGAAATTGTTTCTTCAGACATTGTTGGTTTACCAGCAGGATCAGTATTTGATGCAACACTAACAGAAATCCAAGAATCAGAAGATGGATCACAATTAGTTAAAACTGTTGCATGGTACGATAACGAGTATGGATTTGTTTCAAACATGGCTCGTACGTTAGAACATTTTGCAGAATTAGGTTAATTCAGTCAACAAATAAAATTTTTAAAGCTTTAAAAAGCGGGAAGCGATCGCGCTTCCTGCTTTTTTTAATGAAGAAAATTTATGAATGATAAAAGAATGAGGGAGAAGTATGGCTAAAAAATCAGTAAAAGACTTAGATTTAAAAGGAAAAAAAGTACTGGTTCGTGCAGACTTTAACGTGCCAATGAAAGATGGCGAGATTACTAACGATAACCGTATTCAAGCAGCACTTCCTACAATTGAATATATCCTAAATGAAGGCGGAAAAGTTATTGTATTTTCTCACTTAGGTCGTATTAAAACAGAAGAAGATAAAGCTAAAAATACTTTACGACCTGTTTCAGAGCGTTTAAGTGAACTTCTAGGGAAAGACGTTACATTTATTCCAGAAACACGTGGTGAAGCATTAGAAGACGCTGTTGATGAATTAAAGAATGGCGAAGTTCTCATGTTTGAAAACACACGTTTTGAAGATTTAGATGGTAAAAAAGAAAGTGGCAACGACCCAGAATTAGGTAAATATTGGGCAAGCTTAGGCGATGTATTTGTTAATGACGCTTTCGGTACAGCTCACCGTGCACATGCTTCAAACGTAGGAATTGCTTCAAACGTTGAATCAGCTGCTGGCTTCTTAGTCCAAAAAGAAATTGACTTTATCGGTGGAGCAGTAGATAACCCAGAACGTCCATTTGTTGCTATTTTAGGTGGAGCAAAAGTTTCTGATAAAATTGGAGTTATTGAAAACTTATTAGAAAAAGCAGATAAAGTTCTAATCGGTGGAGGAATGGCTTATACATTCTTCAAAGCTCAAGGAAAAGAAATTGGAACTTCATTATTAGAAGAAGACAAAGTAGACTTAGCTGGTTCTTTACTTGAAAAAGCAGGCGACAAACTTGTTTTACCAGTTGATAATGTGGTAGCATCAGAATTTGATAATGATTCTCCATCAGAAGTCGTTGAAGGAAATATTCCAGCCGATAAAATGGGCTTAGACATTGGACCAAAAACCATTGAGCTATTTAAAGAAGAATTAAAAGGCGCAAAAACAGTGGTATGGAATGGACCAATGGGTGTGTTTGAAATGTCAAACTTTGCGAAAGGTACAGAAGAACTTTCTAGAATCTTAGCTGAATTAGAAGGAGCTACAACTATTGTTGGTGGGGGAGACTCAGCAACAGCTGTACAACAATTAGGTTTTGAAGATGACTTTAGTCATATTTCAACCGGTGGTGGCGCAAGTTTAGAATATTTAGAAGGTAAAGAATTACCAGGAATTTCTTCTATCTCTGATAAGTAAGAATCGAAATTTCTTTAATTGAAAGAACCTTTGACCCATATGAGATCATTTTTTATGGGAAATAGGGAAATAATTGATTGGAAAGGTGATATTGTGAGAAAACCAATTATCGCAGGAAATTGGAAAATGAACAAAACACTCGCTGAAGCAGAGGAATTCGTTCAAGCAGTTAAAAATAATATTCCAGCAAATGATGTTGTAGATGCCGTTGTAGGTGCACCAAACATTTTCACTCAAAAATTAGTGGAATGGACAGAAGGTACTGATTTAAAAGTAGCCGCACAAAATAGCTACTTTGAAGATGAAGGTGCCTTTACAGGAGAAACAAGTCCTAAAGCACTTGCTGACTTAGGAACAGATTATGTTATTATTGGCCACTCAGAACGTCGAGATATTTTTGGAGAAACAGACGAAGAAGTCAATAAAAAAGCTCACGCTGTTTTCAACCATAAGATGTTACCTATTATCTGTGTGGGTGAATCTTTAGACCAACGTGAAGCTGGAGAAACAAATGAATGGGTTTCTGGTCAAGTAAAAGCAGCTCTTGAAGGCTTAACAGCTGAACAAGTAAAAGAATTAGTTCTTGCTTACGAACCTATTTGGGCAATTGGTACAGGTAAAACAGCAACATCTGAACAAGCAAATGATACAATCAAAGTCATTCGCGAAACGGTTCAAGAATTATATGACGAAGAAACTGCAGAAGCTGTTCGTATTCAGTATGGCGGTTCTGTAAAACCTGACAATATTGCTGAATTATTGGATCAGTCAGATATCGATGGTGCGCTTGTTGGTGGTGCTAGCTTAGAAGCTGACTCATTCTTAAAACTATTAGAGGCGGCGGATAATAATGACTAAATCACCAGTAGCCATCATCATTTTAGATGGTTTTGGATGGCGAGAAGACGACCATGGAAATGCAGTCAACCAAGCAAATAAACCAAACTTTGATCGTTATTGGAATGAATTTCCACATAATACGATGCAAGCTTCTGGTTTAGCGGTTGGGTTACCTGAAGGACAAATGGGGAACTCTGAAGTTGGACATACCAATATTGGTGCAGGACGAATTGTTTATCAAAGTATTACACGTATTGATAAAGCTATCGCAGATGGTGACTTTGCCAAAAACGATGTGCTACTAAATACGTTTAATCATGTAAAAGAAAATGATTCAGCTCTTCATTTATTTGGTTTAGTGTCTGACGGTGGCGTGCATTCGCATCAAAGACAGTTAAATGCAATCATCCAAGATGCAAAAAGCAATGGGATCGAACGAATTTATATTCATGCATTTACTGATGGTCGTGACGTTGCACCAGATTCTGGAGCGGATTCGATTAAAAAATTACAAGAATTTTTAGCTGCAGAAGGCGTTGGTGAAATTGCTACGGTTTCTGGACGTTTTTACGCAATGGACCGAGACAATCGCTGGCCTCGAATTAAGAAAGCTTACGATGCGATTTATCATGGGGAAGGGAACCATGCAGAAGATCCTGTAGAAGCAGTCAAAAATAGTTATAAAGAAGAAGTTTTTGACGAGTTTATTATTCCAACAGTTATCGAAAAAGATGGTCAACCGATTGCAAAAGTTGAAGATAATGACGCAATTATCTTCTTTAACTTCCGACCAGACCGTGCGATTCAATTGTCCCGCGCGATATCGGAAGAAAACTTTAGTGAATTTGATTTAGGAGAAAAACCTAAAGGCGTCTTTTTAGCAACCATGACCAACTATACCGATGAGATGAATGCGGAAGTTCTTTTCCCACCACAATTGATGAAAAATGTTTTGGGTGAAGTATTGTCTGATGCCGACATGGACCAAGTTCGTGTGGCTGAAACGGAAAAATTCCCGCATGTCACATTCTTTATGAATGGTGGCGTCCATGAAGAATATCCTAAGGAAAGTCGTATCTTAGTGCCTTCACCACAAGTTGAAACCTATGATTTACAACCTGAAATGAGTGCCTATGAAGTAGCGGACACATTGATTGAAGGAATTGATGAAGATAAATACGATGCGATTATCTTAAACTTCGCTAACCCTGATATGGTTGGACATTCTGGTAAACTAGATGCTACAATCAAAGCAGTAGAAGCAACGGATGAGAATCTAGGTCGTGTTGTGGATAAAATTCTTGAAAAAGATGGTTATGCCATTATCTTTGCCGATCATGGAAATGCGGATACAGTAATTACGGACGATGAGCAACCACATACTGCTCATACGACGGTTCCGGTTCCTGTGATTGTGACGAAAAAAGGTTTAACGTTACGTGGTGACGGAAAATTAGCGGATGTTGCCCCTACTATGCTTGAATTATTAGGGATAGAACAACCTGCTGAGATGACTGGTCAAAGCTTAATTAAATAAGGTTATTCATTTAGCGAATATTTGTATTCGTTAAAAATAAAAGGTAAAATAAAAAATGTTATCTAGCTATGTTTTGAATAAATAAACATAGCTAAATACATACAAAATAAGGAGAATAAAGAAATGCCATATATTATTGATGTAAAAGCCCGTGAAGTTTTAGACTCTCGTGGAAACCCAACAATCGAGGTAGACGTTGTAACAGAATCAGGTGCATTCGGTCGAGGAATTGTACCTTCTGGAGCTTCAACAGGTGAACACGAAGCTGTTGAATTACGTGATGGCGACAAAGACCGTTACTTAGGTAAAGGTGTTTTAAAAGCTGTTGAAAACGTAAATGACATTATTGCTGAAAAAGTTATTGGTTTAGATGTTCGTAGCCAACAAGAAATCGATAAATTATTAATCGATTTAGATGGTACACCAAACAAAGGTAAATTAGGTGCTAACGCAATTTTAGGTGTTTCTATCGCTGTTGCACGTGCAGCTGCAGAATATTCAGGCCTACCACTTTCACAATATTTAGGTGGTTTCGGTGGAATCCAATTACCAACACCAATGATGAACATTGTTAACGGTGGATCACACTCAAGTGCACCTATTGCATTCCAAGAGTTCATGATTTTACCAGTAGCTGCTCCTTCATTTAGAGAAGCTCTACGTTGGGGAACAGAAGTATTCCATTCACTACAAGCAATCTTAAGCGAACGTGGATTAACAACAGCTGTTGGTGACGAAGGTGGATTCGCTCCAGAATTTGATGGAACAGAAGATGCTGTAGAAACAATTATGGCAGCTATTGAAAAAGCAGGATTAAAACCAGGCGAAGATGTTATGTTAGGGTTTGACATTGCTGCTTCAGAATTCTACGAAGACGGTAAATACAACTATGCTAAATTCGAAGGGGAAGGCGCACCTGTTCGTTCAGCTGAAGAACAAGTAGACTACCTAGAAGAATTAGTAAGCAAATACCCAATCATTTCTATTGAAGATGGTATGGACGAAAACGACTGGGATGGTTGGAAAGTATTAACTGATCGTCTAGGCGACAAAGTTCAATTAGTTGGAGACGACTTATTTGTAACAAACACTGAAAAATTAGCTGAAGGTATCGAAAGAGGAATTAGTAACTCAATCCTAATCAAAGTTAACCAAATCGGTACACTTTCAGAAACATTTGCAGCAATTGAAATGGCTAAAAAAGCTGGCTTTACAGCAGTTGTTTCACATCGTTCTGGTGAAACAGAAGATACAACCATTGCTGACATTGCAGTAGCTACAAATGCCGGTCAAATTAAGACAGGTTCAACTTCAAGAACAGACCGTGTAGCTAAATACAACCAATTGTTAAGAATTGAAGAACGTCTAGGTGACGTAGCTGAATACGCTGGTAAAGACGCATTCTACAATCTTTAATTCAACTCTTTAAGTAAAAGAATAAAATTCAATCCAAGACAGCCTTATACCCTTTTGGTATAGGGCTGTTTTTTTTGGATAGAACATCAGCGATATCCAATATTGCATAACCATTAAGCGTGAATGCACATGCTTTGACATGAAAAAGGGTTTAATTTAAACTGTAGATGAGATTAAATGATGGCTTAAACAGGGAAATGCTCTTTGGAATAGCCCAAAACGATTTAAAGATAAGGAGAAGAGATTATGGATACAACAATTTTTAGAAAGTGGAAATTAGGCTTTGTCTCTCTTTCAGCGCTTGCACTTTTAGCCGCTTGTGGAACAGACAATGATCCCTTGCCTGATACCGAAACGCCGGATACAACCGAAGAACCCGCAGAGGATCCAGCAGATACTGAAAATGGAACCGATGAACAAACGGATGATCAAACAGGCGAAGAAGAAACAACGGATTCATCTGATACAGCAGGTACGGAAGACACGGAAACAGGCACAGCTTCAGAAGGTCTCCTTTCAATGACCTTTCAAATATCACTAGAAGACGCGGTCCAAACTTTCCATGACACATTTGGTGAGACCGTAAATATTGAAGAAGTCGAATTTGATGAGGATCATGGAGAATACTATTACGAAATCGAAGGTTGGGAAGGAACTACAGAATATAAATTAGATATTCATGCCAATACCGGAGATATTCGCAAAGAAAAAACCAAAGAAAATCAAGATCCGGATGATGAGATCTTAGAAATCGAAAATTATATTACGCCAGAAGAAGCTATGCAAGCAGCTGTTGATGCTTCCTCAACAGATTTTGTTGAAGAATGGACCTTAGAGTTCGAAGATGGACGCCCAGTTTACGATATTGATTTACAAGGCGCTGACGACATAGAAATAGATGCTGAAACAGGTGAAGTGCATTAATTCTTAGTCAAAGCCTCTTCCTTGGGTAAAACACTAGTTAGATAGTTTTTCTAATAAGTTTAAAAGAAGATGCATCTACTTTGCATCTTCTTTTTCGTATTTCCGAGGGAGGGGCTTTCTTTATAAAGACGAAAACAAAAGAATTTGTCTGAAAACTATGTGTATAATGTTTCTCGGAAAGACCAATATATATAATTAGACAAAAAGAAAGAAGACCTCTATTCTAAAATCACTACAACAATAGAAAGAGGTCTCCTTATGGATAATATTATATCAGAAATTGTAGAGATTATACATCACAACCAGTCGCTTATTGACATTGAAATGGCTATGGATACCTATTTTATGGAGATTCTGAGTCAATTATTTTCCAAAGCACTCGAACGTATCGACTTGGAATTAATTCTGGACTACAAGGATAAAGGCTTTGAAATTGACCGGATTGAAGAGCGAACTGTTCAATTCAGCTTTGGACCAGTGGTCTTAAAAAGACGCCGTATGCGCAAAAAGGGTGAGAAAAGTATTGTCCCTTTAGATATAGCTATCGGTTTAGAGAAACACAAGCGATACTCACCTTTGGTGGAGATGAAGGCTGTGACATTAGCCTCTGACTCGGTTTACCGAAAGGCTTCTGATGCGATTGAACTATTAACGCCCTTATCGATTAGTCATGGAGCGATTCATTCAATGACACAAAGAATTGGAGAAACCATTCAAAAATGGACAGATGAAGCGCCTCTTCATGATGAAACATCCATCAGAGACAAGAAAAAAGTCCCTGTACTCTTTATTGAGGGAGACGGCTTACTACTGAAGGGCTCTAAAGAAAACCGTCCGCAGCTGCATCGTGTACAGATTCATGAAGGGGTCACTGTGAACAGTAAGCGTCCAGAACTAATAAATATTTTACTCTTTGAAAGTACTGAATCAAGCCGTAAGGCTTTTGAACGCGCAGGAAAATGGTTGGAGAAAAAATATGATTTAAGGGACACCATCGTAATCTCAAACAGTGATGGTGGAAGTGGGTATGAAAGAGATAAATTTGATGCGATTATTGGTCAAACGAAGCGGCATGAGCACTTTCGAGATCCTTACCATGTGAACAGAAAGATCAAAGAACGTCTGAGTTTTGATAAGCAAATGGCCAGCGCCATGATTCGAGCCGTCCGCTTATATGACCAGGCTCAGATTGAAGCTGTTTTAAACACGACCTTATCACGGATTGATGATGATATAAAAGAAAAAGACTACATAGAAAATGTGTATAAACTCGATCAATATATACAGCGCAATTGGGAAAGTATTAAACCGATAAGAATGAGGGGTTTACCTGTCCAAAAGGGCTTAGGTGTTTGTGAAAGCAATCATCGACCGTTTAGTTATCGCATGAAACACCAAGGGCGAGGTTTTACTAAAAAAGGTGCTGGAAACTTAGCAGCTGTCATCTCAGCCCGTCGAAATGGTTCATTTTTAGAAATCTTAACAACTGAACTGCCAGTGCTGAAAGAAGAAGGAAATAATCAATTTAAATCTGCCGTAAGAAACGCTTTGAAGAAAGGGAAAGTCCAACCTTCACGAGGTGCGGTAACAGGTAGAATCGCAAATTATGGGCCAACTTCTAGTCCTATGGGACGATTGGCAGGCATGTTTAGGTAGTAAGCCTCTTCGCTGTATTCAAATGACCCTAGTCATTTGAATACAGCGAAGAGAAGTAGAATTGTGAATTGAATAAGGTCTTATTTTTTAGGAAACAGGTTTCCGAGGAAATATTGACACATACGTCTGAAAAATTCAATAGAAATCAATCTTCATTTATGTTAATCTTAGTAATGTAGAAATTTTTTGAAGGGAGTCCCGTAAATGTATAATATCGTAGTCAATTTGATGCTCATTTTATCGGTGTTTTCAATTATTGTGATTGCTATGCAACCAACAAAAACTAAAAGCTCATCCAATGCTTTTATGGGGAGTAGTGAATTATTTACTACTCAAAAAGCCAGAGGATTCGAAGCCTTTTTAATTAAGGTCACTATAGGGTGTTTAATTCTGTTTTTTGCTTTGGCCCTATTCTTACAGTTGTAAGGAAATAGTCAAATCAGTTAAGCCTATCTGAGCGTTTGAAAGGAATGGGGGTTCTATTGAGGATACTTCACTTCTTTTCAATCATCGGATAGGCTTTTTGTTGAATGAAAGCAATTATTAGAGTACAGACCAAAACTATTGTAAAATGAATAAGAACTATGAGGTGGTTAGAATGAATAAAAAATTAAAGTATGAAAAAAATGGACCAAAGGCCGTAATTTTGTTTCACGCATTTACCGGAACACCGCTTGATGTGAATGCGGTAGGGAAAGCGTTAGAAAGAGAAAATTATACGGTGATTATGCCGACTTTAGATGGGCATGATTTAGACGATCCAAATGAAATTTTGAAATATGGCATTAAAGATTGGGTAAAAAATGGCGAGGAAGCCTATCAAACCTTAAAAGAGGATGGATATACTGATATTTCCGTCTTTGGCCTATCTTTAGGGGGCGTAATTGCGACACATCTCATGTTAAATGAGGACGTAAAAAGTTATGGGGTATTTTCATCGCCGGTAATTTCAACGTCTGAAACCAATGTCCCTAAAATGTTTTGGCAATGGTACACATTCAAAATGAAAAAGCTAGGCGCTGAAGATGCAGAAATCCAAGCTAAAAAAACTGACGTCATGAATCGCGTAGAAGATATCTTAATAGGAATTAATGACTACACTGAAGAATTGTCAAAAGCTTATGATACCGTCCAACTTCCTGTCTTCATTGCACAGGGTGGAGCAGATCAAATGATTTCGGCCAAGCAGGCAGGAGCTTTCAAAGACGCATTAACCCAAGCACCTGTTGATTTCCATTGTTATGAAGAAGCGCCTCATGTCATTACCACCGGACGCGTTGGGAAACAATTACAAAAAGACTTAATCGCATTTTTAGAAAAAAATGCCTAAAGAAAAAATGAAGAAAGACACAACTACTTTATTACAAACAAGTTGTAAAATATGAAAAGTAAGTTGTTTTAGAATGGAGGTTTTTAACGAATGACTCAAAATAACCAAGAATTAAAAGAAAGTATTATTCATTATATGGAGCGTACTGCTGAAGATAGTTATTACGTCAAAGATATCAGTGAAGGAATAGAGAAAACATCTTCGGATGAATTTAAAGAAGTGGTTAAAGCCCTCGCAGCATTAGAGCGAGATCGTCGCGTATTATTAACGAAAGATGGACAGTTTAAAATTTTAGAACCTGAACCCACCTTTGTTGGGAAGTTTAGTGGAACCGAACGAGGCTTTGGTTTCGTGGCTATCCCAGATTTCGAAAAAGATATTTACATCCATCAAAATGACGTCAACACTGCGTTAAACGGGGACATCGTGCGAGTTGAACTAACAAAAGACGCACAGCCTTGGAAGGAACGAGCCGCTGAAGGAAAAATAGTTGAAGTCGTTGAACGAAGTACAGAAACGGTGGTTGGAGAATTCCATGCCTATACAGACGAAGAAGTAAAAGAATATCAGATATATGGCTATGTGCATCCAGAAGACCGTAAACAAAAACATTTAACCGTTCAAATTGAAGATAAAGGCTTACGTCCGGTGGAAGGGCAAATTATCATTGCTGAAATTACCCAATTCCCACGCTACAAAGACGAAGACTTAAAAGGCATTGCAACAAAAATTATTGGGCACCGAGATGACCCAGGCATTGATATTCTGTCAATCGCTTATAAACATGGCATCGAACCAGAATTCCCCAAAGAAGTGCTCGAGGAAGTCGAAAAAGTCCCAGATACGGTTCTCCCTGAAGAAATAGAAAATCGTAAAGACTTACGTGGACAAAAAATTATAACCATTGATGGAGAAGATGCGAAAGATTTAGACGATGCCATTAATGTAGAAGTTCTTGAAAACGGAAATTATTTCCTAGGCGTACATATTGCGGATGTTTCCCATTATGTGCAAGCAAATACGGCACTTGATGAAGAAGCGTATGACCGAGGGACCAGTTCTTACTTGATTGACCGAGTAATTCCGATGCTTCCTCAAAAGTTATCAAATGGAATTTGTTCCCTTCATCCAAATGCTGATCGATTAACCTTAAGCTGTGATATGGAATTTAACCATCGGGGAGACGTTGTAAACTATGAAATCTATCCTAGTGTTTTAAGTTCATATCGCCGGATGTCGTATAACGAAGTGAATCGTATTTTAATGGATGAAGATCCAGCGATGATGGATAAACACGAAGATCTAGTGGAAATGTTCCATTTGATGGAAGAATTGCATACGATTTTAGAAAAGAAACGCTCAAATAATGGGGCGATTTCCTTTGATTCAACAGAAATTGATTTTGAAGTGGATAAAGAAGGAAAACCATTAAATATCTCAGTCGTTGAGCGAGGAATTGGTGAGCGGATGATTGAGTCCTTTATGCTGGCGGCCAACCAAACAGTATCCGAGCATTTTTCAAAACGTGATTTACCAATTTTATATCGAGTGCACGAACAACCTGACGAAGCTAAAATGCAGAACTTTTTAGAATTTGCATCGGCTTTAGGCATTCGCATTCAAGGAACAAAGGAAAAAATTTCACCTAAAACCCTTCAAAGTGTCTTAGATGAAACAAAAGGCGAACCGTATGAACAAGTCGTTAATATGCTGATGCTGCGCTCTATGCAGCAGGCAAGGTATGATGTGCAACCTTTAGGACACTATGGGTTAGCAGCAGAATATTATTCGCATTTTACCGCGCCAATCCGTCGATATCCCGACTTAACCCTCCACCGTTTAATTCATTATTATCAGGAGGAAGGAACGGATAAAAGAAGTAAGGACTATTGGGCAGAGCGATTGCCAGAAATTGCGGAACATAGCTCAATGGCTGAGCGTCGAGCAGTGGATGCGGAACGTGAAGTGGAAGACTTGAAAATGGCAGAGTACATGGTGGATAAAGTAGGTATGGAGTTTGAAGCGATTATTGTATCGATTACAAACTTTGGTATGTTTGTCCAGGTGGAAGACGCGATTGAAGGTTTGGTCCATCTTTCAACGATGAAAAAAGATTATTATGAATTTAATGAACGAAGCATGATTTTAATCGGAAAAAGAACAGGGCAAGTTTTCAGAATCGGGGAAACCGTCAAAGTCAAACTTATGAATGTAGATGTCGAGCAATATGATATTGACTTTGAATTAGTGGAAGATACGAACAACAAGAAAAAGGGTCAGAAAAAAGAAGCGTCTAAAAAGAAAAAGCCCAAAGACACGAAGAAATCGAAAAATATCGATTTTGAAATTCGCGGTCGAGACAAACAAAAAGGACCGAAAAAAGGAAAAAGAAAAGGCAAAGGTAGAAAAAAATAGAAACTAAAGGAAGGTGAGTGGATTGTCAAAAACTAAACATCAAAATCCGACAATCGCTCAGAACCGAAAAGCAAGACATGATTTTGACATTCTAGAAACGATTGAAGCCGGTATTGTTTTAAGAGGTACTGAAATTAAATCAATTCGTAAAGGTTCGATCAACCTTCAGGATGGCTTTGCTGGCTTTCGAGGCGATGAGCTCTTTTTATACAATGTGCATATTTCTCCATTTAAAGAGGGAAATCAATTTAATCATGACCCGCTACGTACAAGAAAGCTCCTATTAAAACGTAAAGAACTGAATCGTTTGATGGGACTCTCTCAACAAGCAGGACATACCTTAGTCCCTCTTAAAGTTTATATTAAAAATGGAGTAGCGAAAGTTTTACTGGGTCTAGCAAGAGGGAAGAAACAATTTGACAAACGTGAAACACTCAAACGTAAAGACCAACAACGTGAAATTCAGCGCGCATTAAAAGATCGGTACAATTAAATCCCAAACATAGACTCTTTCTACCATAGAAGCAGTCTATGTTTTTTTATTGAACGAAAAAGAATTATCAGTTAATAAAATGCCTAATTTTTGCTATGATTATAAGGAGAAAAAGAAAGGATGTATAAAACAATATGAAAGATTATGGAACAACCATTTATTTCGTAAGACATGGAGAAACTTACTTTAATTTCTATAACCGCATGCAAGGCTGGGGAAACACGCCTCTCACACCACAAGGGGAAATAGATGTCCGACGAAGTGGTCACGGATTAAAGGATATAAAATTCGACGCCGTATATTCAAGTGACCTCACAAGAACCGTTGACACAGCCGAACTAATCTTAGGCGAAAACGAAGAAACAGACCCTGATATGGAAATCGTTATGATGCCTGAATTCCGAGAAATATTCTTCGGTATCTTTGAAGGGGAATATAACGACACCGTTTATAAAAAAGTAGCGGAACATTTAGGCATTAAAACAGCCGAAAAAATGTTTAGTGATGTCAATCAATTTGAGCGGATGGGTGCCTTTAAAGAAATGGATCCTTATGGCCATGCTGAAGACTTTATGGAATTTTGGCTGCGTGTCGAAAAAGGGCTCCTCAAAATCATTGACAAACACCGAGACACAGGTCACAACATCTTACTTGTCGCTCACGGTGGAACGATTCGTCTAATTTTAGAAAACTTAATCCCAGACTTAGATGATCCCAACCCATTGTTAAACGCGAGCGTGTCTGTCGCTCACTATGACAATGGCCTTTACCACTTAGATCAGTATGGTGATGTCTCGCATTTTGTAGACGAAGAAGAATTAGATAATTAATTAAATAAATATTGAAAGAGAGAGCTGCTTTTTTAGGCAGCTCTTTTGGTTCAAACCTTTTATATTTTTATTGGTAAACCTTGTTACGAAAGGATGCTACAAATCGTGGCATTGAAAAATATGAGATTAGATGATCATTCTTCAAGTTGTTGCTAGGCAAAAAGAAATTCATCTGCTAAAGTTTACACAAGGAGGTGGACGAAATGGATATTGGAAAGAAATTGAAAGAGAAAAGGCAAGAAGCTAACCTCACTCAAAAAGAGTTGGCAGAAATTTTACATGTTTCAAGACAAACCATTTCAAGCTGGGAAGTTGGACGAACATATCCTGATTTAGATGTGTTAGTAGCCATTAGTGAATTATACGATACCCCTTTGGACGATTTATTAAAGGAGGATTCAGAAATGGTAAAAAATATCACTGCAAAAGTAAAGAAGAGTGAACGTCGAAAGATGACAAATATTGTGTTAGGTTTATTGCTATTAGTGTTAATAGGAACTAGTTTATTCTCTGCTTGGAAAAGACATCAAAATAACCAAGCAAATACTTATGGATTAAAACCCAATGATCTAATAGAAAGCACTTGGGAAATGGTCTATGCACCAACTGAAAATCTTGTTCAATCGAATTTATTTTTTGATTCGAAAAATTTAATTATAAGAAATAAATACGCACCAGGTGCAATTAAACCAAACATTGATGTTAACGATTTAGTAGAATCATCGTCTGAAGAATGGTCTGAAATGGGCTTAGAAGAGGGCATGGTGCATTATGAAGATTTAAATATAGAAGTTGTTGAGGATACATATATTGTTTCTGCGCATGGTTATCAGCAAAGATTTGAACGTTTAAGTGATAGCGTGATCCGAGATACGAATGGAACAGAATATTTCAAAGTTCAGTCTTCTTTCTCTCAGAAAGATTTTAACACCCTTAAAGAACAACTCAATGAGTAATTAAATATTGAAAGAGAGAGCTGCTTTTTAGGTAGCTCTTTTGCTTAATAAGTAGCGAAAAAGTTGCCAGAACACGCGTAAATCTTGACTTTAAGCCAAACAAATGTTATTATAATAGTGCCTCAAGAGAGGCATTTCGAATACGGGGTTGTTCTGGATTCGACAGGCATAGGTTGAGCTTGAACTACGTTTTGCAGGTGATGACTGCACCAACAACGTCACAGTTTAAACTTAACTGACAAACAAGAAAATAATTTTGCTTTAGCTGCGTAAGCAGCCTTTAAGCGATCCGAACTAGTATCGCCCATGTGCTAGCTAGGGTCTCAAATTAGAAGTGGGATACGCTTAATCCTTACGTCTGGAGACTTAAGAAGAGACTAAACGGACTAGCAAAGCATGTCGCCTGTTATATGGCGTATGTGGCGCGAAACCTCTAAATAATATAACTATGAACGTAAACGTTGAAGTGACAATATGTCTGGACAGGGGTTCGACTCCCCTCAACTCCATAATAGCTTTACTAAGGTTTCCTAACAGCTTCTAAACGCTGGTAGGAAGCCTTTTTTAATTCTAAAGCTTTGCTTACAAATGCTATAAACCATTACCAACCATTACCATTTCCATTACTACTCGAAAAATGGTAATGGTTTAGCATGATTATCGACTAGAAACCTGTCAACATAAGGATTTATTGAGCCATTACTCATTTAAAAAGGGTAATGGTTTTTTATTTCAAATCATTCATTTAGAGATTAGTTTATTAATACTTGATTTTTTAAGTCCTGTATTCCATAAAATTTTAATATTAAATCCAGTTTTACCATAGCTTAATCGATACCAGTAGTAATTAATGTATTCTATGACTCCAAATAAGAAGATAGCGACAGCAACGATTAGATCTTTAATATCTGTTTGGGTTGCTGGGATGGCAATGACTATTCCGAATAAAGCAATCAGATTCAATATTTTTAGAGTTCTTAGGAGTCGTATTACTATAGAGTGTACTTTTTTTTGATAAACAACTAGTGTATATCGATAAAACCAATAGAGACTTCCTTGCAAAAGGATAAAAATAAGAAAAGAAAAAACAATGAAACTTGCCTTTCCTAGACTAAATGAACAATAAACAAAGATAAATACAATCACCGCTGCTAATTCACCGGTAGCTAAGCTTAATAATTGTTTTTTAAATTTTTTCAAATAATCACCTCAAACTGCTGTTTTTATTTGGTATTATTTAATTCTCCATAAACTTCGCAAATTTATCTGCAGTGTCTTTCTTTTCTTCTTTTGTGACATGCGCATAGATATTCATTGTTGTTTGAATATCTGTGTGTCCTAGACGAGCCTGAACATCTTTTATTGAAGCGCCCATAGAGAAGAGGATACTACAATGCGTGTGTCGCAACCCATGAACGGTAATTTGTTTGAGTCCATTACGCTTTTGTACATTTCTCATACGGTCATTGGGTACATTAATCGAATAGAAGTTATTTCTCGTATTCGCAAAAACATGCTGATCGGGTGTATTGGTATTAAAACCCAGTTTCAGCATAAATTGAGCCTGATACATCTTCCACTGCTTTATAAGCTTCATCGAGTCATAATCCATATCAATTACTCTTCGACCATTCACTGTCTTCGTAGGTTGCACGATAATCTTATTATTTAAGCCCCTAGTGAGTGTTTTATTGATATTGAGGGTAGATGTATCGAAATCAATATCTGACCATTTAAGAGCCAACAGCTCCGATTTACGAGCACCACTATATGCTAGTAATCTGAAATATGTGTACCAATTCAGATCTAAATCTTCTTTTACATATTCTAAAAATTCATTTAATTCCTCTTTACTATAGAAATTCTCAAATTCACTTTCTTCAATCGTCTCAATCCGTTTTGGAGCTGTCACTTTGTCGAATGGATTGCTGTCAATAATATCCATTCTTAAAGCATAATCAAATACACGATGCGCATAATTCTTTATCCGTCTGTAATTGACAAGCTTATCACGCCATTTATTTAATTCAGACTGGCAATGATCAGGTTTTATTCCACGAATATTCATGCCATCAAAAGAGGGGACGATATGATTCTTAAAGTCACGCATTGTCTTATTGAGGGTAGACTCTTGAACATTGTCTATATACTCAGATTCTAGCCACAATTCATAGACGTCGTTAAAAGTACTTCGTTTCCTCTGAGATGGAAAACCATTTTTATTAAAATCATTAATTAATCTTGCTTCAGCAATTTCTGCTTCTTTCTTCGTTTTAAAGCCTCTTCGTTTACGATAGACTTCTTTATCTGTTACTGGATCAATTCCAATATATGAATGAAACATATATCGAGTGTCACCGTTCTTTAATTTGTATTTCTTTATCATTAATATCTTTTCCTTTCATTCACGCACACGCCTATGCTTTATGAAATCAAGGATATTAAATGTTAATTGTTTTATAAAAATTATTATTTGTTTTAACACTGTATATTAAGGATTAACTCTTTTGCAAGGTTTATTCAATTTCAATGAACTCAAATGTACTCCCATTATCATCAGAAACATAACGCGCTCGCGCATTATTTAAGTAATCACCGTCAATACCTTGGTTGACATACAAAATGAGTTGGTTGTTTTCTTCATAAGGTAATTCGGGATAGTCAAAAGGCTCGAATTCACTGTCATTTTGCTCGACAATCACAGGAGGCAGCTCAACTCTTTCAAAAGTTTGGCCACCATCAGCAGTTCGAAATAAATTAGCATTCGCTCCACCATTATGAGAAAGAATAGCGAATCCTAAATTTTCATCAATAAAATGGATGCCATCAGCAACTCCCGTTGACCCAAGGAAAGGATCAGAATTTAGCATATTCCAATTCTGGCCACCATCTGTCGTATGTCGTAAGCCGTAATAGCGGCTGCCTGTCATAGCATCAAGAATCACTAACTGATAGCCAACTTCTTCATTTAAAAAGGTTTCTTCGGCAATTTCTTCTTCTGAGAAATAATTAGGATCATTTGCTTGTGCTTCTTCAAGTGCTCTTTGTTCATCAAATTCTTGAATCAATTCAGGGTCATATGAAATAAAATAAGTTGGAAAATCAGAACCTAAATTTTCAAAATATATTACAAAAGAATAGCCTACATGAATTTCCCTACGAGGGCGTATACGATCGACCAAACCATTTTCATCATAATATCTAGTTAATTCGAAGTTATCCGTGCGAGTTTCAAAACCTCCGTAAGAAAGAATTAACGTCTTATCCGTCTGATCGCCAAAAAGTTCATAAACCGCTGTAGTGTTTAAACCATTGAGTAAAGGTTGAAATTTTTTATCTTCATCATAAGTAGTATCTACATAGTTATCCAAATGAATCTCCAACTGATCGCTTTTGTTTTCATCATAAGTAATTAAATAAGTATCGGTGCCGCCTGATTCGTCTTCACCATACAAAAATCCATAAAAATCAGTGATTTCTCCGTCGCTAGTAAAAGTAAGTGAAACGTCTTCAGCAATATACAATTCTTCTGGAAGGTCTACTTCTTCGCTAACAACTTCTACTAATCCATTTAGTCCATCCTTATAAATATTATTACGCTCAAAAGCGACTTCACGTTCAGAGTTAAATTCCTGAAGGTACCAAGATAATTTTCCGTTATAGGGAATTGAGCTTTGATAAATATGATAGCCGGTGGACAGAGTGATGCCACCAATAAGAAGCGGTGCAATATAAGACCACAATCGAATAATTTTCATAAATTTCTCATCTGGTTTTTGAGTTTGCTGAGTGTCCTTTTGTTTCCTTGTTTTGTAGATAGCGTAGATGAACCATGAAAAGAGTAGAATAAATGTGGCAATAATAATAGGAACACGACGGCTTATACCACCGTAGCGTGCCAATTGAGCTAAGTAGTAACAAGCAATTGTATAAATTACAAGAACAATAGGATTGAGTAGCTTGGCTCGGTTAATAGTTTTTTTCAATTGTTAAAACTCCTTTGAAGTTAGGGTAAGCAAATTGTACCGCAAATAAAATGGTTGTCGAGTAGGTTTTACTCAGAAAAGCGCATGTATAAATTAAAATATATGCTTATTAGAATACTTAACAAGCTTTTAAAAGGTTCCCCTAGCCAATAAATATGCACTGCTCCAAAAACTAAAACAAGGAAGATAAGACTCATAATCATACTTAATCCTGAAAATACCACTTCTTTTTTACTAATAATTAACCTCCTCTCCAATTCGTAAATAAAAGCTTAGTTCTCCATAAACTTCGCAAATTTATCTGCTGTGTCTTTCTTTTCTTCTTTTGTGACGTGAGCATAGATATTCATTGTTGTTTGAATATCTGTGTGTCCTAGGCGAGCCTGAACATCTTTTATTGACGCTCCCATAGAGAAGAGGATACTACAATGCGTGTGTCGCAATCCATGCACCGTAATTCTTTTAAGTCCGTTACGCTTTTGCACATTTCTCATACGTTCATTCGGCACATTGATTAAATAGAAATTATTCCTAGTATTTGAAAAGACAAGTTGATCGGGTGAATTCGTATTAAAACCGAGTTTCAGCATGAACTGAGCTTGATACATCTTCCACTGCTTTAAAAGCTTGATAGAGTCATAATCCATATCAATCATTCTTCGACCGTTCACTGTCTTCGTAGGTTGCACGATAATCTTGTTATTTAGACCCCTAGTGAGTGTTTTGTTGATGTTGATGGTAAGATGTATCAAAATCAATATCCGACCATTTAAGAGCCAACAGCTCCGATTTACGGGCACCACTGTAAGCTAATAGTCTAAAATATGTGTACCAATTTAGTTCTAAATCTTCTTTTACATATTCTAAGAACTCATTTAATTCTTCTTTACTATAGAAATTCTCAAATTCACTTTCTTCAATTGTTTCAATCCGTTTTGGAACAGTTACTTTATCAAAGGGATTGCTGTCGATAATATCCATTCTTAAAGCATAATCAAATACACGATGCGCATAATTCTTTATGCGTCTGTAATTGACCAGCTTATCACGCCACTTATTTAATTCAGACTGGCAATGATCAGGTTTTATATCACGAATGTTCATGTCATCAAAAGAGTGGACAATGTGATTTTTGAAGTCACACATTGTTTTATTGAGTGTAGACTCTTGAACGTTATCTATATATTCAGATTCTAATCACAAGTCATAAACATCGTTAAAAGTACTCCGTTTCCTCTGAGATGGAAAACCATTTTTATTAAAATCATTAATCAATCTTGCTTCAGCAATTTCTGCTTATTTCTTCGTTTTAAAGCCACTTCGTTTACGATACACATCTTTATCTGTCACTGGATCAAGTCCAATGTACGAATGAAACATATATCGAGTGTCGCCATTTTTTAAACTGTATTTCTTTATCATTATTATCTTTTCCTTTCATTCACGCACACGCCTATGCTTTATGAAATCAAGGATAGCAATAATTTTTTTGCTTAATTAGAGTATAACACAGCCTCAAAGCAGTTGGGAAGGCTACCTAGAGGGGTGTATGTGTCATTATTTCCTCGGAAACTTATTTTAAAAAAACAAGAAACATTAAGACCTTATTCAATTTTTATGTACTCTTCATTTCCATGTATTCAATCGCCAAAGTCGGTTGAATACATAGAAAAGACTATATTATCTAAATATACTTGCACTTTGGATTTTATAACAGATAATTTTTAGTAAAAGGCATAAAGCCTGAAAGTCAACTGCTAATGAAGTAAAATTTCTATACCGTATGCTATACCTGACTAACGTTTCTGCTATCGCAAAGAGATCTTTAAATAGTAATAAAATATGCTAAAAGGCTTGTTCAATTATACCCCGGGGTGTATAATAGGTGCGAAATATGAAAGGACGATTGTATGCTACTAAGAAAATTGATAAGTAGTGTATTAATAGGAGGCATCAATGCTTTTGGCATAATGAGACCAAACACTGGATTAGCAGAACCGTATCATCACAATCCTACAAGAGAACATTTTAATATTGAGGTTATGAATCAAAGACATGACTCAAGATTTTATAGAAATCATTGCCATGAAGATTACCACAATGAACCATACTGGCAAAATAATTATGGAAATTTCAGAAGAAATCGTGAATCAGACAACGAATTTTATCCAAACGGACTACCGCAATATTACAACTCTCATCATTATAGAACGAATCGATAGAACAAAAATGATTGTATTGTAATCTTCATTGAAAGAGAGGGAATGTAAATGAACTTCAAGTATGAAATTAAAACAAATAAATCATTCCAGACAGCCATTGAAGATATTACCGATAGTCTCAAAGAAAGAGAATTTGGCGTATTGTACCAAGTGAATTTCAAAGAAAAGATTGAAGCTAAAGGCTTAGATTTTTCTACGAATTTTGAGGTGTTAGAAGTATGTAACCCTGGACAAGCAAAGGAAGTACTGGAAAAAAGTATTGAAGTAGGCTATTTTCTACCTTGCAAAGTCGTCGTTTACGAGAAAGAAGGCGAAGTATATATTGGACTTTTAAAACCCACAGTATTGATCGGCTTGCTTGAAGATGATTGTTTGAAAACAATTGCTGAAGAAGTGGAAAACACTTTGAAAGAAGCGATTCAAGCAGTGGTTTAAAAAGGGGAGGATTGCTTTATGTACCATTGGTATGGCATGAGAGGACATTGGTGGAGTTGGCTCGGTTGGCTTGCAGTGCTGATTATTGCCCTTTTGATTGTGTATATTCTTGTGAAAACATTGAATGATCGCTCAGATTTTCTGGCAGAAAAGGAAGACTCGACCGCAGAAGCATTGAAAATATTGAATGAACGATATGCGCGTGGTGATATTTCGGAAGAGGAGTACTTGCATCGCAAAGAGATTTTAAGAGAAGACCGAACACGATAGAACAGGCACTTAATTTGTATCGCTGTAAATTCGGGCGTATGAATATAGTAACCATTAATGGACGTAAATTTGATCCGAATCGAATCGATTTAAGACAAGAACAAGGCGTTACAGAAGTTTGGGAGATTTATAATCGTCCCTATATGGTGGGTGGGATGACCCATCCATTTCATATCGAAGGGACACAATTTAAGGTTATTTCACGTGATGGCATTGAAGTATCCCCAAATGAGCAAGGGTTAAAAGACAGTGTGTTAGTTGAATCAGGGGAGCGCGTCAAATAATTGGTTTCTTTTCCTGAAAAAGGAATATTTCTGTTCCACTGTCATATTTTAGAACACGAAGATAACGGTATGATGGGGTTAATTGAAGTCTATTAAAGTTTTTCCTTGGACATTTTGAGAGAAGAATAAAAACGATTTGTTCAGATTGAATAGAACAAATCGTTTTTTATTATTCAACAATTGTAAAAAATCATTTATTCATTAAGCAACTAGAAATATAATTTTGTGGGGTGAGGACTGAATGGTTGGTCATTTCTTAACCGATAAACCAATTGACTTGACTTTACATACCGGTGGGGGTATATTATTAGGGTAAATGAATGACAGAAAAGGAAAAAGCACCAAAGAATAAGGAGAGATCACATGTTTTTTAGAAGAATACCTTCTATTTCGACAAAAGATTTAAATGAGAAACTAAATGAAAAGCCTTTGATTATTGATGTCCGTTCACCAAATGAATTTAAAAGCAAACATATTAAGGGAGCAAAGAATGTTCCCCTGGAGACCATTCATTCGTATCATCCTAAACAAAAAGCATATGTAATCTGCGCAAGTGGTATGCGTAGTAAACAAGCAAGCAAAATCTTGGATAAGAACGGCTATGATGTGGTTAATGTCAAGGGTGGAATGCATAAATGGAATGGCCCAACCAAAGGAGGAAAATAGGAATGAAAGTAGTGATTGTTGGAGGGGTTGCAGGCGGGATGTCAGCAGCTACTCGTCTAAGAAGATTAAATGAAAAAGCTGAAATAACGATTTTAGAAAAAGGACCTTATGTCTCTTTCGCGAATTGTGGATTGCCTTACTATGTCGGTGGTGAAATTACAGACAGAGATCAATTGATGGTCCAAACACCTGAAAAATTAAAGGAAAGATTTAATTTGGATGTGCGTGTCCACAGTGAAGCGGTAGCTATTGATTCGCAAGAAAAATAGTAACAGTGGAAAATCAAGAGGGCACCTATACATTATCCTATGACAAATTGATTTTATCTCCCGGAGCAAAGCCGTTTGTGCCACCAACTGAGGGGCTAACAGAAGCAAAGAATGTTTTCACCCTGCGTAATGTGCCCGATGTAGATGCTATTACCCAATTTATAGAAGAGAAACAACCGAAAAAAGCAACTGTCATCGGTGCGGGTTTTATCGGACTTGAAATGGCAGAAAATCTGCATACTCGCGGTTTAGATGTCACGGTGGTGGAAATGGCTCCTCAAGTCTTGCCGCCATTTGATGAAGAAATGGCTGCATATGTTACGGCAGAACTTAAAGAAAAAGGAATCACTTTATATACTGGCGTAGCGGCGGAAGCTTTTGAAGATGAAGGACAAGTCATCATACTAGAAAATGGTGAACGATTGGAAAGTGATTTGACCTTAATGTCTGTCGGGGTTCGGCCAGAATCTGAAATGGCAGAAAAAGCTGGTATTGAGACAGGCATGCGCGGTGGTATATTAGTTGATGAATTTTACGAAACCAGTCAACCCAATATTTATGCAATCGGTGATGCGATTATCGTAAAACAACAATTGACCGGCGAAGATACCATGATAGCTTTAGCTTCACCAGCAAATCGTCAAGGTCGTCAAGTAGCGGATGTGATTGCAGGATATGATAGACAAAATAAAGGAAGTATTGGGACCGCTATTGTCCGCGTATTTGATTTAGTTGCCGCTTCTACTGGACTGAATGAACGCCAGTTATCAGCAAACCATCTTAATTACGAATCGATCCATATCCAAAGCAAACACCATGCTAGCTATTATCCGGGAGCAGAAACCATTGTCTTAAAGCTTTTGTTTAATCCGGAAGATGGAACCATTTATGGCGCACAAGCTGTAGGAAAAGAAGGTGTAGATAAACGGATTGATGTCATTGCAACAGCCATTAAAGGCCACTTGACTGTAGATGATTTGCCAGAATTGGAATTAACTTATGCACCGCCATTTGGTTCAGCTAAAGATCCGGTGAATATGGCTGGCTATGCAGCTATGAACGTCATTGAAGGATTGTCGGATATTGCGCAATGGTATGACTTAGAAGAGTTGCAAAACAACGGCTGGACTTTGCTGGATGTTCGAGATGAAGATGAGATCGAAACAAATGGAGCTATGCCAAATGCTTTAAACATCCCTCTAAATGATTTACGCACACGTTTAGGAGAACTGGATAAAGAGCAATCCTATATAGTAAGTTGCCATAGTGGTCAACGGAGCTATATAGCTGAACGAATGATGAAACAAAGTGGTTTGAATGTGAAAAATCTAGACGGCGCCTTTGCATTGTATTCAATGGCTAAACCAGAGAACATTATTAGAATAAAGGAATGATTGAGTGATGACCAAAGCTATTTCAATTTCTAAATTTAGTGAGCTTTACAAAAGGAATGAACATATTAATATCCTTGATGTACGAGAAGATTTCGAGTATGAGATGGGACATATTCCAGGAGCAAAATCAAAACCATTAAGTACTTTTCCAGTAGAATTGGATAAGGAAAAGACCTATTATGTTATTTGTCAAAGTGGTGGCCGATCTTCTGGTGCCTGTCAGATGTTGACACAAAAAGGGTATGATGTAATCAATGTTGAAGGCGGCATGTCAGCCTGGAGAGGGGAGATGGAATGAGTTCCTTATATGAAAAAAATGTAAAGAACCGTTTAAAGAGGTCTGAAGGTCAAATACGGGGTGTATTAAATATGATGGAAGAAGAAAAAGACTGTAAAGATGTCGTGACACAGTTATCAGCCATTCGCACAAGCATTGATCGGGCTATTGGCCTTATTGTCGCAGAAAATTTGGCACAGTGTCTGAGAGAAGAAAGTGACGAAGAAAATTCTGAATCCATTCAAGAAGCCATCAACTTAATTGTGAGAACCCGATAGTTTTTGTGAACTCTATCCTAAAAAAAGGTTTTCACCATTGATTAAGCTTATTATTTTGACATGTAATTAAATTAAGTATATAGTGTACTTAATTAGAATCATTACAAATAACAGAAAGACCTGAATAATTCATAGTACCTTGTCAGAACAGGCATTTATCCCGCTTTGATAAGGTTTATCACTCTATTCCTTCTTCACCCGTTGGGTGAAGAAAAAAATATACAAAAAGAGCACACTCTATGTTATTGTAAAGTCGACCAAAACAACAAAAACAAGAGGTGTGCTCAATGTCAACTTTACAAGAAAAGCAACTACAATTCAATCCCCATTTGGTTATGTCAAACGATGGCGGTCAATTATCCAATGATTCCGGTCTCCTTTTACTCTTTGAATTTTTTCATAAGATCAAGTTCAAAGAGCTGGTTAACGAGTTATTGATTATTGACGATTCAAGAAACTATTGTACACATGACTATATTGATTTATTTATGCAGGTTCTTGTGCAGTTAATAGCCAGTTACTCAACGGATTCTTCAGCCAACTGGCTACGTCACGATCCAGTTTTTCAGCAGGTGCTAAATAAAACGACCTTAGGTTCACAGTCGATGGTTTCTCGTTTTATTCATCAACTGTCGGAGGAGAATAACGTTCAACTTCAATCAATTGCCAAGGCATTGACCATTATCTATATCGGCCAAAAAAATACACAGCATATGATCATTGACGTGGATTCTACTCACTCAGACACCTTCGGAAAACAAGAATAGACTGATTTCAATACTCACTACGGAACAACGGGTTATCATCCCTTAGTGGCTTTTGATGGACTGACTGGTCTGTTTCTGGGTGCCGAACTTCGTCCGGGCAATGTGTACACGTCTAACAATGCAGAAGTCTTTTTAGCAGACATCATCTCTCAACACAAACAGCACTCATGTGATATGTTTTTAACTGTCCGAGGGGACAGTGGCTTTGCCAAACCTGAGATCTATGAGTTAAGCGAGCAAGAAAAAGTGAAGTATATTATTCGTTTAAAAGTCAATGCACGACTGAAGAACATGGCTCAACAAAAGGTCCTTTACGGACCAGATACAGACTTTACACATAAAGAATCACAGTATTTCAAGATTGATTATCAAGCTAAATCTTGGGAAACGGTTCGTAAAGTAGCTGTAAAGGCCACTCGAGAAGCTGGCGAACTCTTATTTACGACGTTTGAGTTTATCGTATCAAATTTCGTTGATATACCTGCCCAAACAGTGTACAAGCTTTACCAAAAGAGAGGGACAATGGAAAATTATATTAAAGAAATCAAACATGGTTTTTCCTTCGACAAGACCGATAGTTCAACGTTTCTTGCGAATCAGGCTCGCATGATGATGAGTTGTATTGCCTATACAGTCATTCATTTGATGAAAGAGCTAACATTCCCAGATAAAGAGAAAAAATCAACGGTGGCGACTATTCGGTTTAAAGTTTTCCACATTGCTGGAAGGTTGACACGACATGCGCGTAAAATAAAAGTCCGCTTGTCCACAGGTTACGTTTTCTCTTCACTGTTCTGGACAATATTGGAGAATATTCAACAGCTGGTTCTGTTGCATTAGCTACTCCAGAAGATCATATTAATTTTTTGACGATTGTAAGACCAAGGGGTCTTTATACTCTTTTTTCCATCTTTTTGTTTTCGATCTAATTGAGAAGGATATAAAGTGGCATGATAGACAGTTAATACTTAAAAATGTCTAAAAAAGCAGTGAGTTTAATAGAAATAGTTATCCACATTTAGAGGTATGAATAATTCAGGTATATTCGTGAATCCATAAAATCTCCATAAATTGTCAGTAAAGTTAAGGAAGCGGAAATAGAAAAAGGAGGAGACTGCTTGGGACTCATATTATTTGTTATAGTTGGTTATTTCATTTATAAATACTTGGAAGATAAACAGAATGGAACAAGTATTTTTAGAGAGCAGAATAGTGCGTTGGATATTTTAAATGAACGATATGCCAAAGGTGAAATAGATGAGGAAACATATAGAATAAAAAAAGAAACATTAAATGAATAAGGAGTGATTCAATGCACGGCTATTGGTATAACGGTTTTGATAACATGATGAATTTTGGTTATGAGAATAGTTGGTGGTTTATGATATATGATGGATTGAAATTGTTAGTTATTATTGGGGCAGTCATCTTTATCGCAAAAATGCTGATGAATCGTTCGAATAATGACCATGCATCAAACTCAAATCGTGCCATTAATATATTAAAAGAGAGATACGCTAGAGGAGAAATATCAGAGGAAGAGTATAGAGATAAACTAAACAAGTTGAGAGAGTAATCAAAAATATAACGAGGAGAAGAAACCAATGCATATCGTATATGAAAAAAAGACAAACAAGAAACTTGGCGAGGCTATTGATTCGTTAACTGAACAATTAAAAGAAAATGGGTTTGGTGTATTGTGGCAACTTAACTTTAAAGACAAACTTAAGGAAAAAGGATTAGACTTTGAAGAGGATTTTGTTGTAATGGAAGTATGTAATCCTAAAAAAGCAAAAGAAGTTATGGGAAAAAATATCCATATCGGCTATGTTCTACCGTGTAAAATGGTTGTTAGAGAAAAAAATAATCAGACATATATTGGTATGACACGTCCGGAAGCCTTAATCGATTTATTCGATGATTTCAATTTGAATGAAATTGCCAAAGAAGTTGAGGGGACACTTAGACAATCAATAGAATCGACTGTTTAAAAAAAGTAATTAAAGCTGTCTTAAATTGTATTTAGGATGACTTTTTAGTTGAGTAATAGATGAATAAATATAGTCTGAGAACGATAAGGATGATCAAATGAATAAAAACAGAAAATGGTATACAATTATAATCATTTCTATGCTCCTGCTTATAGTGTATGTTGGTTACTTTTTCATAAATTCAGGAAGGGGGCTTGAAAGGGTGGATAATCCCAACAGACAAGCAGTTGATTCGGGAATAATGAATAATACAAAAGATGAAAAAAAAAATAAGTTGCCTATTCCGCCCCTACTAGAGGATAAAAATCCTGAAGAAGGAAAAGCAGAATTTGATTTGAATGTACAATATGGAAAAAAGGAATTCATTAAAGGACAGGAAACTGAAACGTTAGGTTACAATGGTGATTATTTAGGCCCTATTATAAGAGTGGATAAAGGTGACGACGTAAAAATCAATGTAGCGAATACGCTGGATGAGCCGACAACGGTTCATTGGCATGGATTAGAAGTCCCTGGAGAGATGGATGGTGGGCCCCATCAAGTCGTAGACCCGAAGTCAAGCTGGCAGCCTTACTTTACAATTGATCAACCGGCTGCAACGCTTTGGTATCATCCACATCTGCTGCATAAAACAGGTGAACAAGTTTACAAAGGATTAGCTGGCCTTTTCTATATAGAAGATGAAAAATCTAAAGAATTGAACATACCTAAAGAACATGGCGTCAATGATATTCCTCTTGTCGTACAGGATAAACGGTTTACACAGGATGGACAGATTCCCTATGAGTTAGGTATGAGAGATGTGATGGATGGATTTAAGGGAGACACTGTACTGGTCAATGGAGCAATCGCACCTGAACTGGATGTGAAAAGTGAAGTTGTTCGACTCAGACTTTTAAATGGTTCGAATGCACGTGCTTACGACTTTAATTTCAGCGATAATCTTGCGTTTTATCAGATTGCTTCTGACGGAGGCTTTTTAGAAAACAGTATAGAAATGCATGAGGTATCCCTGGCGCCAGCTGAAAGAGCCGAGATACTCGTAGATTTTTCAGATTACAACACAGGTGATAAAGTCGTTTTGAGAGATGGCAGCTATGAAGTGATGACGATAACTATTACAGAAGAATCTGACAGCTCCAGCAGTATACCTGAAGAACTGGTCGACATCGTTCAATATGACAGAGATGACGTCGTGACGACCCGTGACTTTGTCATGAGTGGTATGGGACCCATGGTGGCTATAAACGGTAAGCAAATGGATATGGATAGAATAGATGAATACCTGAATTTAAATGAACTGGAAGAGTGGGTCGTTACTAATGAGTCTGCTGGAATGGGAATGATGAGCAGCGAGACGCCACATCCTCTTCACGTCCATGGCGTACAGTTTCAAGTGATTGAAAGAAATGGAGGAGAACCGCCTTTAAATGAACAAGGATGGAAAGATACGGTGATGGTAGAAAGTGGAGAAGAAGTAAGGCTTTTAGTTAAGTTCAAGCAGAAAGGTTTGTTCATGTATCATTGTCACATATTGGAACATGAAGACGCGGGTATGATGGGTCAATTTTTAGTTGAATAAATAGATAAGAGAGTAATGGAGATGGTAAAATGTACGATGGAGTTTGTTCTGGAATAATAGGCAGTGGATTTTTATGGCCGATACCAGTGGTGCTTGTGTTTTTGATTGGTTTGTCCATGATCATGATAGCCAAAAATAATAGACAGAAAAAACGACCGATAGAGAGTTCTTCGCTGGAAATTTTAAATGAAAGATATGCCAGGGGAGAAATCAATGATCAAGAATATAGTCGGCGTAAAAAGAATTTGGACCTGTAAACTAGATAAAAAATAGTTACTTCTAAATATTTTAAATGATATAAAAGTTAGTTGTAAAATATGTCCATGCAACCGCTTTGAGGAGGTGAAAGATTGGCTGGGGATAACAACAAAATAAAAAATAGATACAATCGCGTATCAAAAATATATGACCTCATGGAAAAACCGATGGAATCTATGCTGATGGATGATTGGAGAAAAGAATTATTCGAAAAAATAGAAGGGAAAAAAATATTGGAAGTCGGTGTGGGCACAGGTAAAAATTTAGAGTTTTATTCGACAGATAAAGAAGTCACCGGAATAGACTTCAGCGAAAAGATGTTAGAAAAGGCAAAAAATAAGAGTAAAGATAAGGATCATGTCACGTTAATGGAAATGGATGCAGAAAACATGACTTTCGAAGATAATACATTCGATACAGTGGTCACCTCCTGCGTGTTTTGCTCTGTTCCTGATCCTGTTAAAGGATTAAAAGAAATACGAAGAGTCTGCAAGAATGGCGGCAAGGTTATTATGTTGGAACATATGCGAAGCAACAAGCCAGTTGTTGGAAAAATTATGGATCGTATCAATTTTATCCCCCTGCATATTTGGGGCGCAAATATCAATAGACAAACCTTGAAAAATTTACAAGAAGCAGGCTTCAATAAAGAGGATACTACCTATAAGAATGTATGGAGCGACGTTGTAAAAATTATAGAAATAAGGAATAAAAAATAACCTGAACAATTCATACTTTTCGTTGAAACATGTGCCAACTGCCTAACGGCAGCTTAAATTTACTTTTTCATTTTCACCTGTTAAGTGATGAAAAAAGAATCCCATTCTGATATGGTAAAGGTGTCTAAACCAACCATAAGAAAGGAGTTCTCTTCATGATTAGCTTACACATACAAGGGCAATAATATTTGAATTTACCCTTTTTACGTAAATAAAATTTTGGAAGTGCCAAATATAGACAAACAAGCTCGTTTAATACTTGTTTTTATGTATTTTTTAAAAAATAAGCACACAAATAGAACGCCCCATAAGCGCGTTTTAAAAATTATTCAATTACTTCATTCATAATAATGATAATTGATTCGAGCGTTGTTCTATTCTGTGAAAATACCGAATACCTACGGTATCAAATGTGAGGATCTTTGAAACTCCTCGGATAAACCGATACAGATAAAATTTTATTTTCTTTAATTTATTGGATGGTCGTGCTCGAGCTAAAACGATTTGGGTATGATAGTTGTTCTTTTCAATCGCTAATGAATAATGCCCAATGATACAATTCAAAATGGTATATAAAATTCGTAGAGAACTTAAGGTCATCGTTCGCGTTTTTTCTAATTGGAATTCTTCTTTTTGCACACGAAACAGCTCTTCAATTCGCCAGCGAGTAATATAACTTTTTAGGATTCGAAGGACATCGTCCTTTCCTTTAATCGAATGGTTCGTTAATAATTTCATGGGTTTTGCCCCATAACCATACACGACAACCATATAGAGAGGCGTATCTTGTAGAACGGGTAGTTCTACTTTAATATGGCTAACCTTTAAGTGATATTTTTCGCCTTGAATCTCTGTCTTAAAGTTGATTTTTCCTTTTCGGCGATTCGCTAAATCCGGCACTTTTATTCGACGGTTTTTATGGAGTAAATAACGATTATCATTCAGACGAGTAATAAAGTGATGCCCGAGCTCTTCAACATACTCATAGATCATGTTTCGGTCATAACCGCGATCCATCACGAAAGTTGCCTTTTTCTTTCCTAAAAAAGTGTGGACGGTATTAAAGCCTTTGGCTATTTCTATATTCTGACTTTGAAAATCTTCTTCTTTGGAAGAGTACAAATGATTATAAAGCGGTAAGGGATGTTTGGTTTTCGGAGTAGCCATTGAAAAATTAAGGGTAGGATAACCTTTTTCTAGCACATTTTTTGAGGCATCACGCACTAGCGCTAAGTCTTCCATTTTTTCAGCATATGGTTTAACGATTTCTGATTCATCAACAATAACCAAAGGGTTATCCGAAATAGATGTTTTTAAAGTATTTAAGTAGTTTCGATGGATCTGTTTCAAATCGTTTTCCTCAGCGGCATTACGAGATAAGCGCTTAATGGTGTACTGTAAATCAATCTTTTCTTCTAAGGCTCGTGCAATATCTGATAATAGTGTGTTTTGCGCCTTAGACATTCCATATAAAATATCACTGTAAAATTTCTTTCGCGGTTTCGAAAGACCTTTGGTCAATTTTTCTAAAAAAGTAAGTAAATTTCGCTTCATTTGATAAATTTCTGTAGATTTCATGGTAGAATAACCTCAGTTCCTGTTTTTGTTTTTTTGTTTTGTCGTGACTCAATTATAACATGGAACAGGATGCAAATAGTCCACAGATTTATGCTGTGGACAGCTAAAAAGCCCGAGGAATCCATGTTTTCCACATGTGTATTTCTCGGGCTTTTATAGTTATTCTTTAAATTAGAAAATTTTGGGTAAATTCAAATATATTAAATGCAATTTATCTAAGGAGAGTGACGAATTTTATGACCATAGATCGTCGTATATCAAAAACAAAGGAGCAATAAGAAAAGCTTTAATAAATCTTCTAGACAACAATGAGATAGAAAATATTTCTGTTACTGAGATTGCACAAGAGGCAGATATTACACGAAAAACTTTTTACACCTACTATGATAGTTATGAAAAATTAATTGATGAATTGGAGAATGATCTAATTGAAATGTTCGAAAAACCAATTAATAAAATGGAATTTAGTGAAAGTGCATTTAACCCGCAATTGATTTTTGAAACTTTAACGGATTAACGGATTTAGTGAGAGAAAATCTAGAATTTTATCAACATTTTATGTTATGGTAGGTAATAATCATAATTTTCTTGCGAAAATAGCAAAAAAACTTAAGGAAATAATCAAGAGGAATAAAACCATGTTTGCTGATTTGGACGAGATTGATAAAGATATGATCATTGACTATACAATAGCTGGGATTATAGCTGTATATCAAACTTGGTTTAGAAACAATCAGAACGTGTCTATTGATGAGATTTCAGTTAAGCTTTCTGAACTTTCTGCAAATGGATTCAATTATTTCATTAAAGGCGTATGTGAGAAGAGAAAAGAGGTAAGATGATGTCAGAATTTATTTTAAGTTGTTGTTCGACTGCAGACTTAACAGAAAAGCACTTCAACAGTCGTGGTATAAATTATGTTTGTTTTCATTTTATGGTAGATGGAAAAGAATATAAAGATGATCTTGGTAAGTCGATTTCATATGACGATTTTTATAAAGCAATGAGTAATGGGGCTGAGACGAAAACATCACAAGTAAATGTAGGAGAGTTTGTAGATTACTTTTCTTCGTTTCTGAAAGAAGGGAAGGATATTTTACACGTATCACTGTCTTCAGGATTATCTGGAGTATATAATTCAGCGTGTGCAGCAAAGCAACTATTGGAAGCGGAATATCCGGATCGAAAAATATACATCGTTGACTCTCTTGCGGCATCGTCTGGTTATGGTTTATTGATGGATAAACTGGCAGATCTAAGGGACGACGGATACACACTTGAACAGTTGTATGACTGGGTAGAAAATAACAAACTGAATCTACATCATTGGTTTTTTTCGACTGATTTATCTTTTTATGTTAAAGGAGGAAGAATCTCAAAGACATCTGGATTTGTTGGAACAACATTTAAAATCTGTCCATTGTTAAATATGGATGAAAATGGAAAATTAACTCCTCAACAAAAAGTAAGAGGTAAGAGACGTGTAATTAGTTTAATTGTAGATAAAATGAAAAATCATGCTATTAAAGATCTTGAATATTCTGATAAATGTTATATATCTCATTCTGCTTTTAATACTGAAGCTCAAGAAGTCGCGAGATTAATCGAGGAATCATTTCCCAACTTGAAGAACAAGGTTGAAATAAATAATGTTGGAACTACAATAGGTTCACATACCGGTCCAGGAACTGTGGCACTCTTCTTCTGGGGAGACTCAAGAAAAAATAGATGAAACCTTTAAACTTCCCACTTCACATATTATTTTGCATCGATAGCTAAGCTACAACACACATAGAGTGCGTGGTTTCGATACGTCGGGACGATACCTAGAAATCCTTAGATTCCAGCACTTTGAGTGATTTATCACGTTCATTGATACTAAGGACAAAAGTCTTTATAAAGAGATCAAAAACCGGGTGCTGGTGTCAGTAGTGATCGAGGTCGTATAAGGGGACACGTTATTACATGCTGGCAAACAAAATTAGCAATAGAAGCAAGAAGACAAGCAGAAGCTTCTCGGAGTTCTTCAATCAAAAATATAAAATGCGATAAAACAATCAGAATTCTGATTGGTTCATCGCATTTTACTATTTAGGGCGACTTAATTCCCAGCCCCTTGTGCTTTTGTTTTTATGTAATTTGTGTTCTTCACAAATCGTTTTATATCGTTTACAAAACTCACCGTGCGACTTAATGTTTTTTTAAAGTTGCCCCATAAGTTGTCCCAAGTTTGGACAATAATATCAATTCACAGAAAGTTTGAACTTGTAAAAGGTGTTATGTCAGTCTCTACTCACTCACAGACAGTGGTAGAGAACGTAATATGGACCTTGCAGGACTCTAACTTCTCCACGACTTCCTCTTCTTCTGCTTCTTCTTCGCCTCCCATAGCAACTCGGACACCTAAATAAATGGGAATAAGTCCCAGAAGTCCGATAATCCAATCTTGGGGGATAAAATTCAGCACATAAGCAGCAAATAAACTAACGGCTACTAAAATGCCGGTTCCAAGATATTGACCGAAATAAATCTGACGAAGTCCTTTTTGTGTATAGGCTTGCGAGAAAATAATCAGTAAGATAAATAAATAATCGATGCTGGTCGAAATATACACAGCGATCGCTGAAAAAATAGTTTGTAACAAAATGATTTCCTCCAAACTAAGACGTCAAAGATAAGCTGTTTGGCATGTCCAATACCAGTCGAATAGTCGAAAGGATTTCTTCATTCGCTAACGAGTAGTAGGCTTCTTTTCCGTCTTTACGTGATTTCGCCACGCCACGCTTTTTTAAATAGCGCAAATGGTGTGACGTTGTAGCAATACTAGCGTCTAAAATCTCCGCTAAATCGCAGACACACATTTCTTTGAAGGTTTCTAAAGCATAGAAAATCTTAATCCTTGAAGGATCGCTAAAGCATTTTCCTAGCACAAGCAAATCCGACAGGTCTTTATTTTCTAGTTTATTTTTCACCACATCCACTTTTTCAGGATGTATAATGGTTGTTTGGCAAACTTCAGTCACTTGATTCACCTCTCATTCAAACGTTCATTTGATTGTATCGTTAATATTATACATATGTTGTGCCTTAATAGTCAAATGCTTATTTGATTGTTTCGCCATTCGATTTCTTTACGGTATTAAAATCTTTAAATATATTTAAGGGATTTTAAGAGAAAACTACTAGGGTAGAGTATTTTAAAATCATAAATATCTCTTGACCATGTACTATGGTACATGGTGTATAATAAATAGAGGTGAAAAGAATGAAGTATCTGATTAGTGAATTTGCTGAAAAGAGTGGCGTTAATAAAGAAACAATACGATATTATGAAGGTAAAAAATTATTGGAAGAACCAATACGTACAGATTCAGGATATCGCTTGTATTCTGATGCGGATATTAAACGAGTGAAATTTATTAAGCAAATGCAAAATCTTGGTTTTTCTTTAAACGAAATTTATAAATTGCTAGGCGTTGTTGATCAAGACAGTGTTCGTTGTCAAAATATGTTTGATTTTGTTTCTCAAAAGCAAATAGAAGTGCAAAAACAAATTGCTGATTTAAAACAAATTGAAAGCATGTTAGGCGATTTAAAGGAACGTTGTCCTAACGAGAAAGAAATGTATGCTTGTCCGATCATTGAAACACTAATTTATGATGAATGAAGGAGCTTTTGTATGAAGAAGTATAAAGTAAGCATTCAAGGTATGACTTGTGCCAGCTGTGAAAACCATGTAACAATGGCGCTTGAAAACATAGGTGCAAAAGATATAAAAACAAACTACCGGCAAGGGGAAACAGAATTCAATTTAAGTGAATCTGTCGAAATTAATAGCATCGAAAAAGCGATTGAACAATCCAATTATCAGATAGAAAAGATCGAAAAAATAGCTTCTCAGTCTAATTTAATACTTAAAAATGAAAAGGAATACGATTATGACTTTCTGATTATAGGCTCTGGAAGTGCTGCTTTTTCAGCAGCTATTCAAGCAACAAAATATGGTGCAAAAGTGGGTATGGTCGAACGACACACAATTGGCGGAACTTGTGTAAATGTTGGCTGTGTTCCGTCTAAAACGCTTCTTAGGGCAGGAACGATCAATCATTTAGCTAAAAAGAATCCATTCCATGGGTTAAATACAATGGCTGGAGAAGTCGATTTAAAATCATTGGTGAAACAAAAAGATGAATTGGTAAGTGGAATGCGCCAAGAAAAATATATCGATTTAATCGACGAATACGGTTTTGATTTAATCGAAGGCGAAGCAAAATTTGTGGGGAGTGATGTCGTTGAGGTCAATGGAGAAGAATTAAAAGCAAAACGCTTCCTGATCGCCACGGGCGCAACTTCTTTTATTCCTGAAATTCCCGGCATTGAAAAGATAGATTATTTAACGAGTACAACTTTATTAGAGCTAGATGAAGTACCAGAAAGATTAACCGTTATTGGTTCGGGTTATATTGGACTAGAACTCGGTCAATTGTTCCACAACTTAGGTTCTAAAGTCACACTCATACAAAGAAGCGAACGACTATTAAAAGATTATGATTTAGAAGTTTCAGAAACAGTCGAAAAAGCACTTCATGAACAAGGCATCCAGGTTATTACTGGGATTAATTATGAATGGGTTGAGCAAGATGGAGACATAAAAAAGTTGACAGTCACAAAAAATGGTAAGCAAAAAACTTTTGAATCGGATCAATTATTAATTGCGACAGGTAGAAAACCGAATACTGAAGCCTTAAATTTAGATGTTGCTGGTGTAAAAATAGGGATAAATAATGAAATCATGATGAATGATTTTGGTCAGACAAGCAATCAACACATTTACTCAGCAGGAGATGTTACATTAGGTCCTCAATTTGTCTATGTAGCCGCGCATGAAGGTAAGATTGTAGCGGACAATGCAGTCGGGGGCTTAAATAGGAAAATTGATTTGTCTGTTGTTCCTGGTGTTATTTTTACAAATCCTGGAGTAGGTACTGTTGGCTTAACAGAAGAACAAGCAAATGATAAGGGAATAGATGTTAAAACGTCAATCTTAGATTTAGATAATGTACCAAGGGCCCTAGTTAATCATGATGCAACTGGGTTAATCAAGCTTGTTATCAACGCTCAAAATCAACAAATAATAGGCGTTCATATTGTTGCTGAAAATGCAGGCGAAGTCATTTATGCAGGAACTTTAGCTGTTAAATTTGGCTTAACAGTCGAGGATTTAACAGACACAATGGCGCCCTATTTAACGATGGCAGAAGGACTGAAACTTGCAGCACTTGGCTATAATAACGATGTTTCAAAATTATCTTGTTGTGCAGGATAATATACAGAAAAGGGAGGCAGTTCCATTTGAGGATCTGCCGTCCTTTTTAGATAATCTGCGATTAAAAGATACATTTTTCAATAAATAATGGATTAACCAATTTTTAAATGAATTTTCATACGAGAATATTGACTATTTCAATAATCACGCATTTAAAATTTACTAAGAAAAAGTAAATATTTGTTACTTGGGAGTTTCCGAGCAATTAAAAACTACTATTTCTTATAAGTAAGCTTTCAATAACAAACATAGAAAAAAGACTATTTTCCCCAGAAATAGTCTTTTTTATTTTATTAGTGCAAAGCACCTCTTAAATTTAATGCAAAATAAAATTACAATTTACAAATGCTGATATGAAGCTATTTTCTTTTATGCTCACAAACTCATTGTTTTTGAGACGAATTAATTTATAAAAAATATGCCTCTAACGTTTTAGAACGTTAAAGGCATATTAACTTCAGACAGTTATTACTATACCCTATCTTTATGGGTTTTGATAGAATTAATTAGATTTTAATAAACGAAGTCCATTCAGAATAACGACCAACGTACTTCCTTCATGAATAATGACACTGATTGCTATATCTGTTAGACCTAATAAACTCACTACAACTAAAAAGGCTACGACTGCCATTGAAAAAAGAACGTTTTGCCAAATGACACGATTCATTTTGGTTGCAATATTATGAGATTGTACCAATTTGGATAAATTACTCTGCATTAAAACCAAATCAGACACTTCTACTGCCACATCTGTTCCGTCCCCCATGGCAATCCCTACATTTGCATTCACAAGGGCTGGGGCATCATTTACACCAACACCCACCATTGCTGTTACGCCGTATTTCTCTTTTTGCTCGTCTATAATTCGAGATTTATCTTCTGGCATGACATTCGCGATTACTTCATCTATTCCTAATTGTTCTGCAACTGCTTTTCCTGTCATTACTGAGCCACCAGTAATTAAAGTGGTATGTATGCCGTGTTCTTTAAAGTATTCAATAGTTTCTTTTGCATGTTCACTTGGAACATCCATGAGAGCTATAAGTCCAATGACATTCTCATCTTCTGCTACTCTATTATAAATTCTCACCTTACTAGAATAACATGAGTAAAGCGTGTTTTCTATATTCTATTTAGGTCGTCCTACCTTCATAACTTACACTAATTATAAAAAATTAGAATTTATCTCTGAGTAAGAAGTTATATTTTAGGATCTGATTAAGAAGATATGAAAAAGTATTAACCCTTGACTCTGTACCTAACTCCAGACTGTATTATAAAGGGGAAGAAAAAAGAGAGGTGGAAGTAAAGTGACAAAGAACATTCTTCAGACAATTAATGTAACAAAAGATTTTTTAATTTCTAAAAACCGAAAAATTGAAGCTGTGAAAGGAATCGACTTAGAAGTGAAACAAGGAGAAATTTTTGGTTTTTTAGGTCCTAATGGAGCGGGAAAGAGTACGATGATTAGTATGTTGACAACCCAAAAGCAGCCAACTTCTGGAGAGATTTTGATTAACAATAGACCAATTTTAGAAAACCCGGCGTGGGCAAGACAAAAGATTGGTGTCGTCGCTCAGCATAATAATCTTGATAAAGGTCTAACCGCTCGAGAAAATCTTACCTACCATGCTAAATATTTTGGATTAGACGACTCTACCGCTAACCAACGCGCAGATGAGTATCTAGAAAAGTTTGGGCTGAAAGACCGACAGCATGATTTTGTTCGAAGTTATTCTGGTGGAATGGCCCAGCGGCTAAAAATTGCACGCGCAATGGTGCACCAACCGGAAATCTTGTTTCTAGACGAACCTACCACAGGATTGGATCCAGCTTATCGAGCTATTTTGTGGGAGCAAATACTAACATTAAATAAAGCAGGTACTACTATCTTTCTGACAACCCATTATATGGAAGAGCCAGAACAATTATGCGATCGAATTGCTATTGTAGATAAAGGAAAAATACAAGCCATTGGAACAACGGAAGAGTTGAAAGAATTAATTCCAGCAAATAATATTATATCCATAACGTTTTCTGATTTTTCTCCTGAATTTGCTCAACAAGCAGAACGATTACCAGAAGTCGAAAATGTCGTTGTAAAAGAAGAAGAATTGCTACTATATGTAAAAAGTGCACACCCTGACTTCAATCAAATCATGGAATGGATCAGAACATTAGACACCTCATTGGAAACAATTAGTTTAAGTAAAAGTACATTAGATGATGTCTTTATCCATTTAACAAGTAAAGGAGGTATAAAAGATGACAGAACAGCATAATACACAGACAAAAAATTCTTGGGGAGCATTCAAGGCAATGGTGAAGCGGGATTTGCTTGTCCAACTTCGGGATAAGTGGGAATTTGTTTTTCGTGTAGCGATGCTGCCCTTTATGCTTATCTTGTTGTATGGGTATATTCTGCCAAGAATTGGACTTGTATCTAATGAATTTCCAAATCAAATGTTTCCTGGAATCGTTGGAATGAGTATTTTAGTAACCGGAATCCACGGAACCGCTATTCCACTAACGATGGATTTTAATGTTTCAAGAGAAATAGAAGATCGGTTGATGGCTCCAGTGAATGTAGGTGTAGGTGCCTTAGCGAAAATGTGTGTAGGAATCATTGAGGCATGGATTGGTGGACTCATTGTCTTACCACTTTCCTTAATTTTCATGGGAAATTCTTTAGATTTAACACTTACTTTACAGGGGGGGGTGCTGCTACTTGTGGTTATATTGTTAGCATCAATTTCTTCTGCGACGCTCGGTTTACTCGTTGGAACGATTATTAAACCGAGTCAAGTTGCTGCCATGTTTCCTGGATTTTTAATTCCATTAGTGTTTCTTGGATCTGTATTCTTTTCATGGAATACCTTGCATGTGACACCCATTATTCAAGTACTTGTCCTTTTAAATCCATTAGTCTACGTGAATGAGGCATTACGAGCAATTTTAACCCCACAACTTCCTCATATGTCATTGTTCATTAGTATTATCGGTATATTGATCAGTATATTGATTATGGGATATTGGGGAAGAAAAAGATTTATTAAAATGGCTGTAGGTAACTAAGATTATTTTTACATGTTAAAATAATCTTGACTTTGTACCTAAGTACAGGGAGGATAATTAGAATAGAAGGTGAAAGCATGACAGGATTAAAAATAAGTGAAGTCGCTGAAAAGTCCAATGTCAATATTGAAACAGTAAGGTACTATGAGAAACGGCAACTAATTCCAGAACCACCTAGAACAAGAGCTGGCTACCGAATTTTTTCTTTAGAAGATGTAGATCGTATTAAGTTTATCAAACGTTCGCAGGAATTAGGATTTACTCTCAATGAAATTAAACAACTCATTTCTATTTCCGATGACAAGACACAAGTTAATTCTGAAGAAGTATTTCAATACTCTGCCCAAAAAATTGATGAGATTGAAGCGCAGATAAAAGATTTAGAAAAAATTAAAAAAACTTTGCAAGATTTAACTGTCCAATGCTCAGGATCAAGAAGTTCTGATGGCAGATGTCCAATCATTACCAGTTTAACAGGAGGAGATAGTCATGAATAAAAAAAGGATAGAAATATTTACTGCAGGGTGTTATTTATGTGAACATGCCGTTCAACATGTAAAAGAACAGGCATGCCCAAATTGTGAGATAACAGTATATGACTTAAACAAGAAATGTGAAACTAAGGAATGTGAGACAAAAGCTGAGGAATATGGAATAGAAACAGTTCCAGCAGTTGCAATAAATGGTGAGCTGGCGGATTGTTGCAGGAATAGAGGTATCAATTTTGATACATTAAAGAATGCAGGTCTTGGGAAATAGTAACCATAGTCGATTACAGAATAAAAAAAGATGTTATGAGAATGGGGTAAAACAAAAGATTAATTACCAAAATAGAGTTGCACCGCTTTTGAATTGAATAGAAATATAAAAATGAGGCTGGGACAAAAGGTCCTGGATTCTAAAATAAAAGAGAACTTACATTTTCTGTCAAAGAATTTGTAAGTTCTCTTATTTTATTACATTATTTTTTGCATATTTCTTCAGATTGTTGGCCATCAAGACCAACCCAATGTCTGTTTTTACCTTCGATTTACCCCTTAGGTTAAATCGAGTGAACCCTAAATTAGCCTTTATCTGGCCAAAGACTGGCTCAACATCAATCTTTCGTTTGGCAAAGATTATTGAACCTTCTTTAGATAAAAGCTTTTCTGCTTCTGTATTTTTCAAAATTTGATACTTCTCATTATAGTAAAGCGCCTTTTGCGGCGCATTCTCTGGATCTGTTGGTTTATAAACCGCAACTTGAGAAGTATAGCCACTCAATTTATTTCTCCGTTTGGATTGATGGCTGTAGTAATAGATCGTACCGTCTGGGTGCGTAAAGGTCTTTTCTTCTTCATTATAAACCCAATTTCCTAAGTTTTTATCTGACGTTTTGTGTTTCTTTTTTTGGTCTTTATCAAATCGGTTGTATTTAATAAGATGGTCAATATCATTATCGTCTAAGTAAGTTAAGTTTTCTTCACTACCGTACCCTGCATCAGCTACAATGCGTTTAGGTCGATGAGGAAAGGTTTCGATAAAAGGTTGTAGCGTCCGTGTATCCGTCGGATTCGGAAAAACATCATAATGAAGAACAAATTGATTTTCTGTACCAATCTGAATATTATACCCCGCTTTCAACTGGCCATTCATCATATGGTCGTCTTTCATTCGCATAAACGTCGCATCAGTATCTGTTTTTGAGTAACTGTTTCGACCATCGAACGTCTCAAACTGTTGATGATACTTTCGTTTTCGAGGCAGAAAATCCTGGCTCACTTTCCGATGATGTTTCTTGAGGCGACGACGAGCTTGTTTACGAGGATCTGGTCCTTTTACAGGATTCTCTTCAATATCTTGTGACAGTTTTTCAACTTCTTCTTCAATTAGTTCGGTAATCTCTTGAAGCATAGACTCTTCCAATTCCAACTCTTCATCGTATTGAATACCTGCATCAACCATCGGTTGAATTTCTTCAAAGTAATATTCACGAGCAGATATTTTCAGACGTTCCGCAAATCTTTCCGTTGCTTTTCTCCAGACAAAAGTATACTTATTGGCATTGGCTTCAATCTTCGTCCCATCAATAAAGACATTCTCTAAAGTGATTAATTTTTCCAATTTTAATTGAATTGTAAATTCGATAAATATATTCTCTAAAAGACGACTACAGTTGTCAGAAGAACGAAATCGATTAATCGTGCGATAGCTAATCACTTGTTGGGCAACAAGCCATTGCATCGGTAGATTTTCTTCCATCATTTCTTCAATCTTTCGACCACTAAAAATACCTTTACTGTAGGCATAAAGAAGAGACATGATGAGTGGTTTTGGGTGATAGGCAGGACGACCGTCCTGAGTCTCAAAAATTTTAAAGTAATGATCGTCTAATGAATCGACAAAGTTATAGATAGAAAAAACAATATGGTTGGGATCAATACAAGTAGATAATTCTAATGGAAGTGAAGTTTGATTCATGTTATATTGTACGTACATAAAAAGCACCCCTTTAATGTTTAGTGTCGTTACTAATATTATATCAGGGTGCTTTTTGTATGCCTAATTATATATAGCAAAAACGACGAGAAAATTAGTTAATCTAATTTCTCGTCGTTTTTATTTAGTGGCTTTTGTCCCAGCCTCATTTTTCCCGAATCGTTTCATAAATTAAATGTTTCGAAAAGATTGCGGATAGGTATCACTATTGATTAAAAACAAAATTATCTAACTCATGAATTGTTCGGAAGTAATTAATACATATTTATCGTGCAGAACAAGACAATAGCGATACATCTTTGTCGAAGGCTAAGGCTGCTAATTTTAAACCTTCCGCCTTTGTTAATAGGGGGCAGGGGTATCTTTTAAATCGCAAATCGTTTTAGATCTAAATTCACGATGGAGTCAGTAACATCAATTGGAAACAAATAATTGGTACTATTAATTGATCGTTCAGCGACAAGCACACCGAAACAGAAAAAGGAAGTGAATGAGCAGGATAAAAATCGCGCAAGTGGAAAGTGCATTTACTAATGAACGTTTACAGCAAAGTAAACGGACAACTACCTTGCTTTTGGTTTCTAAGGCAGTCTACGTGTTTATTATGGAATCGCTTTTTAAATATTGATGAGATAATAAAAACAACGATAAATCTTCATTTGTAATTGATAAAAATCAAAGTGTTTGACAATAATAAGGGGTAATTATAAACTACATGTAAGTTCATTCAACTATATTTGTAGACAAAGGTGGTATTACCAAAAGGAGAGAAATCGTATGAAAAAACAATTATAAGTAGTCTTTTATCTGTAGCATTATTAAGTTCTTATCCACTAGTGAATAAGGTAGGCGCGAATACACTTGATGATGCAGATAATGTTGCTCAAACTGGCTCAAAAACGGTGGCTAGCGAAACAACGGATAAATCTCAAACAGGCCACGAAGGTATGGAACATGATGAATCTGGGGAAATTCCAGAAGGAAGCGAAGTAACGATTCAAACCGATCACATGCCAGGAATGATGGGAGCTACAGGTGAGGTTGTAGGCGCCTTTGATTCAATTGCCTATGAAATCACCTATAACGATACCAAAACAGGAGAGGAAGTCGCCAATCACAAATGGGTTGTACACGAGGAAGTTGAAAATGCCCAAGACGAGCCTTACCAAGCAGGTGACGAAGTCGTTCTAGAAGCTTACCATATGCCCGGTATGCAAGGGGCGACAGCAATTATTGATTCGGCAGAAGACACCACTGTTTATATGGTCACGTACACGGATACAGAAACAGACGATACTGTTGAAAATCATAAATGGTTAATAGAAGAATTAGGCCAAGAAGAACAATTCTCAAACCAATTTTGGAGAGCACGTACAGTAGAAGAAGTACGAGCTGATGTTTCTCAATACGATACATTAGAAGAACTTCAAAATTACGAAGTGGTTTGGGGAGATACTCTGTGGGCGATTTCTCAAAGTACTAATTTTTCAGTAGACGATTTAACTGAAGCATTTAATATTGAAAACGCTGATTTAATATTTGCTAATTACACACTTGAAAATCAACCTTCATTGGAAAATAGCTATGATACTCAAACTGTTAGCGAGTCCAAAACAACAGAAGGTATGGATAATATGGGAGATATGAAGCACGATGAATCTGGAGAAATTCCCGAAGGCTTGGAGGTAGCTGAAAATCCGATGTACGAAGTAGGAGAATCCGTTATTCTTCAGCACGGTCATATGCCTGGAATGGAAGGTGCCGAAGCAACTGTTTCTGGCGTATTTGCTACGACGGCTTATGAAGTTTCTTTCAATCCAACCAATGGTGGAGAACGAGAGGAAAATCATCGCTGGGTTATCCACGAAGAAATTTCTGAGTCAACCAAAGGCGCATTTGAACCTGGAGAAGAAGTGACATTAGAAGCCAACCATATGGAAGGTATAGAAGGAGCAACTGCAATAATTGATGACGCTGTAACTACGAATGTTTATATGGTGGATTATCAGCCAACAGATGGGAGGGGGTCGCTCTTTATCATAAATGGTTTGTTGAAGAGGAATTAGTTCAATAATCACGATTGGTACATTAAAATACTTGTCGATTTTAAAATTTTTTAATAATAAAAATTACTAAGAAAGGAAGTTTAACTGTGAATAAATATATACGTTTCGGATTAATGATTTTAACTTCTACAGTCATTATGTACTTTCTAATGTTTGTGAATGTAAATGAATTTGCACATATTTACCTGAGTCAAACCCGTGTTTATATGGCTATTCTAATGGGGGCTATCATGGCAATAATTATGATGGGTTTTATGTGGAAAATGTATGATAATAAAAAAATAAACGCCATCATAATGGGGCTTTCAGTTTTACTCGTGGTGGGATCGTTTGGGCTTATTCAAAACCAAGTGGGCGTAGACGATACTGCTTGGATGAGAGCCATGATTCCACACCACTCAACCGCTATCATGACTAGTGAAAATGCCAACCTCACAGATCCGCGGGTGCAGCAATTAAGTGAAGAAATTATACAAGCCCAAGAAGATGAAATTGCTGAAATGGAACAATTAATTGAAGATATAGAAGAAGAGGGAGAAGAATAAATATTCGATTAATTTAAGAAGTAAAAAGATCCCTGTACACAAGAAGCCTATGGTAACTTCAATGTGTATAGGGATTTTATGTTCCTTATTAAATTAAAATAATAGGTAATAAATCAATAACAATATCAGAAGGAATTATTATAATTCACTTGTTCATTTATATAACTTCTATCAGATATTTTAAGAATCTCGAAGACTTGTAAGAGTAAGATCACGAAAAAATTATTTTAAAAATACTCTTGACAACTATCGTTTACTAATGTAAACTCAAGTCAGCTTATGGTTTACGCGCGTAGACCTAGAGGGGGGGGTTAATGTTAAACTTTGGCTGCTAATTAAGGATAACCAGCATATATTCATCAAGAAAAATAGTACATAATTAAAAAATTAAATGGAGGAATATAATGACTACTAAAATAGCAATTAATGGATTTGGTCGTGTTGGGCGAACGGTTTTAAGAAGGTTAATTGATTCCAAATCGGACTTAAAAGTCGTAGCTATTAATGATTTGGCTGATATAGACACACTGACTTACCTTTACAAATATGATACAACCTATGGCCGTGCACCTTATAAAGTTGAAGCAATAAAGGATAGCTTAATTATCGATGATAAGATGATAAAGGTGTACCAAGAAAAAGATGCGAAACAACTCCCTTGGTCTGAATTAGGCGTGGATATCGTGATTGAATCGACCGGAATGTATACATCAGCCGAAAAAGCACAAGCTCATATTGAAGCCGGGGCAGATAAAGTCATCATTACTGCACCAGCAAAAGATGAAACAACTAAAACCATTGTTTTTGGCGTAAACGAAACAGACCTCTCAAAAGAGGATGTAATTCTATCAGCTGCGTCTTGTACTACAAATTGTTTGGCGCCTCTCGCGAACGCACTTCATCAAAACTTTGGGATTGCAACTGGTTTGATGACAACAGTTAAAGCATACACCCCTTCTCAGAAATTGCACGACAGTCCAAATGAGGATCTTAGAAGAGGACGTGCGGCAGCAATGAATGCTATACCGACGACTACTGGAGCGGCACAAGCGGTTGGTAACGTCATTCCTGAATTAGATGGTATTATTGATGGAACGGCTGTGAGGGTACCTCTTTTAGGTGGCGCATTAGTGGAATTCTATACGAATTTAAACCAAAAAGTAACAATCGATCAAGTCAATCAAGTCATGTTTGAGGCAGCAAATGAATCATTTGAGTACACAGACGACCCGATTGTTTCTTCAGATATTCTGGGCAGTGTTGCTGGATCAATTTTTGATGCTACCCAAACAGAAGTCATAGAGCATGAAGATAGTCAATTAGTAAAAACAGTCGCATGGTACGACAGTGAATATGGTTTTGTTTCTAATTTGGTGCGTTTAACAGAATATGTTTCTCGATTAAATAAATAATTAAAAAATATGCATAAGGAAAAGATAAATCATGAGTAATACAACTGGGCAATGGTTAGGATGGATTGGAATTCTTGTAGGGATAATCGCTTTCTTTTGGCAACCGGTATGGATGGGAGTAGCTGCAGTCGTTCTAGGAATCATCGGGCTATTTTCCCACAGAAAGGACTCAACTGGACAGCGATTATTATTGGGGCAATTGCGTTAGTCCTGCCACTTTTATAATCAGAAAATGTAATAACAGCGATAATAGGCAAAGAAGACCTGTTATTTAGAATGTTTACCCCTTGAGCCTGTAAGGCTCAAATTTGTAATAAAAATGAAATCGGGGGATAGAAAACCCGTACAGTGGGATGTCTATCCGCCGACATTCTAAAAAAGCTTATTTTTTGGTATTTTTTTAAAAAAAGAGAAAAGTCCGACGAATCAATCCCTAATTAATGAACTAAAACACAATCCATATTTTCGTCAGGCGTGTCGCATCGAAACGAAAGTTAAAAAGTTATAAAAAATAATACATCACAAATTATTCATTTACATAAACTCTTGACAATAATCGTTTACTAGTATAAACTCTATTTAACATTAATGTTTACGCGCGTAAACGAAAGGGGGAGAGAATATGAGTACTATAGCTGTAGACCTTCATATAACCGATGCTGAATGGGAAGTCATGCGTGTAGTCTGGGCGAATACCCAAGTGACTAGTAAAGAAGTCATTTCTACATTGGGAGAGAAAATGGACTGGAAACAAGCGACAATCAAAACGCTCTTAGGTCGACTCGTGGAAAAAGGCGCACTGAATACAGAACAAGAAGGTAGAAAATATATTTATTCGGCAAATATCGAAGAGAAAGAAGCGGTAAGAAGTTTTACAAACGATATTTTCGATCGTATTTGTCGAAAGAATGTCGGGAATGTAATAGAGAGTATCATTAAGGATCATATTTTAAGTTTCGATGATATCCAAAGGCTAGAAGAAATATTAGAAATGAAAAAAGCTTTCGCAGTAGAAGAAGTTGATTGTCAGTGTGCAGAAGGGCAATGCGATTGCCATTTACATCATCATGGAGAATAAGGAGCAAAAAAATTGGAGAATAAATCATTTGCCATAGAAGGTATGACCTGTGCATCTTGTGCGCAGACAGTAGAAAAAGCAGCAAAAAAGGTTCGTGGGGTCACACAGGCTTCCGTAAACCTAGCAACAGAGAAGTTAAGTATTGAGTACGATGAACCAACTTTTTCGGTAGAAAATCTACAAAAAGCAGTGGATAATTCAGGGTATGAAATGGTCACCCAGGAAGGAACGACGCAAACCTTTGCAATTGAAGGGATGACCTGTGCATCCTGTGCACAGACAATTGAAAAAGCTGTCGGAAAGTTGTCGGGCGTAGATAAAGCTTCAGTCAATTTAGCGACAGAAAAAATGCAAGTTTCTTATAACCCGTCAGCGATTTCAGTATCTGATGTGACTGGTGCTGTATCCAATAGTGGTTATGCAGCCGTATTAGAGACTACGGATACTCAAGATCATTCACGAGCAGAGAAGCGTGAGAAAAAAGAAAAACGAATGAAGCAACTTTCAAATCGTTTTGGGATATCCATTATATTTACAATCCCTTTATTAATTATATCCATGGGTCCAATGGTCGGTATGCCTCTACCAAATATCGTTGACCCAATGATAAATGCATTTAATTTTTCTCTTTTACAACTTATTCTGACTTTGCCGATCATGGGAGTGAGCTGGGAATATTTCCAGAAGGGATTCAAAACCTTATTTAAAGGTCACCCAAATATGGATTCCCTGATTGCCCTTGGTACCGCGGCCGCTTTTGTATACAGTCTGGCAGCGACGATCGGGACTGGCTTAGGTTACGGGAACTTTTCAGATTTACTTTACTATGAAGTGACTGGAGTTATCTTAACGCTCCATACTTTAGGGTTATTTTTAGAAGAGCGATCAAAGGGGCAGATGTCCTCAGCGATTGAAAAACTAGTTAACTTGGCGCCTAAAACAGCTCGAGTGATACGTGATGGTGTTGAACAGGAAATCACTGTAGAAGAAGTTGCTCTAGGAGACGTCATTAGAGTTCGTCCGGGAGAAAGTATGCCTGTAGATGGTGTTGTTGTTGAGGGACGCACTTCAGTCGATGAATCAATGCTGACAGGAGAAAGTATCCCCGTAGAAAAGGAAGATGGAGACGAGGTTATAGGGGCTAGTATCAATAAAAATGGTTCCATTGACTACCGTGCGACTCGAGTGGGAAGTGACACTACTCTATCCCAAATCATCAAGCTGGTAGAAGACGCGCAAGGGTCTAAAGCACCCATTGCTCGAATGGCCGATATTATTACTAGATATTTCGTACCGATTGTTATAGCATTAGCTGTTTTAGCAGGGGTTGCTTGGTTAATTGCAGGTCAATCTGGAATATTTGCTTTATCCGTTATCATTACAACCCTTGTCATTGCTTGTCCATGTGCCTTAGGTTTGGCGACTCCAACAAGTATTATGGTTGGAACCGGAAAAGGGGCAGAACATGGTGTCTTGATAAAAAGTGGTGAGGCGTTAGAAACCACTCATAACTTAGAGACGATTGTATTTGATAAAACAGGGACACTGACAGAAGGTAAACCTATCGTGACGGATATTTTGGTCACTCCTCTTATTACTAAAGAAAATCTTTTATATTATGCAGCTTCCGGTGAAACAGGTTCTGAACACCCATTAGGCGAAGCCATCGTACAGAAATCAAAAGAAGAGAACATGACATTAGCTAAACCAGATCATTTTGAAGCGATTCCTGGACACGGGATTCGAGTTGAAATTGAGGGCAAAGATATGTACATTGGAAACCGTAAACTGATGCTAGAGCAAAAGATTGATTTATCAAGCATGGAAAAAGAATCCGATCGTTTAGCAGACGAAGGAAAAACACCAATGTATCTCTCTATTGACGGAGAGCTGGCTGGAATTATCGCAGTAGCGGACACACTCAAAGAAAATAGTATGAAGGCTGTTAAAGAACTTAGAAGACGCGGTGTTGAAGTAATCATGATTACCGGAGATAACAAACGTACAGCCAAAGCGATTGCTAAGCAAGTGGGTATAGACAGTGTATTAAGTGAAGTATTACCTGAAGATAAAGCAGAAGAAGTCAAAAAACTACAAGAAACAGGTAAGAAGGTAGCGATGGTTGGGGACGGCATTAACGATGCACCCGCATTAGCTCAAGCAGATATCGGTATTGCAGTTGGATCAGGTACAGACGTGGCGATTGAATCGGCTGATATTGTCCTTATGCGTAATGATTTAACCACTGTATTGACTGCGATTGATTTAAGTCATGCAACGCTACGAAACATTAAACAAAACTTGTTCTGGGCTTTTGCTTACAACTTTGTAGGTATTCCAGTTGCGATGGGTCTCTTGTATATTTTTGGCGGACCATTGATGAGTCCAATGTTTGCGGCAGTCGCCATGAGTTTCAGCTCCGTATCGGTCTTGCTCAATGCTTTACGGTTAAGACGATTCAAACCAGCAGTTGTTTAGAAAACACGTAGCTTATCTGGGATTTAAACTTCTTCCTATTCTAATAATAGGAGAAGATAAAAAAATAAAAAGGGGAATAGAATAATGAAAAAAGAAGTCTTATTAGATGGCGTAAAATGTGCAGGTTGTGCCAATACAGTGCAAGAAAAATTTTCAGCTATTGAAGGCGTTGAATCTGTAGAGGTTGATTTAGCGACTAAAAAAGCAGTACTTGAAAGTCAAACAGAGATTGATACCGAAACGCTCAATGCTGCTTTAGCAGAAACTAACTATTCAGTATTAAGTGCATAAAGTACGAATACCATTTATTCATAGATAGTAGATAGAGATAAAGTATAGAACCCTTTTCATGAGAATTATATGCAGTGTTAGATGAGAGGGTTCTAAAACTTTAAAATCAGTCTCTAATCTAATAAGGAGGAATTAAAAATGAGTAATAACAAAAAACATTCGTCACATAGTCATCATAATCACGGCGACATGGATCACTCAAAACACGACCATAATGAAATGGAACATCACGGGGGGCATCACGATCATCATGCTGGGCATGACCACAGTGGTCATGGCGGGCACGATCATCACCACCATGGAGATTTCAAGGAACTCTTTTTAAAGTCATTGCCTATGGGAATCATTATTATGTTATTATCCCCTATGTTTGGGTTCCAACTACCATTCCAGTTTACATTTCAGTATTCTGATATACTCGTGGCTCTTCTCTCTACGATTTTGTACATTTATGGCGGTAAACCTTTCTATATGGGAGCAGTGGATGAGTTTAAAGAAAAAGCTCCTGGAATGATGGCTCTTGTCACTCTTGGTATCTCTGTATCCTACTTTTACAGTGTTTATGCAGTCATTGCTGGATATGTGACTGGTGAACATGTGATGGACTTTTTCTTTGAATTTGCTTCATTAGTATTAATCATGTTGTTAGGTCACTGGATTGAGATGAAAGCTGTTGGAGAAGCCGGAGATGCACAAAAAGCATTGGCTGAATTGGTACCGAAAGATGCTCACGTTGTATTGGAAGACGATTCAATTGAAACACGTCCAGTTGCTGACTTGCAAGTAGGCGATTTGATTCGTGTTCAGGCTGGAGAAAATGTTCCAGCAGATGGAACCATTCAGCGCGGCGAATCACGTGTAAACGAAGCGCTTGTGACTGGGGAATCGAAACCAATTGAAAAAAATCCCGGAGATGAGGTCATCGGTGGATCAACCAATGGTGGCGGAGTCCTCTATGTGGAAATAATGCAGACGGGCGATAAGTCCTTCATTTCTCAGGTTCAGACATTAATCAGTCAAGCTCAAAGCCAACCATCTCGAGCAGAAAATCTTGCACAAAAAGTTGCAGGATGGCTCTTTTATATTGCGGTTATTGTAGCTCTTATTGCCCTTGTCATATGGATGGTTATAGCTGATGTACCAACGGCAGTTATTTTTACAGTCACCACATTAGTTATTGCTTGTCCGCATGCCCTGGGTCTGGCTATCCCATTGGTGACTGCTCGTAGTACCAGCTTAGGGGCCAGTCGGGGATTATTAGTGAAAGACCGGAACGCTTTGGAGTTGACTACAAATGCAGATGCTATGGTTTTAGATAAAACGGGAACTTTAACGACTGGTGAGTTTAAAGTACTAGATGTTGAACTCTTTAATGATAAATATACGAAAGATGAAATTGTTGCCTTATTGGCAGGTATCGAAGGCGGATCTAGTCATCCTATCGCTCAGTCAATTATCAGTTACGCAGAACAGCAAGGTATACGTCCAGTAAGTTTTGATTCGATTGATGTTATTTCTGGCGCTGGTGTAGAAGGTCAAGCTAACGGACATCGTTATCAATTAATCAGTCAAAAAGCATACGGACGTAATCTAGATATGGATATTCCAAAAGGAGCAACCCTCAGTGTCTTAGTAGAAAACGACGAAGCAATCGGTGCTGTAGCTTTAGGGGATGAATTAAAACCAACAAGTAAAGAATTAATACAAGCCCTTAAAAAGAACAACATTCAACCCATTATGGCAACGGGTGACAATGAAAAAGCGGCTCAAGGAGCGGCAGAAATTTTAGGTATTGATTATTTGGCTAATCAATCTCCTCAAGACAAATATGAATTAGTTGAAAAACTTAAAGCAGAAGAAAAGAAAGTTATCATGCTCGGTGACGGGGTCAACGACGCACCTTCTCTTGCATTGGCAGACGTTGGTATAGCTGTTGGTGCGGGAACTCAAGTAGCATTGGATTCAGCCGATGTCATCTTGACACAGTCAGACCCGGGCGACATTGAATCCTTTATCGAGTTGGCTCAGAAGACCACACGTAAGATGAAAGAAAATCTTGTTTGGGGAGCAGGGTATAACTTTATCGCAATCCCAATAGCTGCAGGAATCTTAGCACCAATCGGCATAACATTAAGCCCAGCAGTCGGTGCCGTCTTGATGTCACTTTCGACTGTAATTGTTGCCATCAATGCTATGACATTGAAATTAGAGCCAAAATAAACAGTTATTTGGCACATGAAATAATTGAATGACCTTATCGTGTAAAAATACAATAGTTTCACAGGAAAGGAAGAGATGGAATAATTTAAAAAATCATCTCTTCCTTTTTTAGTTTATAAGGAGGAAAAATTATGAGGCTGGTCCTTTTAGGGTTACCCGGTGCTGGGAAAGGCACTCAAGCTAAAAGAATCGCAGAGAAGTACCACCTGACGGCTATTTCAACTGGTGAAATGTTACGAGAAGCAGCCAAGGAGAAAGATACATTCGGACTCAGAGTGCAAGAATATATGAATAAAGGAGAGCTAGTTCCAGATGAGTGGATAAACTCATTGGTTAAGAGTCGCTTACAAGAAAAAGATGTTGAAAATGGTTTTGTTCTGGATGGTTACCCACGTACCCTACAGCAAGCAAAAGTGCTCGAAGCTTACCTACAAAGTCAAAATCAGAATTTAGACGCTATTTTCTTTTTAGATGTAAGTCAGGATACGTTAAGACATCGGTTAGCGCAACGAGGGAATCTTCGTTCAAAAGAAAAACAAGGAAATTCCCAAATCGAAGCAAAAAGGGAAAAAATTCGACTGGATGACAAACCAAAAGTGATTGAAAATAGGCTACACATTAATAAGGAATTAATGGAATCACTTATTCACTTCTACAAGGAGCAAAATCTGCTTTACGTTATCAATGGTGAAGGGGATTTTGACAATGTGTTTGACAATATAAATGAGGGTTTATTGTCTGTAAACAAATAACTACACAAATTGAACTTAAATTATGTGATTTAAAACAATTAACTAATGTAAGCTATGAAGGGGATTGAAGAATGAATGTTTTACTTAGTGTAATCGATCCAGTTGCTATTTCAATTGGGCCGATAAAAATTTATTGGTACGGAATTATTATTGCTCTAGCGATGCTGATCGGCATTTCATTAGCTACAAAGGAAGCTCAAAAACTGGGACTTGAAGAAGATACCATGGTAGATATGGCATTATGGGCCATACCAATTGGCTTTATCGGTGCCCGACTTTATTACGTTTTATTCAAATGGGACTACTATATACAGAATCCGAGTGAAATCATCGCAATCTGGAATGGTGGAATTGCCATTTATGGGGGGCTAATTGCGGGTGGTCTCGCAGTATACTGGTTTGCAAGAAGAAAGAAAATGACGCTAACTCTTTTACTAGACATACTGGCACCTAGTGTCCTCCTAGCTCAATCGATTGGTCGCTGGGGAAATTTTATCAATCAAGAGGCCCACGGTGGAGCAGTGAGTCGCCAATTTTTAGAAACTCTTTATTTACCAGAGTTTATTATTGAACAGATGAACATCAACGGTACCTATTACCACCCGACATTTTTGTATGAATCGTTATGGAGTTTATTAGGTTTTATCCTTCTTATTATCCTAAGGAATCAGAAAGGCCTATTACGTCGAGGAGAAGTTGCTCTTAGTTATGTCATCTGGTATTCATTTGGACGTTTTTTTATAGAAGGCATGCGCACCGATAGTTTGTGGATTGGGGATATTATGCGAGCTTCCCAAGTGCTATCACTCGTGCTGTTTATTAGCGCAATCGTGCTCTGGATTTATCGTCGGAGAGCCTATCCTACAAAACCTTATTATTCGGAAGGTTTAATTGCGTCTAGATAATCAGAAAGGAACATATTTTTTATGATTAAGGAGGAGATAACAGTTGGGTGATTTTTTTAATTCGTTGAACCAACTTGGAATAAGTTCATTTCTATTAGAAGGGCTTTTTTGGATAGGGCTAGTTGTTCTGGCTGTCTACTTGATTGGTCAATGGCTATCGAGCTTTGCTTATTCAGATTATCACGAAACACCGTTAGAAATCCTTCAAAAAGAGTTCGCTAGAGGCAATATAACAGAAGCAGAATATTTAATAAGAAAAAAATATCTTCAGTGATTAAAATTCGCAGAAAATATAAAAGGCAAGGAGGGATTGTAATCAAAAAATTGGTAAAAATGATGAAACCTTTTGACGTTATCATTATTTTTCTGTTGGTGGCCCTTTCTTTTAGTCCAATAGCTATCTTTACTGTTCAGAATTCTCAAAATGAAGGCAATAAGATATACGCCGTTATATCGATCGACGGCGAAGAAGTCGATCGTTTCCTTTTAACAGGAAACGAAGAACATAAACTGATTACTTATTACCCTGCTCCTGGTCAATATAACATCATCGAAATCGATGGAGAAAGAATTCGGAACAAGGAAGACAATAGCCCGCAACAAATTTCCGTTAAAACGGGTTGGATACAAAGTCCCGGTGAGACGAGTTTGAATATTCCACATCGACTGTTAATTGAAATTATCTCTGAAAATTCTGAAGATACAGAGATAGATATTGTGTCCTGACGGAAGTGATTCTCTAAAGGGAATTAGAAATGTTTTAAGTACAAATGATTGACACTGCTTACTGATAAGCATAAAGTACTTATGCGACAAGTCGTTTGCAGTTGTTAGTAGCTAATTTTAAGTTGATAGAGGCATAAAGACAAATGGCTTAACCTTCTGATAGAATTCTCATGAAGAGAAGGAGAATTTATATGAAAAAGAAACGCTGGATCCCGTTATTGTTTTCCGTTGCCGTTGCTCTACTTTTACTAAGTTTTATTTTTTTTCACTTTCTTCCAGATAAATTTCCGTCCGTCCTTTTCTCCTCATGACACACCTATGGGGGACATGATGGAAAGCAGAAACGGCATGAATAGGGAAACAAACACAGTAGAATTAAAGGCACCCGAGCAGCCGTCTAGCAAATTACACTTACCCACTCTCCTTAAGAGCGATTATGAGACCGATACGGAAGTTTCCTATACCGTAGTAGCCGATGAAGGTCAGACTTCCTTCCGTGAAGGACCACTCACAGAGACGTACGGATATAATGGTTCTTATTTGGGGCCTGTTTTACAAGTGCGAAGAGGTCAGCAGGTTCATATCAATCTTCAAAATAAATTGGAAGAGGAGACCACTTTTCACTGGCATGGACTGAAGATCCCTTCTGATGTAGATGGAGGCCCTCACCATGCGATTGAAGCAGAAGGTAGCGCAGAGGTAGATTTTACAGTGGATCAGGAAGCGGCGACCCTTTGGTTCCATTCGCATGCACACCAAAAATCTGCTGAACAGGTCTATAATGGTCTCTCTGGATTGATTTTTGTGGAAGATGAGCATTCGGACTCTTTGGATCTCCCGAAAGAGTATGGAGTCAATGACTTTCCCCTCATTCTACAAGAACGATTTTTTGATGAGGATAACCAGTTTAATTATGATACGGTCTATAATTTTGATGGGACCACGGGAGACACCCCATTGGTAAATGGGACGATTCGTCCCTATATCGAAGTAGGACAGGAATGGGTTCGCTTGCGTGTCGTCAATGGTTCCAATGCTCGAAACTATCAATTGCGTCTTTCTGATGAATCTTTCTTTTACCAGATCGCTACAGATGGCGGTTTCCTAGAAACACCTGTAGAAAGAAAAGAGTTCCTTCTCTCACCGGGGGAACGGGCAGAAATTGTAGTGGACATGAGTAAGTATAAAGTGGGAGAGGAAGTTTCCCTTGTTGACATCTCGACAACAGAAATCCTAGCACTTCAAATAACAGGAGATAAGTCAGGAAGTCTTAAGCCTTTACCAGAAAAACTCAATGATTTACCGCCAGTGGAAGCTGACTCCTTACCAGATCGACAAATTGAGATGAGTGGAATGGGACACATGGTGACACTAAACGGAAGAAAATTTGATTTGGAACGCATTGACTTTACCGTTGAACAAGATAAAAAGGAAGTCTGGGACATTGCAGTGCCGAATACCTCTATGATGATGGGGGACATGCCCCACCCATTTCATGTCCACGGTGTCCAATTTCGTATACTTTCTCGGAACGGAAGTCCTCCAGAAGCCTATGAATCAGGGTGGAAAGATACTATCCTCGTTCCGCCTGGCGAAGCTATCAAAATCGAAATTGAATTCTCTCAACCAGGAATTTTTATGATGCACTGTCATATCTTGGAACATGAGGACAATGGAATGATGGGGCAGATATTAGTGGAGTAACGATGTTCTGTTGAGATACTACGATAAGTTTTAGTTTCAATAATGGATTTAAGTAGATGTTTTCAAGCCAAAGATTTAAAAAGTAAATAAAAATAAGTCGGGAATAACTTGAGGAAGCACCTCTAAGTTATTCCCGACTTATTTGTATCTAATCATGTGTATTTTTTGGGTTTGAATTTTTGTAACTTAAAAAGGAAATCACTTCCAAGAAAAATTAAAGTTGACTGATGACTTGTTTTTTAGATATGAATATTCTGTTTGTGAATTGAAGCAACTAAAGTTACTAAGTAACTAACAATTCTGAAAAATGTTTTTGTAAATCAATGAAGATACTATAAAAAAGAACGAGAATGATGTGACCCCCAAAAGTTTAGATTTTCAACTCTAACTTTTGGGGGTCACATCAGAATGAGCAGGGTAAAACTGGACAAGTAGAAAGTGCCTTTTTCTAATGAACGTTTACAGCAAAGTGAGCAGACCACTTACCTTGCTTTCGAATTGAAATGCGCTCTAAATGCTTGTTACAGCAATTATTATCGACAATAAAATAAAAAAATGCTTTGCAGTTCCCCTAGGATCTGCTTCCCTTTTTTAGGTTTTAATTTATTTAATATACAAAATTTTAGAACATATCAATTATTATATTTAAATTGCAAAACATCAGCCACAACAAGTAGGATATAACGTCTAAAGTGACAATTTCCATTCTTAAACATTGATTTATTTAATTATTTGGCGGATAACAATCGGAGTCCATTCAGGATAACGACCAAAGTACTTCCTTCATGAATAATGACACTGATCGCTATATCTGTTAGACCTAATAAACTCACTACTACTAAAAAGGCTACGACTGCCATTGAAAAAAGAATGTTTTGCCAAATGACACGATTCATTTTGGTTGCAATATTATGAGATTGTACCAATTTGGATAAATTATTCTGCATTAAAACTAAATCAGACACTTCTACTGCTACATCTGTTCCGTCTCCCATGGCAATCCCTACATCTGCATTCACAAGGGCTGGGGCATCATTTACACCATCACCCACCATTACTGTTACGCCGTATTTCTCTTTTTGCTCGTCTATAATTCGAGATTTATCTTCTGGCATGACATTCGCGATTACTTCATCTATTCCTAATTGTTTAGCAACTGCTTTTCCTGTCATTTCTGAGTCGCCAGTGATTAAAGTGGTGTGTATGCCTTGTTCTTTAAAGTATTTAATAGTGTCTTTTGCATGTTCACTTGGAACGTCCATGAGAGCTATAAGTCCAATGACATTCTCATCTTCTGCTACGTATACGACAGTTTTACCTTCTGATGCCCATTGATTATTTAAACGACTATATTCATCTGAAACATCGTCAAACGAAGTCGGTTTTCCTATACGATAATTTTTGCCGTTGTAATCTCCTGTCAATCCTTTGCCGATCTGGTTTTCTACTTCGATAGTTAGTTTATTTTTTTGCTCAAACTTTCTTAGAATAGCATCTGCTAAAGGGTGATTGGATTCTTTTTCAAGAGCTACTACGATATCAATCATGTTTTCTTCGTTCACGGAATCAGCAAAATAGTAATTGGTTACTTCAGGTTTTCCTTTAGTCAAGGTTCCTGTCTTGTCAAATGCAATGGCTTGAGTATCGGCTAATTGAGACAGATAAGAACTACCTTTTGAAAGGACTCCATTTTTGGCCAAGTTAGAAGTCGTCGATAAAGTTACCGATACAGTAGCCGCTGCTAAAGCACAGGGTGAAGCTGCCACTAAAAGGACCAATCCTCTATAGATACTTTGTGACCATGTCCAGTCTAGGAGAAAAGGAGCCAATAACATGAATAACGGAATGGCAATTAAAACAACTGTAACGTATTTCGGTTCAAATTTTTGGATTATACTCGCAGCTTTTGTTTGGTTGTCTTGGTTCTGGTTCACTAATTGTAAAATTTTTGAAAAGACTGTATCTTCGTTTTCTTTGGTGACTTCCATTGTAAACGTACCTGTCCCATTAATCGTACTCCCAAAAACGGTATCTCCTTTTGTTTTTTCATTGGGTATACTTTCACCATTAATAGACGATTCATCAATGGAAGTAGAGCCAGATAAAATGACGCCATCAATGGGTACTTGGTCACCATTTAATACCTGAAGTTGGTCTCCCACTGTTAATTCACTGACATCAACAATTTTTGTATTCCCATCAGGCAAAATTAACCGAGCAGTCGTTGGATTCATTTCGAGTAATTTCGTTATTTCTCGTTTACTTCTTCCTTCAGCGTAATCTTCCAGAAAATGTGCGCCTGAAAAAATGAGAATCAACAACGTTCCTTCCCAAAAATTCCCCATTGCTGAAGCTCCTATAGCCGCTAATCCCATTAAAATATGAGAATTAGGCGTGAACTTGTTATTTGTTTTTGTATTCTCAATTGTCTCTCCAAGACCTTCCAGAATAATGACATGATAGCCCGCACTAATTGTGGCGAGTGAGAACATGATGTTTTTTACGGTTTGATATTCGTCACTTAAGAACAGCGAAACAATTGCCAATGCCAAACCAATAAAGTATAAAACAATAGGCATCTTTCCGTGATCGTGGTCGTGGTTATGGTTATGTTTCTCTTTTTCCTGTGATTGTTGTTCTTCGATAGTTTCCATTTTTATCACCTTCCTATATAATTCCTTTGATTTCCATTCATTTACTTATTAAATCACACAAATTCCCACTAAAAGAAGAGAAGTATTCATGTAATTTCCATTGTCTCTGACTCCTTTCAGTTGTCCCATATGTAAATCGGAATGATTATGATTTAAATATGAAGTTGCATTCATATGTTTACAAAATCATATTAACTCACTGTATGAGTTTTGTCAAGACAAGATGCTTCTTATTCAAATGGACTACTATTATGAATACAAAAGTCTTAATTTTGTCTATAAACAAAAAACTAGCATCGTTTTACTCATGTGGTATTATATATATGAACGGAAAATCATATGAGAGGAATAAGAGCATATGGATACATCAACATCTTCGCCAATCAATAAAGAGAAGATTCAATCAATAAGCAAATTATTCAAAGTGATTAGTGACCCTACACGCTTGTCGATTCTCTTTCTCTTACAGAAAAAAGAACTCAGTGTTGGAAACATTGTGCTTGCATTGGATATGGAACAGTCCGCGATTTCACACCAACTAAAAATATTGAAAGATTCGCATTTAGTGAAGGCAAGGAGAGAAGGGAAAAGCATGGTTTACAGTCTTGATGATCTTCATGTTTTCAGTATTCTCGAACAAGTCTTAACTCATATCAACGAACTAGAACAATAAAAGCTAATAAGGTATAAAACTAAATAGAGGTTTTTAAAATTTCAAAGTCAGAGAAACAAGAAAATCACTCGCACCAAAATCAACCGAATAAGAATATTAAAATTGCTTTTTTCACCAACTTTATTTTTTCCATGATTGAATTTTTCTTTGGGTCTCTTTTCAATAGTGTGTCAATTATGTCCGACGCCGTTCATGATTTAGGAGATTCCATTTCTATTGGATTCGCTTGGTTTTTCCAGGGGTACTCAGAAAAGCAGCAAGATGAACAGTTCACTTTTGGTTATAACCGCTTTTCATTATTAGGGGCGTTGATAACTGGAGTAGTACTGATCGGCGGCTCATTTTTTATGATTTACCGAAGTATCCCACGTTTGATTGATCCGCAACCGGTTAATTACAGTGGCATGTTTTGGCTTTCACTCGTGGCTATTGGATTGAATGGATATGCGGCTTGGATTCTAAGCAAAGGGTCATCTAAAAACGAAGGCATGTTGAACCTGCATATGCTAGAAGATGTATTAGGGTGGATTGGGGTCTTGGTTGTGAGTATCGTAATGAACTTTACCGAGGCTTATCGATTGGATCCAATCTTATCGATTTTGATAGCACTCTATATCCTCTATAAAACTGTACCTGAATTTTTCAGTACAATGAAAATTTTATTGAACGGTTCGCCGGAAAATGTAAACGTAGAGAACCTGGCGAACTCCATTAACAATATTCCTGCTGTAAAGGACCTCTCTCATTTTCACATTTGGTCACTGGACGGAGAAGAAAATGCCCTTATCGTTACGGTTCTTATAGACTCTTCCGATATAAACAAGACTAGGGAAATCAAAGAAGAAATTGCAGAGCTTGCCCATACATCGGGTGTAAAGAATCATATCACAATAGAAATAACTACAAGTAAAGACGAACTGGAAAAAGGGTATGCTTATGGCAGTTAAAGTATTTATATATTGAAAAAAGGACTATTTTAGAATCAAAAAAGGCAGCGATAAACTACAATCGCTGCCTTTTTTGTTCATTTCGATTTGTAAAAATAGGTCACTAGCTATTAAATTTTCTGGTAACCTATAGATTGTAAAAACGAATTGAAAATGTTATTTGTTTAATATCCTCATAGAATTCAGTACTGCTATTACTGTTACTCCTACATCTGCAAAGACAGCTTCCCACATCGAAGCGACACCAAAGGCACCTAAAATCAAGAATACCCCTTTGATGGCCATAGCCAGAATGATGTTCTGCCAGACAATTTGGCGAGTATCTTTGGCGACTTGCATAGCCGTTCCAATCTTAGAAGGTTTGTCGTCCATGATGACGATATCCGCCGCTTCAATGGCTGCGTCTGATCCTAAGCCACCCATCGCAATCCCGATATCTGAACGGGCCAGTACGGGCGTATCATTGATACCATCGCCCACAAAAGCGACTTTTTCTTTTTCGTTTTTGTACGCCATAATTTCTTCCATTTTCTCGACTTTGTCTTGCGGAAGAAGTTCCGAGTGGATTTCATCGATCCCTAATTTATTCCCAACAGCTTCGGCCACCGCTTTTGAATCGCCTGTAAGCATGATAATGTGTTCGACACCTTTTTCTTTCATTAACTTAATGCCTTCTGCAGCATCATCTTTAATCGTATCGGCAATTAAAAGGTAACCAGCATAGGCTCCATCAATGGCTAGATAAACAATCGTTCCGACTTCCTCTACTGCTTTAAAGGGAATACTATATTTGGCCATTAATTTTGCGTTTCCTGCTAATATTTCTTTTCCATCAACAATCGCTTGAACTCCATGACCTGAAATATCATTGTATTCATCAATTCGACGTTCATCAATTTCTTTCCCATAACGCTCTTTGATGGAATCCGCAATCGGGTGCGAAGAATGGGTTTCAGCATAAGCTGCTAGTTCTAAGAGTTCTTCATCACTAAAGCCTTCTGAAGCTTCTATATCGGTAATCTCAAATTTTCCTTTGGTTAAGGTACCTGTTTTATCCATGATGACATATTTGACATCGTTTAAACCTTCTAAAAAGTTGGCACCTTTCACTAAAATACCTTTCCGTGAAGAAGCACCAATGCCACCGAAGAAACCGACAGGAATAGAAACAACTAAGGCACAAGGACAAGAAATAACTAAGAAAATGGCTGCCCGGTAAATTCCATCATTAAAGGTCATTTCAGGAATAATCAATGGTAAAAGAACAGCTAATAAGACAGCTAAAATGACCACGATCGGCGTATAGTATCGAGCAAACTTTGTAATGAATTGTTCTGTCGGTGCTTTACGACTGCTCGCATTCTCAACGAGCTCAAGAATTTTTGTCACGGTTGACTCTGAGAATGGCTTTTCAACCACTATTTCTAGCAAGCCGTTTTTATTAATAAAACCACTTAAAACATCGTCACCCTCTTCAACACTTCGAGGCATTGACTCACCCGTTAAAGCAGAGGTATCCATAGCAGAAGAGCCGACGATCACCTTTCCATCTAAGGGGACTTTTTCTCCTGGACGCACTAAAATCGTATCGCCAACTTTGATTGACTCTGGGGAAACCTGCCGAGTACTGCCATCTGCTAATTTCACATTGGCATAATCAGGACGAATATCCATCAAATCTGCGATGGAGCGACGTGATTTGTTTACAGCCACATCTTGGAAAAGCTCTCCTACTTGGTAGAAAAGCATGACGGCTACTGCTTCAGGATATTCTTGCACATAGAAGGCAGCAAGTGTAGCGATCGTCATTAAAAAGTTTTCATCAAAGACTTGTCCATTAAAAATATTCCGAATCGCTCGCCAGATAACATCATAGCCGGCAACAAGGTAAGCGACCACAAACAAACCAAAGGAAAGGGAAGGGGCGACTGGCGCAAAACTTGCAGTCAGAAGCACCGTAAGCGCTAGAATTAAGCGACCGATGGTTAATTTAATCCCCAAATTATCTGGTTTATTGCGACTCTGCTTTTGAACTGTTTTTTCTGATTGAAGAACCTTATCTTCTCCTACTTTTTGACCTGTTGCCTTTATAAGAGGGGTGATATCAGGTTCTAATTTTTTGATTCTTGTTTTAACCGAAGAAAGTGTTTTTGCATCATCTTCTGCGACAAGATCGAAACTCAATGTCTGGGTCATATAGTTCACATTACTATTCATGACACCATCTATTTCAGACACGCCATTCTCAATCTTTGCGGCGCAATTGGCGCAATCTATTCCCTCTAAAAGCCATTCATGATGGCTTTGTTCATCTTCTTTGGGCTTGCTTCCCAAAGTAATTGATGAGTTCATGTTAATCAATTGCCCATCTGCTTTATTTTTTAAAGTAACAGCTGGTTCCAACTTGTTAATTTTTTCTTGTACATTAGTTAAAACTAATTGTTCTTCTTTGTCAGAAACCTCAAAGTTTAAGGTTTCTGTCATGAAATTCACATTGCTTTCTTGGACTCCTGGAATTGACGCCACAGCGCTTTCCACTTTAGCAGCACAATTGGCGCAATCTATTCCTTCTAAGAGCCACTTATGTGAGGTGTTAACTTCATTCATCATTTTCTTCCTTTCAACAACGAGCCTTATAAACCGAATATTGTTTGAATGGTCCCGTTTTCTAACATAATAAAGATTCCTAATCCAATAAATACAATAGGTACAATAATTCGTTCGTACTTTTCTAACGTTTCGGCGACAAAAGAAATTTTTGCTAATTGATAACTGATATAGCAAAGCACTGCAATTGAGATAGCAAAAACGATTAAAGCAAGGATAATTTCTGAAAAAGAGATAGAAGCAAAATATGGAATATAAATCCCTAAATTGTCCCCTCCTGAAGCTAGGGTTATTAAAGCGACAGTCCAAAACAAGCGGTTAGACCCTCTGGACCCTAACTTCTCCATGACTTCATCTTCCTCTGCTTCTTCTTCACTTCCCATAGCGACTCGGATACCCAGATAAATGGGAATGAGTCCGAGCAGTCCAATGATCCAATCTTGGGGAATAAAGTTCAGCACATAAGCAGCAAATAAACTAACGGCTACCAAAATACCTGTCCCAAGATATTGACCTAAATAAATCTGACGAAGACCTCTTTTTGTCTGACTTTGAGAAAAAATAATCAGCAAGATAAATAAATAATCGATACTGGTAGAGATATACACAGCGATCGCTGAAAAAATAGTTTGTAACAAAATATTTTCCTCCAAACTAAGACGTCAAAGATAAGCTGTTTGGCATGTCTAAAACTATACGAATAGTCGAAAGGATTTCTTTATTCGCTAAAGAGTAGTAGACTTCTTTTCCGTCTTTACGTGATTTCGCCACGCCTTGCTTTTTTAAATAGCGCAAATGGTGTGACGTCGTAGCAATACTAGCGTCTAATACTTCGGCTAAATCACAGACACACATTTCTTTGAAGGTTTCTAAAGCATAGAATATCTTAATTCTAGAAGGATCACTAAAACATTTTCCTAACACAAGTAAATTCGACAAATCTTTATTTTCTAATTTATTCTTTACTACATCTACTTTTTCAGGATGTATGATCGTCGTTTGGCAGACTTCAGTCATTTCATTCACCTCTCATTCAAACGTCCATTTGATTATGATATGGATATTATACATTAGGCATGAGGAGATAGTCAAACGTTCGTTTGATTATTAATAATTTGATTTTCTTGCAATAATAGATTTCTTAAATTAATATAATGACTTTCAACAGAAAATTAAAAAATCTTCCAGAAAATTAAAAGGAGAAAATTAAAAGAGTAAGTTTTCTTAAAAAATATAAATATACCTTGACTATGTACCATAGTACATGGTTTATAATAGTATAGAGGTGAAAAATGATGTATCTTATTAGTGAGTTTGCTGAAAAAAGTGGCGTTAACAAAGAAACAATACGATATTATGAAAACAAAAAATTATTAGAAGAACCAACTCGTACAGATTCTGGTTATCGATTGTATTCAGATGAGGATATTAAACGAGTAAAATTCATTAAACAAATACAAGACCTTGGTTTTTCTCTAAGAGAAATTTATAAATTGCTAGGTGTAGTCGATCAAGATAGTGTTCGTTGCCAAAACTTGTTTGATTTTGTCTCTCAAAAGCAAGCAGAAGTCCAAAAACAAATAGAAGATTTAAAACGGATTGAAAAAATGTTAGGCGACTTAAAAGAATGTTGTCCAAATGAGAAAGAAATGTATGCCTGTCCGATTATTGAAACATTAATTAATGATGAATAGAGGAGTTTCCGTATGAAGAAATATAAGATAAGTATTCAGGGTATGACTTGTACAAGTTGTGAAGAACATGTGACAAGGGCACTTAAAAACATTGGTGCAAAAGATATAAAAACGAGTTATCGTGAAGGAAAAACAGAATTTGATTTAGCTGACACTGTCGAAATTGAAAATATTAAAAAAGCGATTGAACAAACACATTATCAGATAGAAAAAATTGAAGAAATATCTTCTCAACCCGTGTTGGCACTTAAAAATGAAAAAGATTATGACTATGATTTTCTGATTATAGGTTCTGGAAGTGCAGCTTTTTCAGCGGCCATTAAAGCGACTGAATATGGCGCGAGAGTAGGGATGGTTGAGCGTGATACAATCGGTGGAACTTGTGTAAATATTGGTTGCGTTCCATCTAAAACGCTGATTCGAGCAGGTTCCATTAATCAGTTAGTTAAAGAAAATCCATTCAATGGATTAAAAACAACAGCTGGAGAAGTTGATTTAAAAGCATTAGTGAAACAAAAAGATGAATTAGTCGATACACTACGTCAGCAAAAATATATTGATTTAATCGATGAGTATGGTTTTGATTTAATTGAAGGCGAAGCAAAATTTGTTGCGGATAATGCCATAGAAGTAAATGGAGAAAAATTAACTGCAAAACGCTTTTTAGTTGCAACAGGTGCAACTTCATTCATTCCTGAAATTCCTGGAATTGAACATGTCGATTATTTAACGAGTACAACTTTATTAGAGCTAGAAGAAGTTCCAGAAAGATTGACTGTTATTGGGGCAGGTTATATTGGGCTAGAGCTCGGTCAATTATTCCACAATTTAGGTGCCGAAGTAACATTAGTACAGAGAAGTAAACAATTACTAAAAGATTATGATCCAGAAGTTTCGGCAGCAGTCGAAAAAGCCCTGCATGAACAAGGCATACAGGTTATTACGGGTATAAATTATGACCATATCGTACAAGACGGTGATATTAAAAAACTAACACTCACTAAAAACGGTATTCAAAAAACGATTGAGTCTGACCAAGTATTAGTTGCGACCGGTCGAAGTCCGAATACAGACGCCTTAAATTTAAGTGCCGCTAGTGTTGATATCGGGGAAAACTATGAAATTTTAATGAATGAATATGGGCAGACAAGCAATGATCGGATTTATACGGCAGGAGATGTTACCTTAGGCCCTCAATTTGTATATGTAGCAGCATATGAAGGCAAGATTGCAGCAGATAATGCAATTGGTAGTTTAAATAAACAGATCGATCTATCCGCTGTTCCTGGAGTAATATTTACAAATCCTGGAGTAGGTACAGTTGGGTTAACAGAGGAACAAGCAAAAGATATAGGTATAGATGTTAAAACATCAATCCTAGATTTAGATAATGTGCCAAGGGCATTAGCTAATCATGATACAACTGGATTAATCAAACTTGTTGTCAATACTCAAAATCAACAAATAGTAGGCGTTCATATCGTCGCTGAAAATGCAGGTGAAGTCATTTATGCAGGCACATTAGCTGTTAAATTTGGGTTAACAATCGAGGATTTAACGGACACAATGGCTCCCTATTTAACGATGGTGGAAGGATTGAAACTTGCAGCGCTTGGTTATAATAATGATATTTCAAAATTATCGTGTTGTGCAGGGTAAAATAGTGCAAGTGGAAAGTGCCTTTTTCTAATGAACGTTTATAGAAAAGCAAACAGACAACTACCTTGCTCTTGACTTGAAATGCCTTCAAAATGCTTGTTACAGCAATCTTTACTAACAATAAAACATAAAAAAATGGCTTTGCAGTTTCTGTAAGAATCTGCAAAGCCATTTTTTTGAAAATATCTTATAATTTATTATTTACCAATTTCTTGAATGGCTTTCATTCCGCCTTCAATTACTTTAGGATTTAATCCTTTTGATTCAAGGAAAGAAGCCGCTGCAGTACTTCGGTTACCAGATCCACAAAGCGTAAAAATTTGTTTGCTCGTATCCAGTGATTGATAATCATTAACTAAATCCTCAAATGGAATATTGACCAAATTCTTCTCAGGTGCTGGTCGTGTAATTTCATCTGGATGTCTGACATCAAGTAAGATATAGTCATCATTTTTATTGAGAAATTCTTCAGCTGGAATAGTTCCAGTTGTTTGTAGATTTTCTTTGGGGACTTCATCTATCAAAAGATATCCATTGTTTTGAGTAAAACCTAATTCATCAGCAGACTCAGAAAGTTCTTCTAAATGACTTTCTTCCTCAGAACCAACGATAAAGATAACTGGTTGATTTACATCGAGATAATAAGTCGCATACTTTTTGAAGTTGCCTGGATTCAGGTTAAGTGCATTTTTTAGATGTCCAGCTTGGTACTCATGTTGTGTTCGAACATCAACCAGTTGCTGATCATTGATATCTTTGTGATTTATTTTTTTCATTTGTGGTACTCCTCCTGATAGTTTTGTATTCATTTATTATTTACCTGTAGCTAAAGGAGATAGGGATTTTTCAAGAGATATCCCTAATTACCCTTCGATAAAATGAAGTAAATAAAAATGATAAGATGGCTTGACTAAACATAGAGATTCATCTATATTTAATACATTGACAAGTATCTATGTGAGTAAAGTATATGAAATCTAGAGAAAGATTGCAAGTTTTCTTGCATCATAGAGATCGATTTACATACAATACATAGATAGGTGCCTATATATTCATTATATAGACAATCACCTATATACGTGGTTAGTCGATGGTTGAAGAAAAATCAATCATTTCGTCCAAATTGTTTAATAAAGGAGTGGAAAATAGAATGGAAATTTTTAATCCAAAAGAGCATATTAATACAAAGTATTTATTCTATACGGGTAAAGGTGGCGTCGGGAAAACAACTGCCGCTAGTGCAACGGCCATTCAATTAGCGAATGATGGTTTCAAAGTTGTATTAGTGAGTACAGATCCTGCCAGTAATTTACAAGATGTTTTTGAACGAGAATTAGATGATAACGGAACAGAAATTGAAGAAATACCTGGCTTAACCGTCGCTAACTTTGATCCAGTCAGTGCTGCAGAAGAATATAAAGAATCCATTGTGGGTCCTTATCGTGGGATTCTACCAGACGCTGCGGTACAAAATATGGAAGAACAATTAAGTGGTTCATGTACGACAGAAATTGCTTCTTTTGATCAGTTCGCAAAATTCTTAACAAGCCCTGATATATCTGACCAATACGACTATATCATTTTTGATACAGCACCTACCGGCCATACATTAAGACTCTTACAATTACCTTCTGCTTGGACAAACTTCTTTGATGAAAATACAACTGGCACAAGCTGTATGGGTCAATTATCTGGTTTAGATGAAGAGAGAGAAAGTTATAGTTTGGCAGTAGAAACACTTGCTAATTCTGAAATGACAACTTTACTACTCGTGACTCGTCCGCAAGAAGGACCATTAGTCGAAGCCAATCGTGCGTCCGAAGAATTACGAGCATTAGGGGTTGAAAACCAAAAATTGATTGTGAATGGTCTTTTAGAAAATCCAACAGATACGATTTCTCAAACATACTATGACATTCAACAAGAGGCTTTAAGTGAAATGCCTGAAAATCTTAAAAACTTGCCTACTTTTGAAATTCCATTAAGACCATATAATCTAGCAAGTATTGAAAGTATCGGTTTATTACTTAGTGAAGAACAACCTGAAATCAAGCATGAAGAAGTGCAGGCTCAGGAGTTCCCACGCTTACAAACTGTTATTGATGATTTATACAACACAAACAAACGAGTTGTCTTTACAATGGGTAAAGGTGGCGTAGGGAAAACAACCATTGCAGCCAGCATTGCGAAAGGTCTTGTAGAAAAAGGTAAAAAAGTGCATTTAACAACGACCGATCCTGCCGCTCACTTAAATTATATTGTCCATGAATCAGATACTCTTGGAGTTAGTCATATTGATGAGAAAAAAGAGTTAGAGCTTTACCAAAATGAAGTTTTAGCTAAAGCGCGTGAATCGATGTCAGAAGAGGACTTAGCTTATGTAGAAGAAGATCTAAACTCACCTTGTACAGAAGAAATTGCGGTATTTCGAAAATTTGCTGAAATTGTTTCGATGACGGAAGCAGATGTGGTGGTTATTGATACTGCGCCTACGGGACACACACTTTTACTTTTAGAATCTTCTCAAAGTTACGCCCAAGAAGTGGAGCGAACTTCTGGAGAAGTACCAGAGTCTATTACCCGACTCCTGCCTATTTTACAAGATCACAACCAAACAGAAGTGGTTATGGTTACATTACCTGAAAATACACCTGTCTATGAATCCATTCGTCTGCAAGAAGATTTAGATCGTGCAGGTATTGCACATACTTGGTGGGTGGTTAATAACAGTTTATTATCAACAGGGACTACAAATGAAACATTGTTAGCTCGTGCAAAATCGGAAGAAGAATGGATTCAACGTGTCGATGGATTATCAAATGGACATTTTGCGGTCATCGACTGGAGTCCTTTTGAGTTAAAAGAGGATGTTCTTGCCACAATTGTTTAATCTCAAAGGAGAATATAAATGAATTATGAATTATTTGCTGAAAAAATGAAAGCTTTATCTGATCCAAATCGAGTAAAGATACTCGATTTACTATCCTGCGATACTTTATGTGCCTGTGATTTGCTTGAACATTTTGACTTCACTCAACCAACTCTCTCCCATCATATAAAAGTATTAAGAGATGCGGATTTAATTGTTACAGAAAAAATAGGAACTTGGCATCATTATTCTGTGAATCGAGAATTATCTACCGAGATAACAGAAGTCCTTCAAAGTGTTTTCTCAAGTTCGGAAAGATGTATTTGTCATACAACAATAAATGAAAAGGAAGATCAATATGAAAAAGTTAGCCCTTTATGAACCTGCTCTATGCTGTAGTACCGGAGTTTGCGGTCCTTCAGTAGACGAGGATTTACTACGTATTACGGGTGTTATGAAACAAGTGAAAGAAGAAGACGATGTAATGATGGTCCGTTACAATCTTGCCTCCAATCCTAATTCGTTTGTACGAAATCAAAACGTCATAGACACCATGCAAAATGAAGGACAAGACTCTCTTCCAATTACTGTGTTAGATGGAGAAATTGTTAAAACCGGTGCTTATCCAACGAATGAAGAAATTGCTGATTGGTTAGATGTTTCTTTGCAAGAAACTGAAGACTCTATAGTTTAATAGAAAGATTAACGCAATAAATTACGAAGAATATACAAAAGAATTAAGCCTTGTCCCAACCAAGATGAGGAAAGGTTTTGGACATGCTGACATGCGAAGAAATGTGGAGCCGTTATATTTTAAAGGTTTTTGTTTTCACATAACCGACTTTATCCCACTATATCGAGATATTAGTGAACGTAGGAAAGGTTTTTTCTAAAAAATAATATCTGGCAGCATGAATCAGTTAATGAAGAAATTTCAGAACAGGACAATTAAGGAACGATTTATTTATTACTATATTCAACTGATTGTGTCTGTAAAGCAAAAGAAAGTAGAGCGAAGTAAGGCAGTTTGGCTTCTTTCGTTCTTGATCAAAAAAGTAAAATTTGGAGGAAAGTCATGATGGAAAATGAAGTACAAGAAACAGTATCACAAAAAAATAGCGGTATGGGGCTATGGGAGCGTTACTTAAGTCTTTGGGTAGCACTTGCGATGATTACTGGGGTATTATTAAGTCAAGTTTTACCTGCAATTCCAGAATTTTTAAGTCAATTTGAATATTATAATGTATCTATTCCAACGGCGATCTTAATTTGGTTAATGATTTTTCCAATGATGTTAAAAATTGATTTTAGTAGTATCGTCAATGCAACCAAAAAAACCAAAGGATTAATTTTAACAACAACCATTAATTGGTTGATTAAACCATTTACAATGTTTGCTATCTCTGCCTTTTTCTTTTTAGTGGTATTCAAACCATTTTTAGGTCCAGAACTAGCGAGAGAGTATATAGCTGGAGCCGTTCTTTTAGGCGCTGCGCCTTGTACAGCTATGGTATTTGTCTGGAGTGAATTAACAAAGGGTGATCCAGCATACACACTTTTGCAAGTGTCTATAAACGATATTATTGTTCTCTTTCTTTATGCGCCAATCGTTGCATTTTTATTAGGGGTAGGTAATGTTTCTGTACCGATGGGCACGCTGTTTCTTTCCATATTCGTATTTATAGTAATTCCTTTGGCTCTAGGAATTATTGTTCGAAAATATGTGGTGAAGCAAAAAGGAACAGACTATTTTGAAAAAGATTTTATCGATAAATTTGATGGAACCACACGGATTGGTTTATTATTAACGTTAATCATCATTTTTTCTTTCCAAGGGAATCAAATTTTAAACAATCCACTTCATATCTTGTTAATTGCTATTCCACTAATCATTCAAAATCTTGTTATATTTTTCCTCGGATATGGTGGAGCAAAAGCATGTAAATTGCCATTCTCTATTGCAGCACCAGCAGCTATGGTTGGAACGAGTAACTTTTTTGAATTAGCTGTAGCTGTCTCGATCGCTTTATTTGGATTAAACTCGGGAGCAACCTTAGCAACTGTTGTCGGTGTGCTGATAGAGGTTCCCACGATGTTACTATTGGTCAGATTTGCAAATAAAACACAACATTGGTTTGATGACTACGAATATTAATTAAAAAGAGAAGAAAATTATGTGATTGAGGTGACCCCCAAAAGTTAGAGTGAAAATTCTAACTTTATGGGGGTTATTTTATTTGAAAAGAAAATGCTAAAAAGAGACAAAAAAGCACCTCTCATGGTATAATTAAATCATGAAAATTTTAAAAATATTTACTTAATTGAGTACTAGTTTCTGTTGCCGCAGACCTAGTGCTCTTTTTTCGTCATATGGTACTTTGTCATCTA
>NZ_FQUF01000031.1 GCF_900129085.1 Atopostipes suicloacalis DSM 15692
TTTAAATCGGACATTTGGCATGAATGAGAAAGTTTTTAAGCCCAAAGTACGTCAAGCGATTAATGAAAAAGATTTTGACACTTTTCAACGCTGGATGGATACTTTTGAGAGTACCTTAGAACTCGATTCAGAGATAGAAAAATTGAACGCTTTTTATACCTATATCCAAAAAAATTGGGATCGAATATTTGACTGGCGGACGGTTATCGAAGACGCTCCTGCGGACGCTCGTAGACTAGACGCAATGGAATCCAATCAGAGACGAATTAGTTTTCGAATGAAAAAAAGAGGAATGCATTGGAGCGAAAGAGGATGCGAAGCGATGGTGAAAGTAAAACAAGGAGTATTTAACCAAACATTAAGAGAAGCTTACTTAGCAGATATTCATCGAAGTGCTCGTCAAGTGCGTAAAGATAAACAACTCGTGAGTGCTACAAAGATTTTACATCAAAAATTCCGACCGTCAGTGGGTGCCAAGCAAGGGAGTATCTCTTTATATGCGCCCACTTCATCAGCCATCGGTCATTTGTTTAAAAGTTTTCGTTAATGAAACCGTCTATTCTCTTTGATTCCGAACTTTGGAATCAAAGAGAATAGATGGTGTAGCAAGCGGCTTAAGCCGCGCGGTAGCGATCCGCTAAAGAGAATCGTAAAAGTGTACAAAAATAGAGTGCCCTAAATAGTGATAGAATAACTGCACCGAGAAAAACTTGACACAGACCCGCCACAGACAAGAATAGAATGATCGAATAAAATATGGTATTCTAAAGCTACAAAAGAAAAGGAGGGAAGAGGATGGTTACTTTAAACGATATCGCAAAAATGGCCAACGTATCAAAAAGTACAGTCTCTCGTTATTTAAACAACGGCTCGGTCAGCCAAAAAACACGCGAAAAATTAGATAAAATTGTACAAGAAACAGGCTACCAACCAAACTTGCTCGCTCAAAGCCTAAAAGCGCAAAAATCCAATATGGTAGGCGTGATTATCCCGCGATACGGTTCCCCCTCCACCAACGAAGTACTAAAAGGTATTGATTCCATCGCTTATACAGAAGATATCCAACTCATGATCACCAATTCTGATTTAGATATCGAACGAACCAAGAAAAATATTCGTCTCCTCCAACGTCAAAAAGTCGGCGTTATCATTTTACTCGCGACGACCATTGATGAAGAACTTGAAGAACAACTAAGAACATCAAAAACCCCGATTATTATCGTCGGTCAAAAACTATCCGGACTTCCAGCCTATGTTTATCAAGATTACGAAGCCGGCCGACTCATTGCAGAACACGCCATCAAACTCGGCCATCGACATTTACTTTTCGTAGGGGTGACCGAAGAAGATTATGCCGTGGGAGTTCTACGTAAAAAGGGATTTTATGACGTCGCAAAACAAAACGGAGCTCAAGTTTCCTTTATCCAAAGCGATTTCTCGCGTTCGCAGAATTATGAAAAAGCCCTGAAGTATTTGCCTCAAACCAAAGCAACCTACATTGCCGCAGCCACCGATCACATGGCAATCGGCATCTTCAACGCTTGCATGGAGCTAGGTGTCCAAATCCCCAATCAAATCTCTCTCAGTGGTTTTGGGGGCTATAGTGAAACACGAAATGTATTGCCACATATTACCACAATCCAATACTCGCACTCAGAAATGGGCGAAACCATTATGAAAGCAGCCTTGCAGACTTTAGAAACGGGAAAAAACAGATTGCATACAGAATTGCCTGTTCAACTCTTAATCCAAGGCTCTACCGAAGAACTAAAAGGCTAATCGCCTTTTAGTTCTTTTAAATCTATACGATAGAAAGTCCGTGCTCTCGGTTGTAAAATAAATTCACACGAGAAGAATTGAAAAAGGTTAAATATTTAAGGGTTAGTAAATGAATCCCTTGCATTTTATCAGATAGTTTTGTATCATGAAATTGGAACCGGTTCCGCAAAAGGAATTCCGTTTCCTAAAATTTAAAGGAGGAGAAAGATGAAACATAAAGAAGCAGTAGACGCAATGTTGAAAGTTCTTGGTGGAAAAGACAACATTTCAAGTTATGAAAATTGTGCCACTAGAATGCGAATAGTATTAAAAGATGATAGTGTAGTGGATAAAGAAGCAGCAGAAACTGTCCCAGAAAGTCAAGGTTATTTTTATTCAACTGGACAGCACCAATTTATTTTTGGAACAGGGAAAGTAAATGAAGTGTATGATGATTTCAATCAAGAAATGAAAGGAACAACAGCAGCTGACTCAGAGTCTAATGTAAAAGAAGATGCTTATGCCAACTTGAATCCAGCACAAAAACTCGTAAGAGTTTTAGCAGATATTTTAGTGCCATTAATTCCAGCACTTGTTACTACAGGATTATTGATGGGTCTTCGTGGATTATTCGTTGAACTAGGGATGACGATGTCTCCTGGAGTAGAAACTCTCTTTGGAATGTTAACAGATACGGCTTTTGCCTTTTTACCAGTTTTAATTGCTTATAGTGCTACGAGAAAATTTGGTGGGAATCCGATTATTGGGATTGTAGTTGGGCTGATGATGGTGGCACCACAGTTACCAAATGCTTATGAAGTTTTAGGTGGAGATGCTGCACCTTTATCTATTTTTGGTTTAGATATTTATGGTTATCAAGGATCCATTTTCCCAGCAATTATCGCCGGTTGGTTAATTTCCAGACTTGAAAAATGGTTCAGAACTTGGGTACCTCAAGTGATGGATTTAATTGTCACACCTTTCTTATCACTCACAGTTACAATTGCCATTATCTTTTTCGTTTTAGGTCCTATTATTCAGATCATTGAATCGACAGTCATTAATGGACTCGTTTCAATGATTAGTGCTCCATTTGGAATTGGCTATGTGTTATATGCTGGTTTTCAGCAATTACTTGTAGTGACGGGATTACATCACTCATTAGGAATTATTGAATTAAGTTTATTAAGTGACACAGGAGTTAATATGCTAAATCCTTTAGGGACAGCGAGTATGGCGGGACAATTTGGTGCAGCGATTGGAGCAGCCTTCCTTGTAAAAGATAAAGTTCGTCGAACAAACATGATCTCTGCGGCCGTTCCAACACTATTTGGAATTACAGAACCACTCATTTTTGGTGTGAACTTACGCTCTATGCGAATCTTTGCTTCAGGTATGGTCGGAGGAGCAGTTGGTGGTTTATTAACTTACATCTTTAACTTAGCAGCTACTGGGATGGGCATTACCTTTATTCCTGGACTCTTACTTTATGTTGGAGATATGTTTGGAATGCTACAATACGTAATCGTAATCATTGCATCTGCTACAGTCGGCTTACTTTTAGTTCAAACACAAAGAAAACATATTTTAGCAGAAATTTAAGAAAACCTAGGATGAGGTAGGAAGAGATGAGCTTAGAAGATTTAAAAAATAAAATAAAAAAAGACCCATGGCGGTTAAATTTCCACGTTATGCCAGAAACTGGCTGGTTAAATGACCCCAATGGTGCGATCCAATTCGATGGTGTTTATCATATTTATTATCAATATGTTCCAGATAATCCATTAGGTGGGGCGACAAGTTGGGGGCATATGACTTCTAAAGATATGGTGCACTTTAAACAAGAGCCAATCTTCATGTCTCCGGATCAAGCATTTGATGTAGATGGCGTTTATTCGGGAAGTGGAATCGAAAAAGATGAAAAACTTCATTTTTTCTATACCGGGAATGTCAAACAACCAGGAGATTACGATTATATTTACAGTGGACGTGAACAAAACGTTGTCCATGTGGTCAGCCCAGATGGTTTTGAAATAGAACGTCGTGAAGTCGTTATCCCTCATGAAGAATTCCCAGAAGGGTATAGTGACCACATTCGAGATCCGAAATTATTAGAAAAAGACGGTATGTATTATATGGTATTAGGAGCTCGAACGGAAGATAATTTAGGAAGTATTTTAGTTTATACTTCGGAAGATTTGGAAAACTGGAATTATCACGGAACCTTAATCGACGGTAAGGAAGAGGAAGGGTATATGTGGGAATGTCCAGACTTCTTCGAATTAAAAGATGAGTCAATTCTTATTTTATCTCCGCAAGGTATTTTACCCGAGCGATATAAATTTAATAATCCACATGTTGCAGGCTATTTAATTGGTGAGGCAGATTGGGCTCAAGTAAAAATCAATCCTACTACAGACTTTCACGAATTCGACCGAGGCTTTGATTTTTACGCACCGCACACTTTTGAAGATGATCAAGGGCGCCGGATTATGTGGAGCTGGATGGGGATTGGAGATACGATGCCCGAATACACCAACCCAACCATCGCACGAGGGTGGCAACACGCACTCACACTCCCTCGGGAACTCATTTTAGAAAACGGCCAACTCTACCAACGACCACTCGAAGAGTATAAAAAACTCCGTAAAAATGAACAAACGAAGTCATTTGGCGAAGCGGAAGGTTTTGCGGGTGAAGTGTATGAGTTGATGTTGAAATTCGAAACGTCTGCGCCTTTTGAATTAAAGTTGCGGCAAGACACCGAATTAATTTATGCGGATGAAATGTTGACCCTGAAACACGGAAAGAGCGGCTACGGTCGTCGTAAACGTCAAACCCCCATTGGTGAAATTCGAAACATTCAAATATTTGTCGACACCTCCTCAATGGAAATCTTCGTCAATGATGGAGAATATGTCTTAACCACTCGTGTGTACCCCGAACCCGGAGAAGACACGATTGCATTGCAGACCTCGGCAAAAGGGGCGATAACTTATTGGGCGCTTGATTAATTAATAAAAAAAGAAAGTATTCTGGTTGGGCCAGAATACCTTCTTTTTTCCTTTTACGACCTTAGTGTTACTCCTTAATGACACAAAGAACGACAAAAATAAACCATTGAAATACCAAGGTTTATATAGTCTCTATAAAATATTTTTTAAAAAATAAATAAATCATTGAATTTGTGTATCTTATCAAGTATAATTTCCGAAAGGTTCGTACCTTTTCAAAACACCTTCTCGTATGAGTAGATGAGAGGGTGTTTTTTTAATAAAAACAAACACTTTTTTTATTAAATTCTTGACGTTTCCTGCTGGAGATGCTATACTTTAAAAGCTTGGAAAATAAAGAAGGAGTCCCGCTCCTCGCCTCGTTAGATGTTAAATCTACGGGCTAATATCTAGTAATTGAAACTTATACGTATCCTGTGTGTGGAAATCCACACAATGCCTACTTTTACAAGTAAGGTCAGCTAACGCATACTGAGTCTGTAACTCACTTCGTGTCGAACAGTCTCAGAAATTCTCGAAGAGAGACAGGGGTATGAGTGAACTAATTTTAGATTAATCGTGGGACTTCTGTGGGAAGTCCCATTTTTTATTTTCTCGCAAATATTTCGGAGGTGAACCCCCATAGCAAAAGATATGATTGTCAATGAACAAATTCGTTCGAAGGAAGTACGCTTAATTGGGAAAGACGGAGAACAGGTCGGTGTGATATCTCGAGATGAGGCTTTACGAATTGCAGAACAGGAAAATCTAGATTTAGTTTTAGTTTCTCCTAATGCAAAACCCCCAGTTGCTCGGGTGATTGATTACGGAAAATACCGCTATGAACAACAAAAACGGGAAAAAGAACAACGTAAGAATCAAAAAACTGTTAACGTGAAAGAAATCCGCTTAAGCCCAACAATTGATGATCACGATTTTGAAACAAAAATGCGTCAAGGACGTGGATTTGTTGAGAAAGGCGATAAGGTAAAGGTATCTATTCGTTTCCGTGGTCGTGCGATTACCCATAAAGATATTGGGCGAGAAGTCCTTGAACGTTTCGCTGAAGGGATGAACGACGTTGCCCAAGTTGAGTCAAAGACTCAAATGGAAGGTCGTAATATGTTCATGATGCTCGCACCGAAAACGGAAAAATAAAAATATTCACACATTTAACTTTGGATTGTTCAGGAGGTAAGGATATGGCTAAACAAAAAACACATTCAGGTATGGCAAAACGTTTCAAAAGAACTGGTACAGGTAAATTAAAACGTGGCCGTGCAAAAACAAGTCACTTATTTGCGAATAAAACTCAAAAGCAAAAACGTAAATTACGTAAATCAGCTTTAGTTTCAAAAAGTGATCAAAAACGTATCGCATCATCAATCAGCACAATGAAAAAATAATTCTACCCGATTAAAAGAAAGATAGGAGACTGATTAAAATGGCTCGAGTAAAAAGTGTTCCGGCTTCAAGAAAACGCCGTAAAAAAACGCTAAAATTAGCAAAAGGCTACTACGGAGCAAAACATAAACTATACCGTGTAGCAAAACAACAAGTAATGAAATCTCAAATGTATGCATACCGTGACCGTAAACAAAAGAAACGTAACTTCCGTAAACTATGGATTTCACGTATTAATGCAGCAGCACGCATGAATGGCCTAAGCTATTCAAAATTCATGCATGGATTAAAATTAGCAAACATCGACTTAAACCGTAAAGTTTTAGCCGATCTAGCAATCAACGACGCCGAAGCTTTCAGCGCATTAACTGAACAAGCCAAAGAAGCGTTAAACGCATAATTTTATCCCCAATGACTTATTGGGTAAAAGCACCACTAGCTGCCTATGTCATACGCAGCAACTAGAAAAATAAGCAGAGTAGAAATAGGAAGTGTCCGGTATAGGAATCCTTCCCATTTCTACTCTGCTTTTTAGTTTGTCGATCTTTACGAAGTTTGATGGCTTTTTGATAGCAGAGGCGCTCTTTAATTAAGCGGAGTTTTGACAAAGGAGAATCGCTAAAAGAGTACGCTCACGTGCGGAGCGAGGGTTCCGCACGCGAGCAAAGTATAATCTACTAGGAAAAGTAATTTTCCAGCAGACCCTAAATAAAAAAGAACTTATGTAGTCAGATTTCGCCCATGCGAAATCTTTCCTTTAGATAAAGAGGGCAGAAATTTGCCTATGCAAATTTCATCAACTTAAGTCATTTCACGTTTTAAAAATAAAAATTAGTTATTCTCAAAAAGAATTTTATGAACGCGTGTTTGTAAATCGGGGACAACTGTTTCTTCAAACCAAGGATTTTTGCGACGCCAGCCGATATTTAAAGGCGAAGGGTGGACGACGGGAAAGTATTCGGGTAAATACTCTTCGTAATTGCGTACGGTTTCGGTTAAATTGCGTTTCATTTCTTTTCCTAAATAAAATTTTTGTGCGTAGGCTCCGATTAGTATTTTTAATTCTAACTGGGGCATAGCTTCAATGACTTTTGGATTCCATTTATCCGCAAATTCTTTTCGTGGAGGCAAATCGCCGTGCTTACCTTTTCCAGGGAAATAATAGTCCATCGGCACAATCCCAAATAAACCAGAGTTATAAAATAACTCTTCATCAACACCAAGCCATTCACGCAATAAATTTCCGCTCACATCAAAAAAAGTTTTATTTGATTCTTGCGCTTTAATTCCTGGCGCTTGGCTAGCGATTAAAATTTTGGCAGTCGGAGGGGCTTCGAAGATAGGCTCCCAACCCCGCTCAGTAAATTCTGCATTTTCTGGATCTTGCATAATTTCTAATTTCAATTCATCTATTCTTTTCATAAACGTTCAGCCTTTCACTCTATATATACTATACATAAACTATCCTGCTTTATTATCCTAGGGAATATTCCAAGAATATGCAAGCTAAGCGCAAAATAGTCTCCGCTAATTTCTCCCAATGTAATCTATCGCACACAAATCCCAAAAATTTACGTGCAGACACGCTTATCGCGCACAAATCTTAAAAGTTTGCGTGCAGATACACGGTATCGCGCACAGATCTTGAAAATTTGCGTTCAGACACGCTTATCACACACAAATCCCAAAAATTTGCGTTCAGACACGCTTATCGCACACAAAACACAAAAGTTTGCGTTCAGAGACGCTTATCGCGCACAAATCCCGGAAATTTGCGCGTAGACACACGGTATCGCACACAAATCTTAAAAGTCTGCGTTCAGATACGCTTATCACGCACGAATATCGAAAATATGCGTGTAGACAGCTTTATCGCGCACAAATCTCGAAAATTTGCGTGGAGACACACGGTATCGCACACAAATCTCAAAGGTTTTCGTGCAGATACGTTTATCGCGCACAAATCACAAAAATTTGCGTTCAGACCACTTTATCACGCACAAATCTTAAAAGTTTGCGTTCAGATACGCTTATCACGCACAAATCCCGCAAATATGCGTGCAGATAACTTTATCGCGCACAAATCTTAAAAGTTTGCGTTCAGACTACTTTATCGCGCACAAATATCGAAAATATGCGTTCAGCCCCGCTCCACCACGCATAGCCAGCATACATCCCCTCTTAAACTCGTATTTTACAAAAGGTAAAAGGAATCTCTAAATACAACTTGAAAGGGGTTTCGTGTTAAAATAGAAACACAAAAGAGAGAGGGGTATTTGAAGTGAAACTACCAAAAGATGTGAAAGTAATAAAAGGGAATCGTGAAAATGTTAGAGCGCGAATGGATCGAGAGGATGTTGTTTATCAACGAAAAGCAGGGAAGAATCTTCATATTCGTTTCATCTATCCGCAACAAGACAACGTTGATCGCAAATATCCATTGGTCATGCATATTCAAGGATCCGCGTGGTTCGAACAAAATCTAAACGACCATTTGTTGGATTTTAAAGAGATTGTAACCGCTGGATATATTGTCGCGATTGTAGAATATTTGCCGGTTCCCTATGGGATATTCCCGAGCCAAGTTGAAGATGCGAAAACGGCGATGCGTTACCTCATGAAAAACGTGGACGATTATCCGATTGATCCAGAAAATTTATTTGTCATGGGGGATTCGAGTGGTGGACATGCGGCGCTGATGTGCTGGGCAACTTGGAATACAAACAAACTTGATACGACCACTCAACCCCTTCCGCAAATTCGTGCATTCGTCGACTTATATGGGGTCGTCGATCTAGCTACATTGAGTGAAGACAATCCCAGTGAAAATTACGAAAGTATCGGCACGCCAGAAGCGCAACTTTTAGGTGGTTACACGCCTGAACAACATCCGGAAGCGGCCGAAAAAGCTTCGGTGCTTCATTACATTACGGAAAGCACGCAGACCGAACCCCTCCTCGTCCTCCACGGCACCAAAGATTCGCTGGTTCCTTTTAATCAAAGCGTTCGCTTGTTCGTTCACTCTCAGAAAATGAATCAGAAAGTCACTTTTTATGCAGTGGAAGATGCGGATCATGGAAAAAGTATTTTTTATAATGAACAGACCATGCAAGTAATGATTGACTTTTTGGATAAACATAAAACGTCAAATTATAATTGGTTCTAAAGATTTTAAGGGCAAAATTTCCGAGGAAATTTTGTTCCTTATTTTGTTTTGAGGGCTTCAATTCACAAATTGTATAATAAATTTCCTCACCTTGTCGTTTCGAAAACAACAATTTTTATAAAAAATATGCTAGAATAGAATGAGGAAAAGATTAGAAAGTAGGAAATTGAATGACAAGAGAAGACAATCAAATGCTGGTTGATTTAGTAACTGCTCGCGGCGTTCCCGGAAATGAAGAGGAAGTTCGCGAAGTTTTCACGCAATACGCGCAACCACACGCTGACCAAATTTTACAAGACGGTCTTGGCAGCATTATCGCTGAAAAACAAGGGCCAGAAGATGCACCGAGAATTATGTTTGCGGGGCACTTAGATGAAGTCGGCTTTATGGTCACGCGCATCACAGATGACGGCTTTATCAAATTTCAAACACTAGGTGGCTGGTGGAATCAAGTGCTGCTGGGCCAACAAGTTGAAATCAAAACGAGCAGAGATGAAATTTTACATGGCGTTATCGGCTCAAAGCCGCCGCACGTTTTAACTGCAGAAGCACGTAAAAAACCGTATAAAATCGAAGATATGTTTATCGATATCGGAGCGGGCGACAAAGAAGAAGCGCAAAAATGGGGCGTGCAACCAGGCAACATGATCGTGCCCTACTCTCCATATCGCCGTCTAAATGACACGAAATTCCTGCTCGCAAAAGCTTGGGATAATCGTATCGGAGTCGCAGTTGCTTTGAAAGTTTTCGAAAACCTCAGTAAAGAAGATCGGAACAATTCCCTTTACGCGGTTGGAAATGTTCAAGAAGAAGTCGGACTCCGCGGAGCGAAGACAGCGACAAACCGCATTAATCCAGACATCACCTTTGCCTTAGACACAGGAACAGCTGGTGATACTCCAGGCATGACGCCTGAAGAAGCTGATTCAAAATTAGGCAAAGGGCCACAAATTATCATTTACGACGCCAGTATGATCGCCCACAAAGAACTGCGTGATTTCGTCGTAGCGGTCGCTGAAGAATTGGATATTCCTTTCCAATATACCGTAATTCCGGGTGGCGGTACGGATGCCGGTAGTCAGCATGTTTCTGGACACGGAATCCCGTCACTCGCTATCACCGTGCCCACTCGCTACCTCCATTCGCATTCTTCCGTCATTCACGAAGAGGATTTCGAGAATACGGTGAAGCTGGTCGAGGAAGTCATCCGTCGCTTGGATGCCGAGCAGGTTCATCAAATTACCTATGGTCATAAACACGATTAGAACAAAATTGTATTTAAAGAAGCCTTAACCACAACTATTTTTCTGCAAAGAACAGTTAAATGACGTTAATTGACGTTGTTTAACTGTTTTTTATTTAAATTTCTCGTATGATAAAGGCAGAAAAATAAATTTAAAGGAGAGCTGCAAGAATGTATTACGTAAAAAATGAACGAAATGGCGAAGAAATCCATGACGCGAGCGTCAACTTAGCGATTGAATATTATTTACTAAATGAAGTGGAATTGGACGAACCGATTTTGCTTTTTTATATTAACGACAATTCAATTATTATTGGGAAAAACCAAAATACCTATGAAGAAGTGAACACGCAGTATGTTGAAGAACATGGCGTAAATGTGGTGCGTCGCTTTAGTGGGGGAGGCGCGGTTTATCACGATTTAGGTGTGCTTTGCTTCTGCTTTATCACTAAAGATGACGGCGATTCTTTCCGAAACTTTAAAAAATTCACTCAACCCGTGATCGATGCTTTACACAAAATGGGCGTAGAAGATGCCGAATTACGCGGTCGAAATGACTTAGTCATTGGAGATAAAAAATTCTCAGGAAATGCGATGTATTCTAAAAATGGTCGCATGACGGCTCACGGAACGTTAATGTTTGATTCAAAAATCGATGCTGTTGTGGGTGCTTTACGTCCGAAAAAACACAAACTCGAATCCAAAGGAATTAAATCAATCCGTAGCCGCGTGACCAACATCACGCCTTATATGGATGACGAATACCAAACCATGAATACCAAAGAATTCCGTGAACGCCTCCTTTTAAATATTTTCGATGTGGATACTATAGAAGACGTACAAGAATATGTTTTAACGGATGAAGATTGGGACAACATTGATAAATTCGCCGAAAAATACACCGCAAATTGGGACTGGAATTATGGCGAATCGCCGAACTTTGACTTAGAACGTAGCGAACGCTTCGAAGGTGTGGGAACGGTTGAAGTGAAATTAAACGTAGACAAAGGGATCATCACCGACATTAAAATGTTCGGCGATTTCTTCGGCATGGGTGAAATCGAAGACGTTGAAAAAGAGCTCGTCGGGATCAAATACGAATACGATGCGATTGAAGACGCCTTAGAAAAAATTGATTTGAAAAAATATATCGGGAATATTACCGCTAAGGAAGTAACAAGCTTAATTTATTAAACACCAAAATAAAAAAGCCGCCAATCTTGGTGGCTTTTTCATTTGGAATTAAGTATTATATTCTTTCTTCATCGTGTTTTGCGAAGAAGAGGGGAGGAAACTGAATAATATCCTGCGAATTTTAGGAAATATTCGGAATTATATTGATTTTTGATGAGATTTTTATTATATTTAGTACTATTAATCCTAATAATTTCAAAAAACGAGTGATTTGATTTTGGAGAGGAGATAAACCAATGATTATCATCTATTTATCTCCTAGCTGTACATCCTGTCGTAAAGCTTATGCATGGCTAGAAGAATATAATATTCCGTTTATTGAAAGAAATATCATGGAAGAGCCTCCGACGAAAACGGAGCTGGAAAAAATCTTAAGTTTAACCGCTAAAGGAACGGAAGAAATTGTCTCGACGCGTTCCAAAGCTTTTAAGCGCCTAAAAATAGATATTGAGGACATGTCATTGCAGGAGTTATATGAGCTGATTTATGACCATCCCGAAATTTTGCGCAAACCGATAATCATTGATCATCGCCGTATTCAAATCGGCTATAATGAAAGTGAAATACGACAATTTGTTCCGAAAAAAGTGAGAAGGCGCGAATTGAACAAGGCGAAAAGTATGATTGCCACGTTTGATCAGATGGCAGAATAAACGTCAAAAGCTAAATTTTAAATAGTAAACCTACATCCATTGAACGAGGAGACTCGGACGGTGGATTTTTTGAATGATTAAAAATGAATTTTAAAAGTGCTTTGCTTGTTGTTTTCTGCGATGTCAAATATAATAAGAATAAGTTAACTAACGGAAACTTTCATTAAAAGTTTTAAGATTTGAAGGAGGAAAGGGTATGCCGAACAAGCACACAGTAAAAGGAAAGTATAATGAAGTTGTTGGGAAGATGACAGATGACAAAGGTAGAGAGCTAAAAGGAAGAGCCGAACATAAATATGGCCACATGAAAGACAAAGCACAGCATAAAATGGCGCATATGAAAGACAAAGGTCCTGATTTACCAGATATGGATATGGATGTAGATGAAAAATCTGTAATCTCCATGATTGTCGGCTTTACGTTAATTGTCAGCGGACTATACTTTGTAATCCGTGCCATCGACGAGATGAGCTAATTTAAAAAAGAATAAAACAAATAAAAATACTATTTCACCCAAACGCTCAAAACGCTGGTGGAATAGTATTTTCTTGTTGTGAAATGGCTTCTCTGGAAAGATTTTTGAAAAAAGTTAAAATAATTTCAAGAAAATCGGCAAAAAATGCAAATCATATATATAGAGAGAAATTTAGATAGGAGCATTTAAATGTACATCTACCAAACGGATTTGCAAAAAGAAGAAGCCAAACAACCTACCGAGCTCGATTTTTACCAAGCCGCTGATCGGCGCCATTTGCTGAGGACCGATGAAGAAACTTACAAACTACGTCGCCTCATCGCCGGAGTAGCCGGTGAGAAAATCGTCGCCGATTATTTAAATCAATATGGAAAATCGCATTGGCTAGGTATTCCCAATTTGTGGATGAATTATTTTGGTCCCTTCGAATGCGACTTCCTCCTCATCACCCGCTATAAAATCTACGTCTTCGAAATCAAAAACTACAAAGGCGAGTTTGTGTATAAAGACGGGTTTGTTAAAATAAATAACAAGCAAAAAACCTTTAACCCCATCCATCAAACACGACGCAATTACCGGAACGTACAAGAAATCATTAGTGAAATCAATCCCAACATTCAGGTAGAAGGCGCCACTATTTTTACAGGAATAAACAATGCAGTATTTATGGAGTCAGAAGTCTCCGATATAAAAATCACCCCAAGAAGCTATTTGAAATGGTATATCGATCAAATCATAAAAGAAGAACAAGAAAACCGCCGCCTAATAACCAACCAAGACGCCATATTGGAAAAATTAACCAGTTACCAAATTGAAAACTCTTTTTTACCAGAGGCTATTTCAAAAGAAAAAATGGCGACTGCTAAAAGAGGAATTCAGTGCGCAAAATGCCACGGATTTCATATAAAAGTGAATAGATTTAACATTGAGTGTCGTTGTGGATATAAAGAGGATCGAGAAATAGCAACTTTGCGCGCTATATATGATTATGCTGTTTTAAATCATGATAAGAGGTTAACTATAAATCATCTGCTTCATTTCATAGACCATCAAGTTTCGAGAACGTATCTGCTAAACTTATTGAATCAGTATTTTAGCGCTGTTAAAAAATCAAGCGAGAGTTATTATACCGTCACAGACTTTTCAAAGCTCAAATCAATGTTAAATCTTTAATTTTACTTATTTTACGAGGAGAAAACGTCTGAAAGTCGGAGCTCACGTGCGGAGCACGTTGTCCGCACGCGAGCGAGGCCCACTCACACGCCGGGGAGAGCGTCGGCGCTCGAGCTCCACTAAAATAGGTGAGCTCACGTGCGGAGCACATTGCCCGCACGCGAGCGAGGCTAGCTCACACGCCGAAGAGAGCGCCGGCACTCGAGCTCATTAAAAACGATAGATTTTTATAAAAAATCCTTATTTTTAAGAAGAATATTAAAAGGAAATTAAGAGGCAGATAATGACTTCACTTCCGCTCGTTCATGAACATTAAATAATTAGAGTACTTTCCGTGACCTCCCCATCTATTTTACTAGCAAATACTAAGTAAAAAAGAACTAAAGTCGTCAGATTTCGCCCTGCAGCGAAATCTCTCTTTTAAATTAAGAAAGAGGAAATTTGCCCACGCAAATTTCAACATCCTAAAACCATAAGAAAGATAAGCTTTTACAAAACAAAAGTCTTCTTAAGAAGATTTACAAAAGGGGCGAGTAATAAAAAAAGATTAAGAGGCAGATAATGACTTCCCTTCCGCTCACCTATGAACATTAAATAATTAGAGTACTTTCCGCAAACTCCCCATCTATTTTACTAGCAAATACTAAGTAAAAAAGAACTAAAGTCGTCAGATTTCGCCCCGCAGCGAAATCTCTCCCTCTAATAAAGAAAATAAGAGAGGCTTATTAACTCTAAAAAGTTTATAAAAGAGTGAATATAGTGAAATGAATAAGAGCGCACGTGCGGGGCGTGGCGCCCACACGTGCGCGAGGCTAGCTCGCGCGCCGAGCAGAGCATCGGCACTCGAGCTCCCTAAAAAAGCTCGAGCTCACACGCGGAGAACATTCCCCGCACGCGAGCGAGACTAGCTCACACGCCGAGCAGAGCACCCGCACGCGAGCTACACATTTTACTTCGCTTTCTCACTAATTTCCACAATATATCCCCATCCCCCAAGCCCTTTCATTTCAAAAAGCCTAAATATCAGCTATAATAAGAATGGAAGAGTGTGTCTTAACTAAAAACAAACATTTTCTAATTTCTAAGTAGTCTTATGCTTTACATTTTGCTAAAATAGGCTACAATTAGAGTTGATACCAATTTATCAAATTTATCAAATTTAACAACTATCATCAGATGAAGGAATGAGGTGTAAGCAATGGAAATAGAACATATAAATGACGATACCATCCGCGTTCGCATCGAAAATGACGATTTAGAAGCGCGTGGGTATACATTCTTAGATTTATTAGGCAATCAAAAGCAAATCGAAACATTCTTCTATAGTATATTAGAAGAAGTGGATATTGATGATGAATTCCAAGAATCTGATGCAGTCACCTTTCAAGTGATGCCCAACCGAAATGGCTTAGAACTATTTATCAGCAAAAATTCAGATATACATGAAAATTTCTTATCCGGCTCAGAATTCGGAGATCTCGACGACTCATACTATGACCGTGACTACAGTCGCTTTGAAAACAACAAAACATACGACGACATGAAAAAAGAAGACGGCGTACTCGACTCCTACGAATCCGAATCAGACAGTCATGAATTTGTAGTAGAATTTAAGTACTTTGAACAAATCATTCAACTTTCAAAAATTTACACAAATGACACTGGACTCTCGAGCTTATACCAAATGGACGGGAAGTATTATATCGAATTCTTCCTCCTAAATGACGAATTGTCCCCTCGCACACCAAAAGAGGACCAAGCCATCGTCTTAGAATACGGAGAAGAAAGCCAACTAAACTCAGACGTTCTAGCAGAACACGGCAAACTATTAATTGATGATGTTGCATTAGAAACCATCAACCACCACTTTAACAACTAAAAAGCAGCAAACAAAACCGCACGAAGCGACACGTAACACTCTCAAACGATGACAGCAATTTGAGAGAATCGCTCCGGCGGTTTTTAATGTGCCAAAAACTTCAAAAAAATCAAATTCCCCACAAGAAAATCGCCTTTTTATGCAAATTATATATATAAGAACATTTGCGGAGGTGGCCATTATCTTAATCGCCCAAAATAAAAACCAGCAACTCATCCTAGCCGACCCAACCCTCAACAAAAATCAAACCTACTACTGCCCGTCCTGTCACAAACCCGTTCACCTCAAACTCGGATCCATCATTCGGCCCCACTTTGCTCACTTTCAAAATGACGCCTGTGATGTGTTTGCAGAAGGTGAGACATTCGAGCATGTAGAAGGTAAAATACAACTCAGTCAGTGGCTAAAGACCCTCGGCCTGCAAGTAGCAATCGAAGCTTATTTACCGGCATTAAAACAACGACCCGATTTACTCGTTTATACAAGCCCAAAACCCATTGCGCTCGAATTTCAATGCAGTCCGATTCCCATAGAAAAAGTAGTCGAGCGAACGCGTGGTTACTTAGAGGCAGAATATGAAGTTGTCTGGATACTCGGTAAAAAATTTACATATAAAAATCGCCTCACGGCTTTTCATAAAGCCTGTTTGAATAAAGAACTCAATCTTTTTCATTATGATACAGAAAAAGAAGAGCTGTGGATACGGGATGGGTTTTATTTGAACCCGCAAGAGCGGATGCGGTGCCAGCAAAGAAAGCTCGTCTTTGGGGAGGCATTTAACCTGCCAAAGTGGACCGAAAATAAGTTTCCACAACAGAGGCCAGATCTTCAGAAACGACACCAGCAATTGCTTCATTTGCGCGCCGAGAAAATGAGTGCATTTCAGCAAGCGCTGTATCAGGAGAATGAGAATTTGGTGTCCATGCCCAAAGAGTTATATACGGTTTTGCCAAGTGAGTGGAGTATTCAGGATTTTTCTTATTTGTGGAAATATCGGTTGCTGCTTTGGCTAGAAAGCCAGTCTAAATATAAGATTATCACCAAGAAAAGTCTCGCAAATTGGTTCAAGCAAGGGGAAGTGGAGCTTTACGAGATGACACAAATAACAACGCAACAAGCTTTACAACCACTCTACGAATTTTTAGAAGTGCTCACTCAAAGCCAATGCGTCAAAAAAATGAGCAACCAAAAGTGGAGCTTTCACCACCCAGCCAAACGCTACAAGTTTTTAGAAGATAAATTAAAATTTGATGAATTTTCGCACACTATTTTTTAAATTTTCTCTCGAATATGATAAGATAGGTGTATTAAAAAAATGGAGGAATCGAGATGGCAGAGAGCAAACAATTACCAAAACGAGAAGAAGTCCCTATCGAAAAAACATGGGACCTTACCACAATTTTTAAAACCGACGAAGATTGGGAAAAAGCATACGACGAAGCAGCAAAAGAAGTGGCCAAACTAAACGAATTTCAAGGAACTTTAGCTAATGGGGCAGACCAATTATTAAACGTCCTAGAAACCATTCACGCAGCGATGCGAAAAGTGGAAAATCTGTATGTCTATTCGCATCTAAAAAACGACCAAGATACCGGAAACAATACATACCAAGCCATGAATAACCGGGCGATGACTTTAGCAACAAACGCAGCCGCCGCGACATCATGGTTCGAGCCAGAACTTCTTGAATTACCCGAAGAAAAACTCGAAAAGTATTTTGAAGACAATAAAGACCTAGAGCTATATCGTCACGCCATTCAAAATATTACCGCCAACCGTGACCACGTCCTTTCAGCAGAAATGGAAGGCTTGCTAGCAGAAGCCGGAGACGTCCTCGATGGCTCCCAACAAACCTTCGCTATCTTAAATAACGCAGACATCGAATTTCCAACCGTCACCAATGAAGACGGCGAAGAAGTTCAATTGTCTCACGGCTTATACGGGCAACTACTTGAAAGTAAAAAGCGTGACGTTCGCCAAGAAGCCTTTGAAGCTTTATACGAAGTGTATGGCGGACTCAAAAACACATTCGCCAGCACCTTCCAAACCAACGTCAAGAAAAATAATTACCTGGCCAAAACACACAAGTATCATTCCGCCAGACACCGTGCCCTTTCAAACAACCATATTCCAGAAGAAGTGCACGACACTCTAATCGAAGTCGTCAATAACAACCTACACCTACTCCACCGCTACATGGAACTACGCAAAAAATTGCTAAACGTCGACGAGCTAAACATGTACGACCTATACGTATCCATGATCGGCGAATCGGGTCTAAAATACGACTATGAAGAAGCAACAGCAACCACATTTGATGCTTTAAACATTTTAGGGCCTGAATACAAAGAAGTCCTCGGAAAAGCCTTTGATAGTCGATGGATTGATATCGTAGAAAACAAAGGAAAACGAAGCGGGGCATATTCATCCGGAACCTATGACACTGCACCTTATATTTTATTAAACTGGCATGACTCATTGAATCACTTATATACTTTGGTTCATGAATTAGGACATAGTGCCCATAGTTACTTTACAAGAAATAATCAACCTTATGTTTACGGAGACTATTCGATTTTCCTAGCTGAGATTGCTTCAACCACTAACGAAAACTTATTAACCGATTATTTATTAGAACATGCCACATCGAACGAACAAAAAGCGCAAATTTTAAATCACTACTTAGATGGCTTTAAAGGAACCGTCTTCCGTCAAACCCAATTTGCAGAATTCGAACATTGGGCACACGAAGAAGCTGCAGCGGGCACACCATTAACTGCAGATTATTTAAGTGAAAAATACGGAGAAGTCAACGATAAATATTATGGACCAGCCGTTGAAAATACTGCAGGCATTGAATTAGAGTGGGCCAGAATCCCTCACTTCTACATGAATTATTATGTCTATCAATATTCAACTGGGTTCTGTGCAGCTACAGCCTTGGCCGACCGAATCATTAATAAAGAAGAAAATGCTTTAGAAGATTATCTCACTTATCTAAAAGCAGGAAGCAGTGACTTCCCAATCGAAGTCATGAAAAAAGCAGGCGTCGACATGACCAATAAAGACTATATCGAACGCGCCATGAAAGTCTTCGAAGATCGACTCAATCAATTAGAAGAAATCGTAGAAGAACTTTAATCAAAAGTAAATAAACACTAAAAGGATACAGTCAAATCGAATGTATCCTTTTTATGTGCCAAAGAAGATGCCGCTTGGACGCGAACAGCCCAGTTGACGTCCAGAATGGGGAGAGGCTGGACACGAAAAGCCCGTTTCGCGTCTGAGAAATGCTGAAAAGTGAGCGCTTGGACGTGAACTTCCACCTATGTGTCCAAGATAGGGGAGTCTTGGACGCCAATGTTAGCTTTCGCGTCCAAGCCGTCTGTCCCTTATAAAATTAAGTCCTAACTTCTTCACAATTTCTTGTAACATTCTTTACATAATATTTACGAAAAACCTAGATTTATTCTAATTATGGGCTATAATGTTTAATTGGAAGCATTATATTTTATTGATTACTTAACAATTAAGCGAGTAGAGAAAAGAAAATATAACGGACAAAGAAATTATTCGTTCTGTAATTTCTTTTTTAGCCTGTAAAAAGGTCTTCAGCAAATAAATAAAAGAGCATAGAGGAGGTGCTACAGTGTATAGAAATGAACAAAAATTTTTAGTCGATGAATCTACCCTGCAAATTATGCAAAGAAAATTAAACCCAATTCTTTTTCATGACAGTCATCAAAAAGATGATTCTTATAGGATTCGCAGTATGTATTTTGATACGTATGAACGAAAATCTTATCGTGAAAATGATGCAGGGGTCGAGGAAAGAAAGAAATATCGAATTCGTGTTTATGACGATCCGAAAGCGTTCATTCGATTAGAAATCAAACACAAATTAAAAGATAGAAATTTTAAAGAAAGTTGCACACTTTCTATAGAAAAATATAATGAGATTATAAATAGAACGCTACGTTTCAATCCCAAGGATCCGAGGCCCCTTAGAATGCTATATCTAGATATGCAGATGCATTTATTAAGACCGAGTGTGATTGTCGAATATGAACGAAGTGCGTTTGTTTATGATACGGGAAATATTCGGATTACGTTTGATCGAAATATTTCATACTCCCATCAATTCGATTTGTTTTTAGAAGATGAGATTCCTAAAACCCCTTTGTTACCTGCAAATCAACACGTATTTGAGGTCAAATATGATGGGATTCTACCAGAATTCATCGCTCAAACCATCGAAACTGGTCAATTAGAAAGAACTACATTTTCAAAATTTTACTTTAGTCACTTACAAACAGAAGGAGAAGGATTTGCTTGGTAACAGATATTGTCGATTTTTTAACTAGAAGTGCTGGAATGTCATATAGAAGGATGTTATTTGCTTTATTATTCGCAACCTTAATGAGTCTTTATATCTTTTTCGTTTATCGAATGATTTCGAAAGAGTCTTTTTATTCAAAAAGTTTTAATATAACCTTACCTGTCATCACGATTTTAACTGCCGCTATTGTGGTAGCGATGCAGGCGAACTTAGTCGTGTCATTAGGGAGGTAGGTGCTTTATCGATTGTTCGATTCCGTACCGCTTTAAAGGACCCGATGGATTTAGCCTTTACTTTTTGGGCGATTACGACGGGAATTATCTCGGGGGACAGAAATCTATGGTCTGGCCATTATGACGGCGGTAATTGTAACGATTGCCTTATTTACATTAGATCAACTAGAGTTGAAAGAAGCGCCAAGATTACTTGTCGTCAATGGTGAAAACCAAGAATTTGAACCTGAATTAAATGAACTCTTAGATGAAAATGGCATTTACTATACTATAAAATCTAGAAACCTCAATAAAGGTAGTTTAGATGTCATTTATGAAATCCAAACAGACGATGGAGAGGGCTTAGTGAGAGAAATTGGCTCATTAAATTCCATATTTAATGTCTCCATATTAGATCATGATGGATCCTTACGATATTAAGCCAATGGAACAGGAGGAATTATGAAAAAAAACTATACATTATTTAATATCATGAGTTTATTACTTATACTTTTATCTATTTTCCTTCTTGTAGGGTCTTTTCGACCGACTAATTCTGCCGTTGACTTTGAAGATCCAGGTTTAGAACAAGCGGTTCGCGATGCAATTGATCAAGAAGAAGGAACCCTTGAACCTAAAGACGTTGAAATGTTGCAGGTGCTTGACGCAACAGGATATGGGATAGAAAGCTTGGAAGGAATTGAAGCTTTACCTGAGTTAAAAGATTTGAATTTAGAAGATAATTTTGTCAAAAGCGTCGAACCACTCAAAAATTTAACCAAACTTGAAACTTTAAGCCTGCGAAACAATGAAATAACGGATCTAGATGAAATTGATTTTGAAGATATTCTATTTTTAAATATTCGAGACCTCAGTCTTCGCCACAACGTAAAACGCGATGAAGAAGGCAAAGGAACAAGATTATCAGATGTTTCTATGCTGGGACAGATGGTTTCTTTAAGAAAGTTAGAGTTAAGAGATAACCATATTGAAGAATTAGAACCACTTTCTAATCTACGAAGACTTACTGAATTAGACCTTAGAGAAAATAAATTTACAGATATTGAACCACTTGAAACCCTAACCCGATTAAAAAAGTTAAATCTAAGAGACAACAAAATAGAATCCTTAGAACCGATTAAATATCTAAGCCGATTAACCTATTTGAATATTCATTCAGATTCAGAAATTACTTCGTTAGAACCCATTAGTGAACTAGTCAATTTAGAAACACTAATTATGCGCGATGTCCCCATTGATGATAACGGTGAATTTTTAAAGAAACTAACCAAACTTCAAAGGTTTAATGCCATTGACACAGGGTTTGAAAGTATTGATCCTAATATCATTGTAAGATTACGGCAAAAAGGTGCCCTTCAAGGAGAAGTTCGACCTAAAAGAATGCTTTACACTTTAGAAGCCCCTGAGTTATCTAAAGAATCTGGATTTTATGATAAAGAGTTTGAATTAGAAATAGCAGAAAACTCAGAAGAGAATACCATTTATTATACCTTGGATGGTTCAGAGCCAACTTTGAATTCTCCAGTTTATGAAGAACCGATCCAAATAGAAACAAAAGATGACAACACAATGACCGTTGTACGTGCAAAAGCACTCTCAGAAAATAATACCATGAGCGAGACAATCACAAAGTCTTATTTTGTGAATGAAAATATGGATGAACGCTTCGATTTACCCGTATTTTCTCTAGTCACCGACCCAGACAATTTATTCGATGAAGAAATTGGAATTTATACTGATGAAAATGCTACAAATCGCGGAAGTGACTGGGAACGACCGGTACACTTAGATTTCTTTGAAACAGGTGGGAACCTAGCACTGGAACAAGAATTAGGTGTGAGAATTCATGGGGGTGCAAGTAGAGGATATGTCCAAAAATCTTTAAGATTATACGCAAAAAGTGAATACGATACGGAAAATTATATGGCTTATGATTTCTTTAATGGGCTAGAAAAGATGAATGGTGAAGGAACTCTAACAGAATTTAAGCGACTGTTATTAAGAAACTCCGGAAATGATTGGAGTCAGACGATGTTTAATGATGGACTGATGCAATCATTAGTAGAGCCTTTTGGCACCGTGGATACGCAAGCTTATCGACCAGCGATTGTCTTCTTGAATGGTGAGTACTATGGAGTTCAAAATATTCGAGAAAGATTTGATGAATACTATCTTAAGACACACTATAATATTGATAAAAATGATTTAGCGATTTTAGAGTACGACGGCTCGTTATATAGAGGCGGAAATTCGGATACGTACCATTATCGAAATATGATTAAATATATTCAAGAAAATGGACTTGAAAAAGAGAAGAATTTTAAATATATCCAAACCTTAATGGATACAGAAAATTTTAGAGATTATTTTGCAGCAGAAATATTTTTTGGAAACAGAGATTGGCCACATAACAACATTAAATTTTGGCGGAAGACTACTGATAATTATGAAAAAGATGCTCCTTATGGTCAAGATGGACGTTGGCGTTGGCTTTTATTTGATACGGATCATGGTTTTTATTATTCAGATGAACCCTTTGGCGCAAAACCATACCCTATAAATCATTTGCACAACACGATAGATTATGTAATGGATGAATATGATGGGCGTACTGGTACACAAACTTGGCCAAATTTCCTTTTTCGATCACTAATGAGTAATCAAGAATTTAAAAATGATTTTTTAAATCGAATGAATGATTTAATGAACAGTTATTTTTCAGAAAAAGTAACTAGCCAGAAAATTGATGAAATGTCTCAAGATTTGGAAAATGAAATACCACATCAAATTGATCGGTGGGGAGCTATTGAGTCTGTAGATGAATGGAAAATGTTTATAGATAATAAATATACTTTCTCTAAAGAACGGCCAAAAACATTACGAGGATTCATTATGGATGAATTCGACATTGATAATACAATTACTGTGAGTATAGAAAATGAAAATGATATGGGTTATGTTCGATTAAATACGATTGATATTAATTCTGAACTACCAGGAAATACGACTACAACTACTTGGTCTGGAACGTACTTTAAAGATATTCCAATCACCGTAGAAGCCGTCGCAAAAGAAGGCTACGAATTTTCTCATTGGGAAGGAATCGATGCTCAAGAACAAAGTACTGAGATAGTTCCATCTAATGATTTAAATATACGAGCAGTCTTTACTCAGTAAAGAAGTTAAATAAATCTAAAATGCTCCTCAAAGGCTAGAAATTACGCTAACTTTTGAGGAGCATATTATTTTATTTTCTTAAGCAATCTATTCAAAAAACTTTACATTAATGGTAAATTGGAAATTTTTTATGTTAATCGTTTTATCATTAAATATAAAATTTATTTACAATCTTTGTGTAGTACTATACAATTAAGGCTAAACAGTTACATTAAAAGATAAGGAGATTCTCTTGAAAAAAATTAATAATTACAAAAAAATCTTTATTTGGTTAGTTATTGGAATTGTTAGTTCTTTATTATCACATTTTATAATTGATTTTTTATTTTATAACTATAATTTTGAAGTAGCACGTAGAGTAATGCTTGAGACTCGGACAGAAGTATTCTTATTAGGGGCAGGTATTTTATTTGTATTTTATATTTTATTGTCTTCATTATTTGGTAGTTCTTTTCTTGGAGGGACAATACTTATTACCCTTGCAGGAATTATTGGAACAATAACAAGATATAAAAACCTACTCAGAGCAGAACCATTATTTCCTAATGAATTTTATATGATAAGAGAATTACCTTCTTTAATGGCGATGATAGGAATTAAAAAAGCATTTTTTCTAATACTAATTTTCGTAACGCTATTAATTTTCTTGTTTGTATTTTATAAATATATAGTAAAACAAAGTAAGAATTCATCCATTCCAAAAAAAGAAATTATTCTCCGAATCCTTGGAGGAATAGGATCTCTTTATTTAATATTTTATATCGGAAGATTTAATTATCCTGATAATAAAGTAAAAGCAATGTATAACAATCATGTTCACTGGGTAGACTATAATCAGAGCAAAAACTATTCGGATAATGGTTTTGTAGCAGGTTTTTTATCTAACTTGAAAGCTCCACCTATGAATATGCCAGAAAATTATTCTAAAAGTGCAATAGAAGATATTTACGAAAAATATTTTGAAATTTCTCAACAGACAAATAAAAGTAAAAGTGGTAGTGATTTAGACACAAATATTTTATTTGTAATGAATGAAAGCTTTTCAGATCCTTTTAATTTAGTAGGAATAGATAGCGATAAAGATCCACTTATAAATTATAGAGAGATAATTAAAAATACTTTAACTGGAAATATTTTAGCACCAAACTTTGGTGGTGGTACTGCTACAAATGAATTTGAAGTATTAACTGGTTTTCTTATGGAACCTTTTGCTTCTCAAATTACATCACCCTATATACAACTAACAACACAAATGATAAATTTTCCATCTGTGGCTAAGAGATTGAAATCTTTAAACTATAAGACAACAGCGGTTCATCCATACATTTCTACTTTTTATAGAAGAAATGATGTGTATAAAAACCTGGGATTTGATGAATTTCTTCATCAAGATAACATGAAATATACAGATAAAGTTTCAGAGACGCATCGATATATTTCTGATCAATCAGCTTATCGAGAAATATTTGATGTGATAGAAAACTCTACTAATCCTGATTTTATTCATTTAGTTACTATGCAAAATCATACAAGCTATCAAGAAAAATATGATGAGGTAGATTTTGAAGTAGAAGGTAGTGGTAATCCAGAAGAAGCCAATGCTTACTTCCAAGATTTAGAGAATAGTGATAGAGCTTTAAAATCATTCATTAAACAAATTGATAATTTTAAAGAACCCATTTTATTAATATTTTGGGGAGATCATTTGCCTGGATTTTATGGAGGGGATGTACTAAAAAACAATGAAGAAAAAACGCTATATGAAACTCCGTTTTTTGTTTATAGTAATGAAACTGATTTAGATAGTGAAATAAACCTAATTAGTCCAGCTTATTTAAGTAACTATATAACAGATATTCTTGATATTAAGATTACACCCTATGAGGCACTACTAAAAGAATTACAGGGACAGTTACCAGTAGTCGATAAAAGGATGTATCTCGAAAAAGATAGTACAACATTATTATATTCGAGAGATGAGCTAAATGCTGAAGCGACGCAAATTTTAAAAGATTATTCACTATTAATGTACGATATCACAACTGGAAATCAGTATTCACAAGATCTTAATTTTTTTAATTAAAAAGAAACACGCTCCATTTTCCTAATTGAGAAAACGGAGCGTGTTTTGTAAATTATAGTAATTTACATCATTTTAACTTCAATACATTCTTTTCTAACTTACTTTCCTTCGACACTTCGTCATCATCGGCTTTTGGTTTAAGTGAATTATCAATTCCGCATAAAGAATGCAGAATCTCTTTTTCAATTTCTTTATTTAATCGGATAGCTTCCTCTTCATCATCATCTTTAAAAATGATACATGAAGGGGTGCTTTTCACTTTCATTTCTGCGGCAATGTTTAAGTTCTTTTTATAGATTTTCTCGGTCAATTCGGATTCGTAATCTTCGGTAAACATTTCTACATCTAAGCCAATATTTTTAACAATACTGTACATCAATTCATCTGTATAAGGAAGGCCTTCCTCGACAACTTGCTCTTGTAGAACTTCTAAAAACTTATGTGCCATCTTTTTTCCTTGCATAGCACTCGCATGAAAAGCTAAGCAAGCTTGATAGGTATTGTTAGAAAATTGATTGTTTTGATCGACGATGGAAGAATCCAATGATACACTTTGTCGACGTGTGTGGCGGTAAACTTTACTGAAATTTACCATAGGAATCACACGAACTTTAATTCTTTCTGGACGTTCTGTTTTAAATTTACTAATGATTTTCCTCGCGTTGTTGCATCGTTTTCCTAGCGGGTCAACGAAAAGAAAAATCTCGATCAATTGACTGCTCATTATCAACACACCTACATAATTATGATTTAAATACACATTGTATTTATAATTTAAGCCTAACAGAAATTTTTTTATAATAGAATCAAATTGCATCTTATAGCTAAAACACTGAAATAAAAGTACCTACTGATTTTTTTCCGCACGTTGAATTTTAGGACTTGCTTTTCGAATAGGGACCCCGTACGTTCTTAAAATCGATTCAAAAAATTTTCTTCCTTCATCTTCATCATTACTTTCAACTTCCAGTTCATAGTGAATGACACCATTTTGAAAAGTAGTCTCATCTAATACGATTAAGTGATTCTTAACCGATTTTTCAAAACGCTTTGTCTGATATGAATTAAATAGATAAAAAGTGGAATCTTTAATTTTTTGATCTAAAAATGAAAAATCATTATCTGGAGAATTAAAAGAGGATAATACAATTTGTTTATTATTTATGATTTCTGAAGCTTTATTATTACTCAAATGGAGATTATTTTCCATTAAAAAACCTTGATAAGGTACTTTTAAAGTCATTTCATTAGTTGAATCTGTGATTCTAACCCGTAAAGCGGAATTTTGTTTCTTCAAATCTTTATTTGAAGTATCAAAATAATAATTTGCTTGATAGATTGCTTTTTTACTTCTTAGGTTAGAATTATCTGGAAATTCTTTATCCAAAAGTCCTAGATATTCATCTTTTGTCAACAAGTTTTTAAACTCAATCTCAAAATTTTGTTCCACTAAAATCCCCTCAGACTATTTAATAAATATAGAATACTTCAAATTAGAGATAAAAGCAAAGGGAAACGTTTATAGATATTTATTAGAAATAAACGTTACATTCCTTAAAACATTAGAAAATAAAACCGATATTATTATATAGTTAGGAAAATAGGGTGTATTGTAAACTGAAGTGCACCAGTTAGAAACAAAAAAAGACATGAAGATTTGTTATACTTTAGTCACTACACAAAAGTAAGGAGAATCTTCATGTCCAAATTAAATTCTAACACAAAAAAGATCAAGACTTATACACATTTGAACGAAACTGAAAGAGAAGATATAGAGAGATGGCTGAAAGAAGAAAAAAGCAAGTCGGAGATTGCTCGTTTATTAGATAGAGACAGATCAACCGTTACCCGTGAAATTAATAGAGGAACAACCACTCAAATTAAAACGATTAATGGTTATCAAAAAGAAGTAAAAGAATATATAG